>CBDULX010000034.1:0-18998 GCA_965368175.1 uncultured Gammaproteobacteria bacterium | reverse complement strand
TCAGAGGTTCCCTGATAATGGACAGTTCAAAAAAGACCCTGAAGATTCAAAACAATGAGGACGCTATTACGACTTTTTCTGGCATTTCATAACCATCATTCAGGCAATAAAAAAGCAGGCCAGGCCTGCTTTTTTATGAAAACGCTTAGGTGCGTTTCATGGAATCGAAAAACTCATCATTGGTTTTGGTGGACTGAAGTTTTTCCAGCATAAACTCCATGGCGCTCAACTCGTCCATTGGATGCAGCACTTTTCTCAGCACCCACATCATCTGCAGCTCATCCTGTGCTGTTAGTAATTCTTCACGACGAGTACCGGAACGATTTACATTAATTGCAGGATAAATACGTTTCTCTGCAATTCGGCGATCCAGATGGATTTCCATATTACCTGTACCCTTGAATTCTTCGTAAATAACCTCGTCCATCTTGGAGCCAGTATCGACCAGTGCAGTGGCCAGAATGGTAATGCTGCCACCTTCTTCAATATTACGAGCGGCACCAAAGAAACGCTTGGGACGATGCAGGGCATGAGCATCAACACCACCGGTGAGCACCTTACCGGATGACGGGATCACAGTATTATAGGCACGTGCCAGACGGGTAATTGAATCCAGTAAAATAACCACATCTTTTTTATGCTCTACAAGGCGCTTGGCTTTTTCAATAACCATTTCGGCCACCTGAACATGTCGACTGGCGGGCTCATCGAAGGTACTGGACACCACTTCACCACACACCATCCGTTGCATCTCCGTAACCTCCTCAGGACGTTCGTCGATCAACAGCACAATCAGGTAACAGTCAGGGTGATTGGATGCGATGGATTGTGCCAGATTACTCAACATCATGGTTTTACCGGCTTTCGGTGGCGACACAATCAATCCACGTTGACCCTTGCCGAAGGGTGCGACCAGGTCAATGATGCGGGCGGTGATATCTTCGGTGCTGCCATTACCGCGTTCAACTTTTAAACGCTCCTGAGGATGCAGGGGCGTCAGATTTTCAAAAGCCACCTTGTTGCGAGCACTCTCCGGCGTGTCATAGTTGATGGAATCAACCTTGAGCATGGCAAAATAACGCTCACCATCTTTAGGTGGCCGTATCTTACCGGCCATGGTATCACCGGTCCTTAATCCAAATCGTCGAATCTGACTGGGGGAAACATAAATATCATCCGGACCGGCCAGGTAAGAACAGTCGGCAGATCGGAGAAAGCCAAAGCCATCCTGGAGTATCTCCAGTACACCATCACCAGAAATATCTTCGCCATTTTTGGCATGGGCTTTTAGTATTGCAAAAATAATGTCCTGTTTCTTCACCCGGGACAGATTTTCCAGTTGCATGGATTGGGCAATTTCAACAAGTTCAGAAGGGGATTTTGTTTTGAGTTCAGTAAGATTCATAATGAAAAAATTCAGAAAGGATTAGGATTAAAAAAAGTGTATGGATGGATTATTAATTCTTGGTTGAGTTTTTCAGGTCGGAACGACCTATTAAAGCTACATCAATTTTGCGCTGGCACGCATTGACAAAAAGCACTCTAACACGATTGCAGCAGGTCGTCCAGTTATAAACGACCTGCTCACAATCCTATAGATTACTGTCCAGAAATGCAGTCAGCTGGGATTTAGACAGTGCACCGACTTTGGTCGCTTCCACGTCACCACCCTTAAATAACATCAGAGTTGGAATTCCACGAATACCGTATTTAGGCGGTGTTCCAGGATTTTCATCGATATTCAATTTAGTTACTTTGACTTTACCATCATATTCACTGGCAATTTCTTCCAGGATCGGCGCAATCATTTTACATGGACCACACCAGTCAGCCCAGTAATCAACCAGTACAGGAACGTCTGAATTGATTACATCATTTTCAAAACTGTCATCAGATACATGAACAATTCCACTCACCTTGCATAGCCTCCAGATTTAGCATGAGGCCCGCATATATCCATTATAAAATAAATTGACCTAGGGAAACTCAGGAATGGATAAGGACGGGCTTGGGTAATATTTTATGACTAATTGTTAATATCGTAAGTTACATATTAGCTATTTTATTGACTTTGTACAGCATAACGGCAAGTTTTTCCAGCCCGCGGGTTTTTACAGGATGATTTTAGCACCTGACAGCACAGAAATATCGTCGAATGCTGAGTTATATCAACAAAATACAGCTGTCAGAAAATCATGAAAATGTGGGACTTTATCGGCTTTACATAGTAGATTAGGTAAAACCCCAATATTACAGAGAATATGAGCACACATTTAACGGATCAAAAATTCAGCGATTTCCCCCTCGAATCAAGCATGCTTAAAGGCCTTACAGAGGCTGGTTTCATACAGTGCACACCAATTCAGGCAGAAACCCTGCCCATAGGGTTGCAGGGCAAGGATATAGCCGGACAGGCACAAACCGGCACCGGGAAAACCATCGCCTTCCTGGCAGTACTGTACCATCACCTCCTGAACCATGCGGCCTCAGATAAACGTCGCCGCAACCAGCCCAGAGCTCTTATTCTGGCGCCCACACGAGAGCTTGCGATACAGATCCACAAAGATGCCATGCTGATTGGTCAACATACCGGGCTCAGCCTGGGCCTGGTATATGGAGGCACCGATTATGACAAACAACGGAATATGCTTACTCAGGGAATAGACATACTGATTGGCACCCCGGGACGGCTGATCGATTACTTCAAACAGCATGTGTTTGATTTACGAGCCATTCAATCACTGGTACTGGACGAGGCCGACCGCATGTTCGATCTCGGTTTTATCAAGGACATTCGCTATCTAATTCGCCACTGCCCACCCCCTGAACAAAGACTCAGTATGCTATTCTCCGCCACCCTGTCCTACCGAGTGCAGGAACTGGCTTATGAACAGATGAATAACCCCCAGCAGGTAACGATCGAAGCGGAGAAACGCACCGCCGATAAAATAGAAGAACGGGTCTACTACCCGGCCAATAATGAAAAAATACCTTTATTAATTGGATTAATAAAAACCGAACACCCTGCACGCAGCATAATTTTCATCAACACCAAGCGCACTGCTGAAACTATCTTTGCCTGGCTCAAAGGCAATGACCTGCCTTCAGCATTGTTATCCGGAGATATACCTCAGAAGAAACGTCAGACACTGTTGAAAAAATTTCAGGACGGTGAATTCAATATCCTGGTCGCCACCGATGTTGCCGCCCGCGGCCTGCATATTCCTGAAGTCAGCCATATATTCAATTATGACATGCCTCAGATGGCAGAAGACTACGTACATCGCATTGGTCGGACTGCCCGTGCCGGAGCCAGCGGTCACGCTATCAGTTTTGCCTGTGAAGACTACGCACACACCCTGCCAGAAATTGAGGAATATATCGGCCACAGCATTCCCAATCTGCCGGTGACCTCAGAGCTGCTGCTCGAACTTAAGCCCCCTGCCAAAATTGAACGACACCACAGCAGCAGAAAAAAAGCCTCCCATAAATCTTCCCAACCTCGCCATCGCTCACAACAGAAACATAAGCGGTCGCACTGAGCATTAATTGTGGCTGATTAAAACCCTGTAATCGCCCCTTATCTGCCAGCGGAGTACTATGGCCAGTATGGTTAATCTTTGGCCGTTTAAAGGTAGTTTTTAGACTAGCGGATTTTTATATCACTGAATTTACGTTCTGGCACAGGCTGCCTGGTCTGGCTCGCTTCGTTCGAAGGAGCAGGGCTGGGATTTTTCAGGCTGGATTGATAGCGGGTCGGGTATAATACTTCGGTGACTCTGGCCGTAGCATTGACGAACGGCTCCCTGGGGAACTTGGTGCAGTGATCATTGAGCCAGGTCTGTACCATAGAAAACTCATTCTCACCCAGAATATCGTAGGTATTGGGCATAATGACATTAAACGCTGAGAAGTACCCGATCAACCAGTTGATAAAATAGTCATAATCGGCCCCGCCCTGCTTTTCAGCAGCCAGATACTGACTACAGGTTTTAGAGCCTGCGGCATACACTGCATAAGCATTTTCGAAATCCCTGGCCTGTAAAGGCGCATGGGGCAGCAACAACACAAAAATAAGCATTAAATGTTTCATGTCATACCTGAAGCAATCGATTATCCCAATAATAGCCCAAGCTGAATCGTTGGTTATGGATTGAGTCGAAATAATTGCATCTGGCAGCCAGTCAGATTATTGTCTGACTAACGACTGACTGGAATTATCATGGCTGTACACAGCAAACCAGAATTAAAAATATCGGTAATCAGCGATTATATCTGTCCATTTTGTTTCGTTGGTCATCGACGTTTAAATAGCCTGCGTGATGAATATAATTTAAAAATCAACTGGTGCCTGGTTGAAATCCATCCGGATACTCCGGTCGAAGGACAACCGGTGGCTATGCTGAATTATTCCGAAGATACCTGGAACAGCCTGATCACTAATCTGAAGCGACTGGCGGTAGAAGAGAACATACAGCTATCCGATTACACCGTCTGCGCCAATTCCAGAAAGGCCCTGCTACTGGCGGAACAGGCCAAGTTACTGGGTGCTGAATATTTTTACCCACTACATGATCGCCTGTTCGAAGCTTACTTCGTCGACGGCCTCAACATAGGTGATGAGCAGGTCTTACGCGACATCGCCAGTCAATATGATATCCCCAATTCAATAATTGCAGAAGCCTGGAGTGACCCTCATGCAGACGGGCCTGCTGAAGCAACTCCACGAGCCCTGCTGCCCTATCTACAATATGCAGGGGCAATACAGGCCCGAAGCGTTCCGACTTGTGTCATAGGTAAAGAGGTTTTCACTGGGGTGGTGGATAAAAAAATGCTGTTTCAGGCCGCCCATAAACTGACATCCTGATAAAAATTGACTAGTCTTAATGTCTAACCTGTAAGTAGCTAGAACTTAAAAATATGAATTTCCCCGACAGTGAATTCTGGAATTACTCGATTCAGGTGTATCAAATTCCAGGAGTTGAACAGGCCTGCCTGGCCCTGCAGAACGGCTATAAAACTGATGTAAATCTGTTGCTGTACTGTTGCTGGGCCGGTGACAACAGAGTGAAACTAAGCTCAGACAACATCCGGCAATTGATAGCGGTAGCCCAGCCCTGGCAAGCTATAATTGAGCCATTACGCGACTCCAGGCGTCTACTAAATAATGAAGTAATAGCCCTGAACAATGGCCTGGCCGTAGAGACTGGTAACAACCTGAAGGAAATGGAACTGAATGCCGAACACATGGCACAACTGGATATTGAAAAAACCCTTGATCTTTCTTCTATGCATCGGAACAACGAACAACCCGCCAGCTATTTTGCCAGTTGCAATGCTGCACTCTATTTATTGCAGTTGAACTCGGTATCATCACTCAATGATGTTAATGAAACACTATCTCAACTACTGGATGCCATCTACCAGGATTCAGAAGCCATTCAATCGGCATTAATGACAATAGCCTAGGGAACCTCTGATCAATTCGTGATTGTTTTATACTAACTAAAAGCGCCCAGACCTAATCAGAGGTTCGCTAGAAGTCGTCTTCTATCCCAAGCATGGCATTTTTCAGATCTTGTTTCACCGGCGAATCGCCCAGCCAGATTTTCATTAAAGCCGCATAAAAATCTGCACCCTCGATCACACCGCGGAGCTTATTTTTAATCGTCACCCGGGTGCCTTTAGCCGGCAAATAGTCCAGCAAAATCTGGTCGCCCCTGTTAACAGTTTCAAACATAGCATTAAACTGTTCTATACGAGACTCTAAATCCTGAAACTCCTGTTCACCTAAATTATTCTGGAAACCTTCCAGCCAGCCATTCACCAGCTTTTCTTTAGTCACTTCATCATACAAAAAATACATTTGTATTCGTTTAGCGCCTTTAGCGTTGATCAAATCATCCGCCTTGTGAGTAAGTTTCTCCACATAAAGTGCCGCAATATAAATTTTAAAAAAGAATTTATAACGAATACCCAAACCATTAAGCTTTAACGGTGAATCATCAGCTGTGAGCGATAATTGCTCTTCAAACTCCACATCCTCAAGCTGCCTGGCCTGAGCCTGACCGATAAAAAACAATAAAAACAGAATTAATGGAATTATTTTCATTATTTCCTCCAGAACGCTATTATTAAATTGTTTAAAATTGTAACTATACTATTAAACAACAGTGCTCAGGACATAAACATAGAAATGGCTTTAAACAAAGAACAACAACAGGTCTGGATTTACATCTACTACATCTTTCTGTCCAGCATACTGACATCAGTACTTGAAGTTCTACATTCAGTTACCATCCATGGCGATATACAGCTGATCAACTTTTATGTTCCGGTTATTGCCGGAATCTTTTTTGGTTACCTGCTAGCGAAAAACCGGATTCTGAGCCATACCCTGGTTGAAATTGCCACCATTGATGGCTTAACTGGCATTTACAACCGCATGCAGTTCAATCATTTTCTGGAAACTGAAATAGATCGCGCCAACCGATATGGCGGTCTGTTTTCAATTATTAGCATGGACATAGATTATTTCAAGCGTATCAATGACCAGTTTGGTCATCAGGCAGGGGATAAAGTTCTAATAGATTTCTGTAAGCTGGTGACCAGTCGTAATCGATCATCGGATATTTTTGCCCGTTACGGCGGTGAAGAATTTATTATTCTGGTACAGAATGCCAATCTTGAAAATACACAGCATCACGCAGAACGCCTTTGTCAGGCGGTCGCTGAACATACCTTTGATAAGGTTGGCCAGGTTACCTGCAGCTTTGGAGTGACCCAGTTCCGCAATAAAGATGACAGTATTACATCACTACTCAATCGTGCTGATATTGCTTTATACAAGGCTAAGGAAAACGGACGTAACCAGGTAGTTACAAATTAAACCATGGAACCGCTAATAGAAAAGAACCAGTGCCCAGACCAGCGCCAGGTTAATCAAAGAAAATAGAACTGCAGCAGAGCCCATATCCTTGGCACGCCCACAAAGCTCATGCTGCTCCATACCAAATCGATCAACCACTGCCTCTATGGCCGAGTTGATTATTTCGACAATCAGCACCAGCACCACGCAGGCCACCATCAGGGCAACTTCCATGCCTGTATCACCCAGCCAGAATGCCAGCGGTAGCAGCACTATGGCCAGCAGAAGCTCCTGTCGGAAAGCCGCTTCATGTTTGAACGCCGCCCTTATTCCCTGCCACGAATAAAGACCGGCCATTACAATTCTTTTAATGCCTGTATTGCCGCTGTATGCCATTTTAAAATCTGCCGCTAACCTCGCTTAGTCAGCCAGCTTGAACGCAAGGTCTAACTGTTTGGCGGCCCGTACTTCATCCAGCCGTTTCACCGGCAGGGTATAAGGCGCACCGTGTAATAAATCTGGATCGGTTTCGGCTTCTAGCTGTATCTGAACCATAGCCTCTATGAAGCCATCCAGCGCTTCCCTGGCTTCAGTTTCGGTGGGCTCGATCAGCAGACATTCCGGTACCAGCAAAGGAAAATAGGTGGTTGGTGCGTGATAACCAAGATCCAGCAGTCGCTTGGCAAAATCCATTGCGCTGACTCCGTATTCCCTGGACTGCTTCTTCAGGGTAATAATAAATTCATGAGACGCATAACGATCGGGAATTGCCGCCTGGAAACCTCGTTTTTTTAACTCGGCCATCATGTAGTTGGCATTCAGTGTGGCAAACTCGGCCACCCGCTGCATGCCTTCACGACCCAGCAGGCGCATATACACATAGGCCCGCAACAATACGCCTGCATTGCCCATGAAGGCACTCAAAAAACCAATACTCTGCGGACAATCCGCCTCGGTCAGCCAACGGTACTGATCATTATCCCTGGTCACCATGGGTATAGGCAGGAAGGGCTTAAGACGTTTCGACACACCAATAGCACCGGAACCCGGACCGCCTCCACCATGGGGTGTGGAAAAGGTTTTATGCAAATTGGAATGGATAACATCAAAGCCCATATCGCCAGGCCGGATCTTACCCAGAATGGCATTCAGGTTGGCGCCATCGTAATAAAGCAACCCACCGGCTGCATGAATAATTTTTGCGATAGCTTCGATGTTGCGCTCGAATACACCCAGTGTCGATGGATTGGTCAACATCAGGCCCGCGGTTTGAGGCCCCACCGCCGCTTTCAGTGCATCTATATCCACATCGCCATTCGCCAGCGTGGGGATTTCTTTCACAGTGAAACCACACATGGTGGCCGTGGCCGGGTTGGTACCATGGGCCGCATCGGGCACCAGGATTTCCCTGCGGTCAATGTCATTGTTGGCATCGTGATAAGCACGGATCATGGCCACACCGGCAAACTCACCCTGAGCTCCGGCCATGGGCGTGAGAGAAAAACCACTCATGCCAGTGACTTCGCACAGCATATCCTGTAATTCATAGATACAGGCCATGAAACCCTGACTGAAATTATTGCTCGCCAATGGATGACGGGAGACAAAACCCGGCATCATGGCGGTGGAATTACACACCCTTGGGTTGTACTTCATGGTGCAGGAACCCAGTGGGTAAAAATGGGTATCGATGGCAAAGTTTTTCTGTGACAGCGCCGTATAATGACGCACCACCTGCCCTTCTGAAACTTGCGGTAAACCGGCGGGCTGTTGACGCAATAAAGACAGGGGAATATCGCTCACTTCAAGATTTACTTCTGGCGCCTGATGTCGTGTTTTGCGACCTCTGGCTGAATGTTCAAAAATCAACATAATTATTCACCCATGATTGCGGTCAGCTGGCCGACATATTGTTCAATATCCGATTCGCTGCGCAATTCGGTTGCACATACCAGCAGGGCATTACCCAGCTGAGGGTAATCGTCAGACAGGTCATAGCCGCCCAGAATATTGGCCTGTTCCAGTTTTTCCAGTACCTCTGACACCGGCTTATCCAGCTGTAATACTGCTTCGTGAAAATAAGCAGTGCCAAATGCGGCCTTCACCCCCTTGATAGAGGTTAATTTTTCAACCAGCTGGCGGGTATTGTTATGGCACTGAGTGGCGACCTGTTGCAAACCATAAGGCCCCATGATGGCCATATGAATAGTGGATGCCGTTACTACCAGGCCCTGATTGGTACAGATGTTCGAGGTCGCTTTGGAACGACGGATATGCTGCTCACGGGCCTGTAGAGTGAGCACGAATCCTTCCTTGCCATCCAGATCCACAGTTCGCCCCACAATACGACCAGGCATCTGCCGCACATAAGCCTGCTTGCAGCATATAAATCCATAATAGGGTCCACCGGAAGACAGCGTCGCGCCCAGAGGCTGACCATCACCACAGGCGATATCAACTCCCGTATCACCCCATTCACCCGGTGGTTTCAACATGGCCAGACTCAAAGGGTTAACCACCGCTATCACCAGTGCTCCATTATTATGAGCCCAGTTAGTGAGAGCATCGACATCTTCCAGTGTCCCAAAGAAGGTGGGCTGGGAAATCACCAGTGCCGTAATGTCTTCGCCTTCGTAGTCCTTCAGCTTATCCATCAGGGTGAGCCCTGAAGCTGGATCATAGGGCAGCTCTTCCAGTTCTATGTTCTGATGTTTGACGATGCTGTGCGTCACCCTGCTATACACTGGATTCAAGGTACGGGGCATCAGGATTTTTCGAGATTTAGACTTACGGTTAGCACGTACAGCCATCAGCACAGCTTCTGCCAGACCGGAGGCGCCGTCGTAAAGCGAAGCATTGGATACATCCATACCGTTCAATGCGGTCATCATGCTCTGGAATTCATAAATCAGCTGCAGGGTACCCTGTGAAGCTTCCGCCTGATACGGAGTATATGCAGTGTAATATTCGCCACGGGTAGCAATCTGCCACACAGCCGAAGGGACATGATGATCGTAGGCACCCGCACCCAGAAAACAGACCGGCTGACCATTTTCAGCAGCACGATCGAACATCAGTCGGGCCACTTCCATTTCGCTGATACCCGTAGGCACCTTATCCAGCCCCTGGATTCTGAGGGATTTTGGAATTTCATCAAATAAATTCTCGATGCTGTCGACACCAATGGCCGACAGCATGTCTCGAATCTCTTCGTCTGTATGGGGTATAAAAGGCATGATTAATTACTACTCAATTTCAAAACTTATTCTTCAAGCTCGGCTTCATAAGCGTTGGAGTCCATCAACTGACCCAGCTCATCTTTATCGGATGGAATAACCTTAAAAATCCAGCCCTCGTCATAAGCGGATTTGTTGACGATTTCCGGCTCATCCTCCAGAGCTTCGTTAACTTCGGCAATTTCACCGCTGATAGGCATGTAAATATCCGAGGCGGCTTTCACTGACTCAATAACACAGCATGCCTCTTCAGCTGACATCTCAGCACCGACTTCCGGCAGTTCAATATAAACCAGATCTCCCAGCGCTTCCTGGGCATGATCGGTGATGCCTACCGTCAGGGTGCCGTCTTCTTCGGTACGTACCCACTCGTGTGATTTGGTGTATCTCAGGTCAGTTGGAATTTCACTCATGGTTGATCCCCTCAAGTAATTTCATTGCAGTTTTTTGTTGCTTACGCAGTGTTCTTGCAGGCTAGTATAATGTCAAACGCGTCGAAATATAGGCCTATTAAAGACAGGATTTTCCTTCACGGAAAAATACCGGCTTTACCACTCGTGCATTCAGTAATTTACCGCGAATGTCGACCTGGCATTTATCTGTAGTTGCCGCCGGCACACGGGCCATGGCGATAGCCTGTTTCAGGCTGGGCGAGAAGGTGCCACTGGTGACTTCTCCTTCACCGACTGCTTCCACTATCACTTTCTGGTGACTGCGCAGCACACCTTTGTCCTCCAGCACCAGGCCCACCAGTTTCTGGGCAACCCCGGTCTGTTTTTCTGCTTCCAGCGCACTACGGCCAATAAAGTTACGCTCCGCCGGTTCCCAGGCGATGGTCCAGCCCAGTCCGGAAATCAGCGGCGATGTAGATTCGTCCATATCCGTTCCGTACAGGTTCATGCCGGCTTCCAGACGAAGGGTGTCCCGGGCACCCAGACCGCAGGGTTTTACCCCGGCATCAGCCAGGGCATCCCATAAAGCGACCGCTTCTTCTTCCGGAAGCATAATTTCAAATCCGTCCTCACCGGTGTAGCCCGTACGACCGACGAACCACTCTCCACTGTCCAGTCCCTGGAACCGGGTGAGGTCTGCCGCCATCTGCCCGACATCTACGGGTAGAGCCTGAACCGCTTTTTCACGGGCATGGGGCCCCTGTACGGCAATCATGGCCAGGGGCTTTTCATCCACTTCGACACTGAACTGGGCCGCCTGCCTGGTGATCCAGGCAATATCCTTGTCACGGGTGGCGGCATTGACCACCATACGGAACCAGTCATTGCTCATAAAGTAAACAATCAAATCATCGATCACTCCGCCCTTCTCGGTTAACATACAGCTGTACAGGGCTTTGCCTTTAATTTTCAGTTTGGAAACATCATTGGCCAGCAGATATTGCAGGAATGGAATAACCGAGTCGCCCTTCAGGTCGAGCACGGTCATATGGGACACATCGAACATACCAGCATCCTGGCGCACCTGATGATGCTCCTCAACCTGGGAGCCATAATGGATCGGCATTTCCCAGCCAGCAAAATCAACGATTTTACCGCCGTATTTGATATGGCTGTCATAAAGTGGTGTTTTCTGACTCATGGGCTAGCTCCATTGATGTTCAATGTGTGCCCCTCTGTCCTGTAACCTGAGAGATATAACAGACTGAGTCTGCTCTTCCCCTTCGGTGGGCCTGTTGGCCGCTCTCCAGAGCCATCTAGCTTGATAAGCATTAGGTCGCAGTCCTGATACCTGAGCGTTTCCGGGCGGTTGCGCCTTCGGTGGCAGCCTGATACAGGTGGTTTTCATCACCTGTTTCGAATCAACCGGTAAACACCGGCTGGGGTTTTTAGCTGCTCTCTCCCACGACCTATGAGATGGAGCCGCGAACTATAAACCAGACCTGTTCGGCTTCGCAAATAAAAAATTCCAATTTGAAGAATTAACTGGCGATATAAATGGCCTTTTCAGCTCAGTTGAAACCCTGTACCACTAGATTCGAGTTACTATAAGCTGCGCCTGAAACAGAAGCCTGATTTGAATTCAATCGAGATAAAAGCCAGCATGAAAGCAGCTCATTTTCCAATATACGCTTTATTGATGTTCAGTTTTTCCAGCATCAGCATTGCAGATGACAATAGAGACGTGGTGCTTGAAGACCTGGACGGACAACCGCAGGCGTTGAAAAAATACATAGGCAAAGGCAAATGGCTGGTTTTAAATATCTGGGCCCCGCAGTGCCTGCCCTGCCGTAAAGAAATGCCAGAACTCCAGAAATTTCATGATCAACACAAAGACCGTGATGCCATTGTGGTAGGTATGGCTGTAAGTTTCCCCGATATGGGAAGGGCCAAAACTGACGATGTTCGGTTATTCGTTAGCCAGAATAATATCCGGTTTCCGATCTTACTGGGCGATCAAAACAGCCTGAGCCTACCTTACGATAGTCGCATTGCCGGCCTTCCAACGACCATTCTTTTTAATCCGGAAGGCGAAATGCTGGCCGCTAAACTGGGGCGGGTCAGTCAAAAAATGATTGAAGCGTTTATCGAGCAGTATAATTAAAATCATATAAAGCCGAGTACCCGCATCAGGGTCGCACTAACCGGACGAAACAGCATTATTTAGTATGTGAAGCTATGTAATATTCCAGTGAGTCATCATTGGATTAATGAGACTGAGATTATTTCGGGAAGCCGAATCGGCTATTTCTACCAGCCGATGATCTTTGCCAGTTCCGGCAGGTCCCCTTCCAGCCCCATGGCATGGCGCATAATCCGATGTTTTACCGGTGGCAGTTTATTCACCAGGCTCAGGCCCAGATTACGCAGCATACTGAGCTCTGCTCGATCATTGCTAAACAGATTTTTGAATCCGCTCATGCTGAACATCATCATGCTGTTTTCGCCTCGTCGCCAACGCTCAAACTTTCGCAAATTGCCATAACTGGCAAAATCCTGACGTTGCTGTTCAGCCCTGAGAACGACTTCGGCCAGACTGGCCGCATCCATAATACCCAGATTAACACCCTGGCCAGCCAGTGGGTGGATGGTGTGTGCCGCATCCCCAATCAATGCCAGTCCCGACTTCACATAGTTTTGAGCGTGGCGCCGAACCAGAGGAAATGCCACTCTGGGACCAACGGCCTTAACGGCACCCAGCTTACGATCAAAGGCCTGTTCCAGCTGCTTTATAAACGTGACATCATCCAGCGCCACCAGTTCATCGGCCTGTTGCTCAGTGGTTGACCAGACTATGGAGCATCGACCGTCGCCCAATGGCAGGAAGGCCAGTGGGCCGGTGGGCAAAAACCTTTGCCAGGCGGTGTGCTGATGCGGCTGCATAGATTCCACTACACACACCACTGCTTTCTGGTGATAGGCTGCCGTATCAAGCTCAATGGCCGCAGCCTGCCGAACTCCTGAATGGGCGCCATCGGCACCAATCAATAGACGCCCCTGCAATATTCGCCCATCGGCCAGTGTCAGCTTGCTGTTCTGGGGCTGATAATCGATATCATCAACCTCAACCGGACAGATCCAGTCCACATTGCCCAATGTCTTAAGGCGTTCCAGCAGTGCCGCCTGGGTAACCCGGTTTTCCACGATATGACCCAGGGCATCCACCCCAAGATTGGCCGCATCGAAATGTATTTCACCGTCACCGGTGGCATCCCAGACATGCATATGCTCGAAAGCACACAGTCGTCTGGATTCGATACCAGACCAGGCTCCCAGGTTTCGAAACACCTGTTGTGATGCTCGACTGATGGCAGACACCCGCAGGTCATACTCTTCATCCACTTCGCCGGCTTCCTGCGCCTCTACCACTGCAAGCTTCAATGCCGAGTGACTTTGCCCCAGAGCACAGGCAAGCGTCAGTCCGACCATTCCGCCGCCAACGATCAGAACATCATAGTGGCTGCTATCTGTCATAACGGCATCCTGCGTAACATTTTACCCATACGACCCAGTAACCCCATGCTTTGACGCGCCAGCAAATGACGCAATGCCGGCCATAAATCCACCATAATTAATCCCGCTGCCCGGCTATGGGCCAGGGGTGAAAAATTATTGGAAAATATTTTTACCAGACCATCGGTGAAGTGATATACCCGTTGCATATCTTCGCGACGCTTACGTGCATACTCGGCCAGTAACAACTCATGACCAGGGTCTTCCGCTGAAGCTATCAACTCGGCTATTTCCGCCACATCACGCAAGGCCAGATTATAACCCTGACCAGACACCGGGTGCAGGGTATGCGCGGCATTGCCAATTATCACCACCCGACCTTTTACCAGCTGCTCAGCTTCAACATAAGCCAGTGGATAGGCAGTGCGTACCCCGACCTTCCGAATATATCCCAGTCGGTAACCAAAGCGGTCCTGCAGCTCGGCCATGAATTCGTCGTCAGCCATTGCCATCACCCGTTCCATATCCGAAAGATTGACTGTCCACACCACCGCTGATCGCTGTTTGGTCATAGGTAAAAAAGCCAGGGGACCTGAATCGGTGAACCGCTCATAGGCAGTTCCCTGATGGGGGTTTTCGGTTTCCACATTAGTGATGATGGCCGCCTGCTGGTAATCCTCACGACGCATAGTTAAACCAGACAGTTCTCGGACTCTGGAATTAGCGCCATCGGCGGCCACCAGCAACCGACAGGAAATTGTACGAATCGACTGTTGCTGAGAAATACCCAGTTCGACTCGGTCACCCTTCTGGGACAGGGTTTCAATTGCAGCCGGGCAATACCACTGGATATGATCGGCACTTTTCAGACGTTGCATCAGCAACTGGCCGATCAGACGGTTTTCCACTACATAACCCAGGGCCTCGACCCGTTCTTCCTGAGAATTCACTCGAGCAGCCCCCAGCCGACCACGATCAGAAATATGAATATTTTTGATCGGCTCGATTAGTGGCTCCAGCTCATCCCACAGACCCATGGCCTCCCAGATACGACGGGAACCGTAATTCAGAGCAATCACCCGGTCATCGAAACTGGGCTGACTGTCAGCGTCATAAGGAAAAGCTTCCACCACGGCGATCCGCAGCTGGGGCTGATTCACCAGGGCACAGGCCAGACTGGCACCGACCATACCGCCGCCGATAATCACCACATCATATTCCACATTGTCCGGCTGATCAGTCATGCAAAGAACTTACTCTCGTCTTCACCCTGAAGCTATTAATCATATCAAGTCATCCATTTAAAATTGTAAAAAATAAAAACTTTGACGCAGAGACGCAAAGGCGCAGAGGGTATAAAGTTACAAATTCGCCTAAGGCGAACTTGTAACAAATAATGCTAGATGCCAATAAGTTTCAGTAACTGTAGATATTTTTTAATGGCACACATATTTCAGATGAACCCATAAAACATTCTCTGCGTCTTTGCGTCTCTGCGTCAAAGCTCTTGGTTTTAATCAGCTCAAGCTTTAGCTACTACCCATCAGGGCCTCGATTTCAGCTACGTTCTTCGGCACGCCATTGGTTAGCACCTCACAGCCATCACTGGTGACCACGACGTCATCTTCGATGCGCACACCAATATCCCACCAGCGTTTGGCGCCCCGACTGCCATGGGGGATATACAGACCAGGTTCGATGGTCATCACCATGCCGGGCTCCAACAGTCGCCACTCTTCATCCACCTTGTAGTCACCCACATCGTGCACATCCATACCCAGCCAGTGACCGGTGCGGTGCATGTAATATTTTTTATAGGCTTCTTCCTTGACCAGTGTGTTGACCGAGCCTTTGAGCAGGCCCAGTTCCACCATGCCCCGAGTCAGGACCTTGACCGCTTCCTTGTGGGGATCGTCCCAGTGATTACCCGGCTTCACCTGCTTGATGGCCTCATAATTGGCTTCCAGCACCAGTTCATAGATTTCTTTCTGGGCCGCGCTATAACGACCATTGACCGGGAAGGTACGGGTAATATCGGCATCATAACCCTGATACTCGGCTCCGGCATCGATCAATACCAGGTCGCCATCCTTCAACGGCATATTGTTTTCTGTGTAATGCAGAATACAACCATTGGCGCCTCCGCCGACAATGCTGGGATAGGCCCAGCCTGCGCCCTGCATCTGAAATTCATGGAGAATTTCCGCATCCAGCTGGTATTCAAATACACCGGGCTTGCAGAACTTCATGGCCCGCTTGTGTGCCTCTGCAGAAATACTGGCAGCTTTTTTCATTAACCTCAGCTCATCCCGACTTTTGAACAGGCGCATGTCATGCAACAGATAATCCAGCGACACAAACTCATAAGGCACATGGGTACCCGAACGTGCCGATTTACGCAGGGTATTTACCCAGTCCATCACTCGTTTGTCGAACTGGGGATCCAGCCCCATGGTGTAATACACCCGCTCGCAATGCTCCATCAGCCCAGGCAGGATATCGTCGATATCATCGCTGGGAAAGGCATCATCAGCACCAAAATCAGTCATGGCCGCTTCTGGACCATAACGTCGTCCGTGCCAGACCTCCTGCTCCAGATCCTTATCACGACAGAACAGGATGTATTCGCCCTGCTCACGCCCGGGCACCAGCACCACCACCGCTTCTGGCTCAGGGAAACCACTCAGATAAAAGAAATCACTGTCCTGACGATAGGGATATTCAACATCCCTGTTTCGAGTTCTCACCGGAGCGGAGGGCAGTATCGCTATACTGTTATCACCAATCATCCGCATCAGTTGTTTACGATGTCGGGCATGGATTTTTGCATTCATATATTTTTTTATTCCTGGGGGGCGCAATTTACGTTTAGTTCTTTCCAGCCTGCACTGTTCAGTGCAGAGTCTCTTCTGGGTGTGCGATGGGCTGCAATTCTTCGGTAATCAGTAACACTCCCATACGTACATATTCATGGATATGCATGAAGGCTTCTTCATCGGCCTCGGTAATTTCGCCGCTTTCAAAGCCGGCACGGGCGATTTCAGTCATATCCCGAATAATTTCCGCTGTATCTTCAGGCAATTCATGGTCTTTTTTCAAGCCCCCCATGGCCAGTCCATAAGTGAAACCATGACACCAGTCGGCCAGTGCTTCAGTTCTGGCTTCCAGTGAATCCTCATCTGAGGGAAGTAACAACTGAAAATCGGCCTCCGTATCATTGAGCTGCTGCTGGGTATTCTTAAACAACCCTGCCAGTAGCTGAGAAGCTTCCTTTATCAGCACATTGTTTAAATCCAGCTCCTCGAAAATCTGTTCCAGCCATTTTTCCAGCTCGATTTTGCCACTGGCGCAGTAAATACCGCACAGGGCGCCATGACATTCGGCTGCAGTCATCTCGGCAACAGTCTTCTGCAAGGCCTGTTGCAGGCTCTGGTAATCGGGACGTTCGATCATCGAGGTTCTCATTTTTGAAAAATAACATTCTAACATGAGCTGAATTGGTTGACCCTGCTCTGTTCTGTAACTATATTTAACGTTATGAAAAAAGAATCACAACAAAATATAGCTGCGCTGGAAGCCAAAGTAGAGCATTTGCTTGAGTTATCACACAGGCTCTCTGAAGAAAATGCAGCCCTGAAGCAGGAGTTACAGGCTATTAAAGCCGACCGTTCGGGACTGATTGAACAAAAAGAACAGGTTCGTACCCAGGTGGAAAAAATGATCGGCCGCCTGAAGTCTCTTGAAACCACTTAATTCACCTGATTCACGGGTTTCTTTGTGACAAACGACGCAGTCAACCTGAATATCAAAATAATGGACAAGGAATACAGGGTAGCCTGTCCAGCGGATGAACAGGAATCCCTCAGGGCATCAGCGACTTTTCTTAACGAAAAGCTCAATGAAATCCGAAGTAAAGGGTCCATCATCGGTTCTGAGCGAATAGCCATTATGGTAGCGCTGAACCTGGCCCATGAACTATTAAATAGCCAGTCATATAAGGATGAGTATGACGATATGGATTCACGAGTCAGTAATTTACAGAAGAAAATTGATATTGCACTACGGGAAATTGAGTTAACATAGATTCATATCAAGGAAATACATATCAGCTTTTGCTGAAATAACATTTGTCAGGGAGACATCAATCATGCTTAATGCATGAAACAGTTTTAAAAGTTTTGGGTGTTTCTACAGTGTTTGTATGCACACTTATATACCCCTTGAGCCTTAATCTTCGGCCCCGGGAAAGCTGCTGTCTGGAATGGTGTGCAATACCACCTTGTGTGGGAAGCCTTAAATTCCAACGCGAATTCCCACTTGAACTTCAGGTTCAGGGATCGTAGGTTCGCTACGGCACTTGTGGTTACACCCTCCTCTATCATATTGCTGACCTGAGCGGTTATGGACAAATCAGAAAGAAACACGCTCAGATCAACAATAAGACAACAACGACGTCAACTCTGCCCTCACCAGCAACACCAGCATAGTCAGTTACTCACACAACAGCTGTGCAAACATCCACTGTTCCTTAGAAGCAGGCGCATTGCCTGTTATCTGGCCGAAGATGGGGAAATCGACCCCCATCTCATTATCGAGAAGGCCTGGCGCTCAGGAAAACAGGTGTTTTTACCCGTTTTACCGCCGATGGGTAAATCACTTTTTTTTGCCCCATATCAACCAGACTCTGAATTAACTGCCAACCGCTTCAATATTCTGGAACCGGCAGCTCCTCACCACGAATGGATTCGGGCTCGTCAACTTAGCCTGATATTATTGCCACTGGTGGCATTCGATCCAATGGGAAATCGGATGGGAATGGGCGGCGGCTATTACGACCGCAGCCTGCAATTCACCCGACATCGCAAGCAGTGGCACAGCCCTCATCTCATTGGCCTGGCCCACGACTTACAAAAAGTACCGCAATTACCCAGTGAGTCCTGGGACGTGCCTTTAAACCTGATTGCCACAGAACAAACAATTTACGAAACG
>CBDULX010000033.1:0-19106 GCA_965368175.1 uncultured Gammaproteobacteria bacterium | reverse complement strand
GACTGCATGGCCAGGCCGCGGCGATCGGGCTCCTTGTGCACGAATTTGGCCGGTGGTAACTGCATCTGGTAGGTCCATATAGGCCAGTTTTCATCGTACAGATCCAGCTCCGGATCAAAGTCGGTTAATTCATGGTTCGCCTGCCAGAAAGAATCCAGCGTGCCCACGTCTCGCCAGTAACCTTTATCTCCACTGACGGGATCCCGGAAAGCATAGGCATGGACCAGACCATCGCCCACCAGCCTGGGTACAATGTCCTTGCCGAAATCTCGACTCGAATCCGGGTCCTGCTCATCCTCCTCAAGTACCTTGAACAGAGATTCACGATCAAACACGTAGATACCCATGGACGCCAGCGCCTCCTCCGGACGCCCGGGTATCGGCTCAGGATTCTCCGGCTTCTCGGCGAAACCTGTCACTTTCATGTCCTGGTCGACTGCCATGACGCCAAGCTCGCGAGCTTCGTCCACCGGCACCTCGATACAACCCACCGTCATTGCGGCGCCCGAGTGAACATGTGCCGCAATCATCTGCCCGTAGTCCATCTTGTAAACGTGATCACCTGCCAGGATGAGGACATACCTGGGGTTGTAAACATCGATGATGTCCAGATTCTGGTAGATTGAATCAGCGGTTCCCGCATACCACGCATCCGAGGTCCGTTGCGATGCGGGCAGCACGTCTATGAATTCACCCAGTTCGGGTTTAAAGTGAGCCCAGCCTCGCACGATATGACGGATCAATGAATGGGCCTTGTACTGGGTCAGCACGCCGATCCGGCGAATACCGGAATTAATGCAGTTTGACAGCGGAAAATCGATGATGCGAAATTTACCGCCGAAATACACTGCGGGCTTCACTCGCCATTGAGTCATTTCCTTGAGCCGGCTGCCGCGCCCTCCCGCCATGATCAATGCCATTGTATCTCTTGTCAGTAAACTGATTCTTCGTTGGTCTATCATTTCGGAATTATTCATCGTGGTTCTCCCTTCTGGTAATGTGCCACAAACTTTTGCATCGGCTGTTCAGTCATTCGTTTTCAGGTAATGACATCAGTTGCTGATTATCCGGATCATTTCTTTACCATAGCAGCCCTCCTCCGGGGAACGACGCCATGACCCTGCATGCACCTCGTAGACCGAAACCGCTCTCTGGCAGGGCTTTGATTGTCACGTACTGTCGGACATTCCAGTATTTTATATCCCCGACCAGCGAGACACACTTCGGCCTCGTAGAATAATTTGAATCGCCTGCTAACCAGATACGGGTATTGCAGCTTTTTCCGGAAAAGCAGGTCAGCGCCACGCCTGGAACAGGTGATGGATGCTCCCCGTGCAGCATAATCAAGCAAATTGAGGAATACATCGTACAAAGCATCACCACACACCAGGCATATAGGTCTTCTCCTCTTGCCAAATATTCCAATGAATCAAAATCACTATATCGATGCTATCTGGAAACATCAACAACCCATGACCATTGGTCAACGATTCTGATCATGCTGCCATCACCGGCGGTGGCGCTATTCAGTCCGCCGGTTCCTGCCATGCCGTCTTTGCGTATTGAGCCACCAGCACATTGAAAGATTGCCGGTCCCCGCGTCTATTGGCTGACCGGGTCGGACCCGGGCAACTTACTGATATTCCTGCACAGACAGCCTGAATATCGCGCATATATTCGATTAGACGGTAGGTTCAGGGTAGATAAACAGCCGTATAAGCAATACCGCAATATGTGAACCCGGATTGGGGATCGCATTTCGACCTCGAAATGGCACATATAAGGTCATTATTGACCTTCACAATTGCTTCTATAATTAATGAAATCAATGTGATGTGCGGGTCCGACCCGGCATTGGGTAGACGTCCAGATTAGCTTGAGATGTAGGTTAATCCGTTATTTTTTAGCGTTTATTGGCGTGCATTAGCTTTGACGTGCAAGGAAGCACTAATGTCGCGTGCGCACGACTGCACGGATGCAGGAGGTACGAGCCCATGGATGGGCGAAGGTAGAACAATGCAGGAGCTATTGTCGAGAGTAACGCAGGAGCGGTTACCGAGGAGGCGCAGAAGCGACCATTTGCGTTTTCTTTTGCTTTTGACTTTATTTATAAATTTTCGTGGGGATACCTCAGACTCTGACCCATGTTTTGCATATTTTGAGTGTCTTCTAAATCAGGGTATGCCCTTCCAGAAGGTTAAGAGACGTGTTTTTTTTCAGTCAGAACCATAAGCTATACTTTAGCAACAGCATATCAAGACGTTAAATGTGAACTACGATTAGAGCTCAGTCGGATGAATGTCAAAAGTGCTATAAAAAATAAGTTAAGTACTCAAAATATTCAAAAATTCGGCCGATTTTTGAGTGGCATGGTTATGCCTAACATTGGGGCTTTCATTGCGTGGGGATTTTTGACCGCACTCTTTGTTCCTAATGGCTGGTTACCGGATGCATCTCTGGCTCGACTTGCGGAATCCATGATTTTTTATCTGTTGCCATTATTGATTGGCTACACCGGCGGTAAGCTCGTGTATGGTCAGAGAGGCGGTGTATTGGGGTCAATTGTGACCATGGGCATAATCGTAAGTACATCGATCCCAATGTTTGCTGGCGCAATGATCGTCGGGCCTCTCGCGGCTCTGGTTATAAAAAAATGTGACGAAGTCACAGAGAACTATATTCCTGCGGGTTTTGAAATGCTTACAAATAATTTCCTGGCGGGAATAGTCGGGGCTTTGTTAGCAGTTACTGCTTATCAGGTCATTGGACCAGTTGTTGAGTTTATGGATGATGGGCTTGGTTTTTTCGTTGAGCGAGTGATTGAGGCAGGCGCATTACCCCTGATTTCTCTGATTGTTGAACCGGCAAAGATACTGTTTTTAAACAATGCGATAAATCACGGTATATTTAGCCCGCTTGGGATTAGCCAGGCTATAGAAGCAGGTAAATCCATTTTCTTTTTATTAGAGACAAACCCGGGTCCAGGCTTAGGAATATTGCTGGTTTATTATGTATTTGGCAGAGGAATATCCAGGCAAACAGCTCCCGGCGCCATTGTTATTCATTTCTTTGGTGGTATCCATGAAATTTATTTTCCATATATCCTGATGCAGCCGAGACTGGTGTTGGCCATGATTGCAGGAGGCGCATCAGGGGTATTCGTGTTTACCTCTCTGGACGCCGGTCTGATCGCAGTGCCTTCACCAGGCAGTATTGTAACTGTAATGGCAATGGCTCCAAAAGGTGGAGCACTTCCGGTTCTTGTTGGTGTCGTTGTTTCAGTGATTGTTACCTTTGTTACTGGTGCATTTTTAATCGATCGTAAAATTGATAAAAAAGGGGTTTCACTGGCGCAAGCGAAAGACAAAGCGAGATCATTAAAAGGGATAAAAACTGCCATTGGTCACGAATGCATTCCGCATGACATAGAAACGTTTGCAAATGTTAAATTGATAGCAGTAGCTTGTGATGCGGGCATGGGGTCCAGTGCGTTCGGTGCAAGTAAACTACGAGGTGTCATCGCTGCTGCCGGCATCGACCTGAAAGTAATCAGCTGCCCTGTCGAACAGTTAGATAGCAATATAGATCTTGTCATCACTCATGAAAAATTAACAGCAAGAGCTGTGAACAAGCTTCCGGGGAGTATTCATATTTCTATATCTGATTTTATCGCCACACCGGTATATCAGGAAATTGCCAACCGTGTTGCAGATGAGAGCAATCGACTTTCGCAGAATAATATTGAAGAGGACACAAACGATAATCAGGTATTAACAAAAGAGTACATCAGGCTGGGGCTCGAGGCTTTATCAAAGCAGGATGCTATTCGTGATGCCGGGAAAATTCTCTATGATTCTGGGTGTGTCGAAGCTGGTTATGTTGATGCGATGATAGAGCGGGAGATGGATTGTTCCACCTATATAGGTAATGGTGTTGCAATTCCGCACGGTACTAATGAAGCGCGCAAACTAATCAAAAGATCAGGTGTCAGTATATTGCAGTACCCAGATGGAGTTGATTTTGACGGTAATACGGCATACCTCGTCATTGCAATCGCAGCCACAGGTGATCAACACTTAAATATCCTGGCTGAGCTGGCAAAAATTATTGAAGATAAGGATGAAATGGAGATTCTTAAAACAACTTCTGACCGTGATTATATCTATAATCGGTTCACAAGTCTGTCTGGGAAATAAGGTGGTCTTATTAATAAGCAACTAATTAACCTGGTTATATTCGACTGTGACGGTGTTTTAGTTGATAGCGAGATTATCAGCGCGAATGTTTTGATTGAGTACCTCGGTTCTCTGGGTATACCCATCGAATACGAATATGTACAAAGCAAGTACCTTGGACGAAGTTTTTCATATGTGGTTGAAGATGTAAGCAAAGCGTACAATGTTTTGCTTCCCGATAGTGCCGAAGAGACATATCGACAAAAGCTGCAGCTTGTATTCTGTAAGGAATTGCAGCCAATCGAAGGAATTGCTGATGTTTTACGTCATCTTTCTGTTGATTATTGTCTGGCTTCCAGTAGTAGCCCGGAGAGAATAAAGAATTCACTGGATAATACATCTTTAACAAAGTGGTTCCTGAATAGAATATTTTCAGCAGATCAGGTTGATAATGGTAAGCCGGCGCCTGATCTTTTTTTGCGTGCGGCAGAAGTAATGGCTTACAATCCCGGTAATTGTCTTGTTATAGAAGATAGCAGGCCAGGTATACAGGCGGCAGTATCAGCAGGGATGGAAGTTGTTCACTTTACTGGAGGCAGTCATTTGAAGGATAACAAAACACAGATATTGACCGGCCAGGAGCTGAATATTCCTGTCATTAATGAATGGTCAGAGTTCTTTGAACTATGGCCTGATTTGAAAAAAGAAACCAGCTTGAACGGTAAAGGTTGAAAATGGCCAAGAAGTACGACAAGGAATCTAATCGGCTGGACAATGCGGCTCGTGCAGGATGGCTCTATTATGTAGCGGGGCATAACCAGGATACAGTGGCAGATGAGCTGGGTGTATCACGACAGGCTGCACAAAGGCTGATTTCACTAGCTATCAGTGAAAAGTTAATCAAGTTTCGACTTGACCATCCTATTGCTCATTGTATGGATCTATGCCAGAAACTAAAGCAAAAGTTTAATTTGATAAATTGTGAAGTTGTTCCAAACGACCTGAATCCGGCAGTGTCCTTCGAGGGCGTACCCCAGGCCTGTGCTTCAGCTATGGAACAGTTTTTAAAATCAGATGATCCTAAAATCATTGCTTTAGGCACCGGTCGAATCTTGCGGGCATCTGTTGATCAACTGTCCCACCTGGATTGTCCTAAGCATCGGCTGGTTTCCCTGGTTGGCAATATTACCCCAGACGGATCTGCTTCATCCTATGATGTCATCATACGTATGGCCGAGGCCATCAACGCGGTTCGTTATCCAATTTCCGTACCTGTAATTGCGTCATCGATCGAAGAGCGAAAGGTTTTACAGTCTCAAAGGCAATACCGGACTATCCTGGAGTTATCAAAACAGACTGATGTGGCTTTCGTAGGTATTGGTCATATTGGTAAAGATGCACCAATTGTTCAGGATGGATTTATTAATCGAGACGAATTGAAAACGATTGTTAATCAGGGTGCAGTTGGAGAAATTATTGGCTGGGTGTTTGATAAAGAAGGCACTATCATCGATTGCTCGGTCAATGATCGTGTATCAAGTGCTCCTCTGACACCAAAATCTGAAAAAATTGTGTTTGGTGTCGCTGCTGGAAAACTAAAAATCAATGCTATTTTTGGCGCATTGCAAGGAAAATTGATCAATTCTCTGATTACCAACGAGTACACGGCCGGGCAATTGCTCAAAAAATGAGTAAATAAACAATTCTTAACTCATTGAATTATATCTAAATAATATTTCATAAACATTTTTTATATAAAAAAATATCTAAATATTGGTTGACTTTCTATGCTTATAGATAGAGCATTTGCTCATAGACTATGCATTTGCTCAATTGCCAGAGGATAGGAAAATGAAAAAAGTTGTCCGTACCGACCTGGATATGTCTGCTGTAGTAACGATGCCAGGAGTGATAAAACCAGACATCAATATATTGCAGGGAAGTAATAAAAAGGGACTTAATATGTTTAACTCAAAAATCCGCAGAACTTTCTTTCACTGTGACAATGACCGACCATCATCGATATTTGGCAAGCTGGGCGTGCTCGCAGTGGCAGTTATATTTGCATCAGCACCTGTGTACGTTCAAGCAAACAAATTGCCCACAGATGCATCTCACTCACCAGCACAAACTAACAAATTTCTTGATGACCGCGTAGAGCTAAACTTTCTCGCAATGCAAAACTTCCAGGCAATTCAGGCGACAGACGGCGCGTTCCGCCCAGAAGACGAAACACAGTCCTCAGGCTTCGGTCGTCTCAGAGTCAACTTACAACTAAAGTTCGACATCACCGACCATATCAGAGCCGATGTCGACATCGCTGAAGAGCCGAATGACTTTGGTAATAACGGCGACCGGGATTTCTCATTCCACCAGGACTTCGCGGGTATTGAGTTTGAGCTCCTAGGTCTTTCTGGTGCGGCACGCGACAATGCTGATCTAACGCTTCGCCTGGGTAATATCGGTGCAGCCCCTTTCCAGTTTAAAGGTTTCCAGGACGGCGCCGACAACCAGGGCAACGCCCTGATAGGTAATTCACCCGTTGACTATGCAACCGCAGAAAATGGTATTCAATTAAGTTACAGCGAGTCATTTGCTCGCGGTATGATTCGCGCCTATAACGTTGCTGGTCATATCACTACGTCAAGTTTTGGCGAAGCTTTCCAGGAAGATCGAGGCTACAACTTCCGACTTCAAGGCACGTTAGAATTCGACGGCGGCTTCAAAGCGGGTTTGAATCTTTTCCAGGCCAACCAGGGCGATCAATTGCGCTTTACAGGCGGCGTAGCAAGCCTTGACGGTGTGACAACCACTAACTATCGCTTTGGTGATGGTGAAAACTATAACTTCTCTGCTTCAGGTTCGAGTGAGCGTGATACACATATTGGCGCAATGCCAGGTCTTGATCAGTCGATACTTCAGTTGAACCTGGCGTATCAGCCTTCGCGGAATACCAGTCTGATTTTCATGCTAGGTAAATCCACTGATGATTACACTTTCGCAGATACTGCAGGTAACCCTGTAGCTGGCATTACGTACCTCGGCGACGTGTCTGGAGTTCTGGATCCTAATGGAACAACTTACGACTCAGATAGAGTAGTAAAAGGTGAATCGTCCGTAGAGTACTTCGTGTTAGAAGCACAACAGTACCTGGTACCTGACAAATTCTATTTAGCCGCTCGTTATTCAGAAGCTGAAAACACTTCAGATCTAATCGTCCAGACTGACAACAAACTTGAGCGTATTCAAGTAGCAGCAGGTTACTGGTTCAATTACAAAACGCTTTTGAAGATAGAGTATGTTGATCAAGATGAAGGTGTTAACTCAGGCGGCCAAATCGGCAGAGGGTTTGACGGCTTCACGTCAGAGCTCTCTGTTAAGTTCTAGCTGCCCGGCCGATCGATAAACTATCATCAGGCCCCCTGTGGGTGACCAACGGGCTAACAAGGGCAACCGAGATATGAACGAGGAAAGAAACATGAAAAATATCATTGGTATCATCCTGGGTATATCTGCGACAGCAATGTTGTTACCCTCGGCTTTTGCAGAAAATATTACTATCGCCACCGTCAATAATGGCGACATGGTGCGTATGCAAAAATTGACCGGAGAATTTACAAAAAAATATCCGGGTATCACTGTTGACTGGGTCACCCTGGAAGAAAATATTCTGCGCCAGAAAGTCACAACGGATGTTGCGACCAGAGGCGGTCAATATGACATTATGACTATCGGTACCTATGAAGTTCCAATCTGGGCCAAGCACGGCTGGCTACTTGAGCTGGACAAATTAGGAGCGGAGTATGATGTCGATGATCTTTTACCGGCCATTCGCGATGGTTTAACCGTCGATAATAAATTGTATGCGGCACCTTTTTATGGTGAAAGCTCGATGGTGATGTATCGAACAGATTTGATGCAGAAAGCAGGTATGACTATGCCGAAAGCGCCGAGCTGGGATTTTATCGGCAAAGCGGCCCGTGCCATGACGGATAAAAGCAATGAAGTATACGGCATCTGCTTACGTGGCAAAGCGGGCTGGGGAGAAAACATGGCGCTGTTAACGGCTATGTCCAATTCATTTGGTGCGCGCTGGTTCGATGAAAAATGGCAGCCTCAATTCAATACCAGAGCCTGGAAAGACACGCTGAATTATTACGTTAAATTAATGAAAGATGCAGGGCCACCGGGTTCGTCTTCAAACGGTTTTAACGAAAACCTGGCGTTGTTTCAAACGGGTAAATGCGGCATATGGATTGATGCAACGGTTGCCGGATCCTTCGTGACCAATCCGGATGATTCAAGCGTTGCTGACAAGGTGGGCTTTGCGCTGGCCCCTGATAATGGTCTGGGCAAACGGGGTAACTGGTTATGGGCCTGGGCCCTGGGAGTCCCTGCCAGTAGTAAGCACCCAGAAGCGGCACAGAAATTTGTCAGCTGGGCGACCAGTAAAGAATATCTGGAGCTGGTGGCTTCTAAAGAGGGCTGGGCTAGTGCTCCTCCCGGTACTCGCGCTTCTCTGTACCGAAATCCCAAATACCTGAGTGCTGCGCCTTTCGCACAAATGACACTGGAGAGCATCAATGCGTCCGACCCTCATAATCCTACCGTCGACCCAGTGCCTTATGTCGGTGTGCAGTTTGTCGCCATTCCAGAATTCCAGGGTATAGCGACCGTGATTGGTCAGCAATTTTCAGCGGCACTGGCGGGTAATATTTCGGTAGATCGTGCACTGCAGATTGCGCAGCAACTCGCGAAACGTGAAATGATGAAGTCAGGTTATATCAAGTAATTCATCATCGTAATGTTAAGGGTGGCAGTTAGTGGTTGCCGCCCTGGGTGCCCCTTCTTATTCAATCCCGGAGGACATGAACATGGCAACTGCTCAAACAAGAACTGCCGCCCGTCTGATGATGTCTCCAACCGTGCTGTTGTTACTGTGCTGGATGATCATACCGCTTTCCATGACTATCTGGTTTTCATTTCAGCGGTATAACCTGTTAATGCCAGGCACAGAGGAATGGGCCGGACTGCTCAATTACCGCTATTTCCTGACGGATCCTGCTTTCTTTTCTGCATTGACAAATACGCTGCTTTTAGTCGGTGGTGTACTTTTTGTAACGGTGGTAGGCGGCATTCTTTTTGGTTTATTGCTGGACCAGGCTATCTATGGTCAGGGCATTGTGCGCATCCTGGTGATCGCACCATTTTTTGTCATGCCAACGGTATCAGCGCTGGTCTGGAAAAATATGTTTATGAACCCGGTGAATGGTCTGTTTGCCTGGGTAGCCAAATTGTTAGGCGTCGCACCATTTGATTTTCTGGCGCATGCACCACTGTTCTCGGTGACCATGATTGTCGCCTGGGCGTGGTTACCTTTTGCTACCCTTATTCTGCTGACCGCGCTGCAATCTCTGGATAGCGAACAAAAAGAAGCAGCGGAAATGGATGGTGCGGGGCC
Organism: uncultured Gammaproteobacteria bacterium; assembly: GCA_965368175.1. GTDB lineage: Bacteria > Pseudomonadota > Gammaproteobacteria > SZUA-229 > SZUA-229 > CBDULX01. The sequence continues at coordinate 9,470 of CBDULX010000033.1, read as the reverse complement.
TGTCTCCATATTTATCTATATCACGCTGCCTCATCTGGCACGTGCCATTACCGTTGTTGTATTGATTGAGACTATCTTTTTGCTTTCCGTATTCGCCGAGATTCTGGTTACGACAAATGGTGGGCCGGGATACGACAGCACTAACCTGACCTATCTGGTTTATTCGCAAGCCTTGCTCACCTTCGATGTCGGTGGCGCTTCAGCCGGTGGGATCGTGGCCGTGGTACTGGCTAATATCGTCGCGATATTTCTGATTCGCATTGTCGGTAAAAACCTGGAGACATAATCATGGCACGTCAAATTACAACTCGTCGTAAAGTGTTTTATACCGCTCTGGCATGGACCCTCGGAGGGCTGGTTTTTTTCCCTATCCTGTGGACCATTCTGACCAGCTTTAAAACCGAAGCTGAGGCGATAGCCTCACCACCTGCAATGTTCTTTTTTGAATGGACAATGGAGAATTATGAAGAAGTGATGAATCGTTCAAACTATTTTCGTCACTTTATGAACTCGGTGATTATTTCCGTGGGCTCAACCGTGCTAGGGCTGGCAATAGCGGTACCGGCTGCCTGGTCAATGGCTTTTTCGCCATCTCGACAGACCAAGAATCTCCTGATGTGGATTTTGTCCACAAAAATGCTGCCACCGGTCGGTGTGCTGGTGCCTATTTACCTGATTTTCCGTGATACCGGTTTGCTGGATACCCGTACCGGTCTGGTGATTGTGATGACGCTGATCAATCTGCCGATCATCATCTGGATGCTGTATACCTACTTCAAGGAAATTCCCGGTGAAATCCTTGAAGCAGCACGTATGGATGGTGCTTCACTGGCCAAGGAAATTATTTATGTACTCACGCCAATGGCAGTTCCGGGTATCGCATCAACCATGTTGTTGAATGTGATTCTGGCCTGGAATGAAGCGTTCTGGACACTCAATCTAACCGCGGCAAATGCAGCACCGTTGACTGCATTTATTGCCAGCTACTCCAGTCCTGAAGGCCTGTTTTACGCCAAGCTATCGGCCGCATCAACCATGGCTATTGCGCCCATTCTTATCATGGGCTGGTTCAGTCAGAAACAACTGGTTCGAGGCCTGACCTTCGGCGCAGTGAAATAGAGGAATCGTTATGGGACATATAAATCTTAAAAACGTATCTAAGGTGTTCGATGAAACAGTGGTTATTCCGGGGATAGATCTGGAAATAAATGAAGGTGAGTTTGTCGTATTTGTCGGCCCGTCGGGCTGCGGTAAATCGACCCTGCTACGTTTAATTGCCGGTCTGGAAGATGTTTCCGGTGGCTCGATTGATATCTCAGGCCAGGATATGACACATGTCGGCCCGGCCAAACGTGGACTGTCGATGGTATTTCAATCCTATGCGCTGTATCCGCATATGACGGTACGTAATAATATTGCATTCCCGCTAAAAATGTCCGGAGAACCTAAGGAGGTGATCGAAAAAAAGATCGCCGAGGCGTCACGGGTACTAAACCTGGCTGACTACCTGGACCGGCGCCCGGGGCAATTATCCGGTGGCCAGCGCCAGCGGGTAGCGATCGGCCGTGCCATTGTACGTTCGCCCCAGGCCTTCCTGTTTGATGAGCCATTATCGAACCTGGATGCCGCGTTGCGGGTGAATATGCGACTGGAAATTTCCGAGTTACACCAGCAGTTAAAAACCACGATGATCTACGTGACTCACGATCAGGTGGAAGCGATGACCATGGCTGACAAAATAGTCGTGCTCCAGGCAGGCCGTGTCGAACAGGTGGGCAGTCCGCTGGACCTTTACCACAAGCCGCAGAACCGCTTTGTTGCGGGTTTTATTGGCTCGCCCGGAATGAATTTTTTCGAGGGAGATATCGCTAAGGAATACGACGTGCATGCCATTGGTGTGAGGCCCGAGCACCTTAAACTTTCAACTGACTCGGGTAAGTGGCAAGGAACAGTGGGTATTGCTGAACACCTGGGTTCCGACACTTTTGTTCATATGGATGTCCCTGGACAGGGTTCCGTGCTGGCACGTGTGACAGGCGACGTTGCAGTTAACTATGGCGATAAGGTTTTTCTTACACCGGATCAGGACACTATCCATCGTTTCGACGAAAAAGGTAGGGCTCTGTGAATCAGCGTACAGGAATAACAGCGGATATTGCTGGAGTAGCAAGTGGATGAACAAATGTCATGGCAATTAAATTAAACAACCAGGCTCTGGGAAAGCTATCAGCCAATGTCAGTGTGCCCGGTTATGATCGTAGCGCAATAACTCCGGGAATAGTGCATATCGGGGTGGGTAATTTTCACCGTGCACACCAGGCGGTTTATATGGATAAGCTATTCAACCTGGGACTGGATTTTGACTGGGGCATTGTTGGTGCCGGGATCAAGTCATATGATGAAACTATGCGTAATCGACTATATGAACAGGACTGGTTGAGTACGGTCGTTGAGCTTGACCCGAAGCAGGATAAAGCACGCGTGTGTGCAGCCATGATCGATTTTGTTGACATTGATCCACTGTTACTGATTGAGCAACTGTGCAAGCCTGAAATCCGCATTGTCTCACTTACCATAACAGAAGGCGGTTATTTTCGTGATGAGAGCAGTGGGAAGTTTCACGCAAACCATCCGGAAATTGTTCATGATAGCCAGAATCCGGACGCACCAGAGACGGTATTTGGCGTGTTACTGGCCGCCCTTGAGAAGCGCCGGGGTTCTATGTTGCCTCCATTTACCATAATGTCATGCGATAACCTGCCGGGCAATGGTCATGTAACGCAGCAGGCTGTGGTTGGCCTGGCACAGTTAATATCTCAGGAAATGGCCGATTGGGTTGCTGCTGAAGTCAGTTTTCCTAATGGCATGGTGGACTGTATTACACCGGCCACAGGTGATCGAGAACGTGCACTGATAAGTGAAGAGTTCGGCATCGAAGATGCAAGCCCGGTGGTTTGTGAGCCTTTTCGTCAATGGGTGCTGGAAGATAAATTTCCCCAGGGTCGCCCGGCACTGGAAAAGGTCGGAGTGGAGTTTGTTGATGATGTCGCGCCCTATGAATTGATGAAGCTGCGACTGTTAAATGGAGGTCATGCCGCCCTGTCCTATCCGGCTGCCCTGCTGGGTATCGAATACGTACACGATGCGATGCAGAATGAACTGGTTAGCGGTTTTATGTCGAAGTTGATCCAGCAGGAGGTCATTCCCATAGTACCTGCAGTTGCTGGAATGGATTTCAATCAATATTTTGCCAAAGCCTGCGAGCGATTCTCTAATCCGAAAATTGCGGACACCATTCCCAGGCTATGCCTGGATGGTTCCAACCGGCAGCCTAAATTTATTCTGCCATCGATCGTCGATCGACTGAAACAGGGTCTACCCGTCGATGGACTGGCGCTGGAAGTTGCGCTTTGGTGCCGCTATTGCGCGGGTAGCGATGATGCGGGAAACACCATAGAAGTTGTTGATGAAAACGCCCGGCGTCTACAGGAAAAAGCATTACTCACCCGTGAGCAACCCGCGGCATTTCTTGATTTAGGCGATATCCTGGGCCCGGTTGCAGTCGATGAGGTGTTCTCTGTCAGTTTTACGACCGCGATTAAGTCGCTATGGGAGAAAGGCGTTGCTGCCACGCTACGGGAATACAACGCCGCTTAAACAGCCAGTTTGAACATGGTGGCATTTTTGATCTGGCTGCGATGATTTTTGCGGATTTCTGTTATGAACCTTGCTGCCTCCCATGGCAACGCTCAGGCTCGGCAAGGCATAAAACCAGTCAACAATGATTGTTTATTATCAACCTAAAGGTAACGGAAATGAAAAAGTCTGATTCCGGAAAACATGACAAAACTGATCCGAAGGATGCAAAGAAACTATCTGAGTCGCCATTACAGAGAATGGGAATAACTGAGCCGGAGCTAATTTCTCGTTATACACTAAGGGAAGAAAATAACGAGGATGTCCTGAGAGTTTATTACAGGAAAAAGCATGGGTCTTTATTGCCGGCCAGTAAAAAATACACCTTTGGGCGCTCACACCAGACAATCATCACCAATAGTGGCGCACCCGTATATGCAAAAGACCATATCATCTCACCCATTCTACAGGCGGCGCTTGCCGAGCTGGATAAAATCGTCAAGCACACAGATGATGCTGAAGAACTGAAAAAAGCAGTTCTGGATGAGATTGAGCATATGGAGAAATACCTGTGCTCAAAGATCAAGGAGTTACGCAGCCAGGTCGAACGACTATAAGCTGTCACCTGTTTGTCGCTAAAATAAATAATCTGGTGATACAGTCGCTCGATCCTGTCAACAAACTTGATAAGGATGCCTGGCGCCGGAGGAGTTAACTGATGTTCCTGATTTTAGCTGAAACGCTGTATAATGTTTTTCATGCATATGAGGATTGACCCTGGCCTGTCGCAATGGATGAGCGGATCGGTGGCCGACCATTTAATGTGACGATTGATGTATCCTTATGAGGTGAACTATGAGTATTGCCGTTCTTGGCGAAGCCCTGATTGATTTCATCGTTGGATCCGATGGCGCATACCGTCCTCATCTGGGTGGATCACCCTACAATGTTGCGATTGGTCTTGCTCGCCAGGGTATGGATGTCAGCTATCTGTCGCCGTTGTCGAACGATACCTTTGGCGACCAGTTTTATGCAGCGCTCAAAAAAGAACATGTCGATCTGCCGATTACTCGAAGGTCATTATGGCCGACGTCCCTTGCGCTTGTGACCATCGATAAAAATCACTTGCCGAGCTACCGCCTCTATCGCGAGGGTATTGCTGACAAGGACACATCCTTCGAGGAAGTGGTCTCCAATCTTCCATCCGACCTGGAAGTGTTTCATACCGGCTCACTTGCGATTACACCCAGCCAGTTGCCGAAGATCAAAAAGCTTTTCGAGTTCATGCACAAACGGGGCGTCATGGTCAGCATAGACATCAACATTCGCCTCGGTGCCAGCCTGGATACGGCAGCATATCTGGACGGTGTTCGTTCGCTGCTACGCATTGCAGATATTGTAAAAGCCAGCGATGAAGATCTCGATGCACTGGGTTTTGATAGTGATCCTCGCAAAAGCGCTGAACGTGCGTTTGCAGAGCTTGGCTCGGGTATATTGTTATTGACAGAAGGGCGAGGAGGAGCCGTTTTGTATACCTCACGTGGAACGATTGAAAAAAGTGCTTACCCCATCGCAAACATCGAAGATACGGTTGGTGCCGGAGACACGTTTCACTCCGCCTTTCTGGCTTCTCTCTGCAGAAGCGGCCTGTTACGCGACTCGCTCGATGATGTTAGGCCGGAAGAAATGGGCGATGCAGTAGATTTTGCCTGCGCTGCTGCTGCAATTAATGTATCTCGCGTGGGCTGCTCACCACCCACACAGCAAGAAGTCGTCAGTTTCATTGAGTCTACGCGACGTTAGTGCCTGTACCTGTCTGTTAGTAGTTCGATATTCTCTGCAGTATTTGGGCTACCAGTTCCGAATCCTCAAGACATCCATCTCATAAAGCCTTATTCACCAAGGTTTCGGAATGTCCCGCCTTAAAACGTAATCCGGCTGTTCGAATCGCCATGAATTTTCCATACTTCCTGCACATTCTCTCCTTACTGCTGAGTCATACTGGCCATATCCACAGTAGAACGATTAAGGAGTTTGAAATGTTACCCACACACCGTATGTTTAAATATTTCACTGCATTGTTTTTTGCATCCATGATTTCTGCATCGCTATCCTACGCAGCAGGACCGGGAGATCGTGGCAGACCCCAGGGGCCACCGCCCGAAGCCATCGAGGCATGTGCTGACCTTTCGAAAGGTGATGACTGCAGTTTTACAGGTCGACGCAAAGACGAAGTAAAAGGCACCTGCATCGTTATGCGAGATGATGATGAAGGATTGGCCTGTGCACCAGAAGGCGGTCCCCCTCGTGAGAGAGGGAGGTCAGAATAATTTCCAGCAGAAAACAGGGAAGCATGAGTGCTTCCTTAGATATGGCCTGAATCACTCAGTATAGCTACCTGATCTGGTGATCAAGAATTCCACACAAGGACGTGCAAAAGTTTATATTGAGTTGTTCATAGATTTACGTTTTTACCGAAACTAGCCATATACATTTATAACGCATATGGCTACTCAGGGGATACTTTCAAAGAAAAGGCCAGAGGTATTCTGGAGCAATTGATTGAAAAAGGAATTTTAGACGACAGCGTTTTTACTTGATTAACGCCGTTGGCATTGATGTGTATCGATATATATGCTTGACCATATATATGGTTTTACGTATATTACGAGGCATGCTAAACGATACCGATACATTTTTTAAAATGCTGGCAGATAGCACACGACTGCGTTGCCTGATGCTGATGCAGGCAGAAGGCGAATTGTGTGTTTGCGAGCTGACGCATGCGTTAAACCTGTCGCAACCAAAAATTTCGCGCCACCTGGCACATTTACGTGAAGCTGGTGTGCTCGTCGCACGGCGAAATGGCACCTGGATGAACTATCGCATCAACCCGGACCTGGAGCACTGGGCCCTTCAAACCCTTCAAATCACGCTTGATGGCGTGCGTAAAACCGAACCCTTTATATCAGACAGAAAAATTCTTGACGCCATGGCAGACCGCCCCGACCAGGCATGTTGCTCATGAAAGAACCAATGAATATATTGTTCCTGTGCACCGGCAATTCATGCCGCTCTCAAATTGCTGAAGGTTGGGCTCGCCAGATGGGTCATCCCTTATTTGAGATTCAGTCAGCAGGCATTGAAGCCCACGGCAAAAACCCACGGGCGATAGCTGTTATGCAAGAGGCAGGCCTGGATATATCCACCCAGGAATCAACCAAAGTCACCGATAGAATGCTTGAACAGGCAGACTTAGTCGTCACGGTTTGTGGCCACGCCGATGAGCATTGCCCTGTATTGCCCGCTGCTACGAATAAAGAACACTGGCCTCTCAATGATCCTGCAAAAGCCGAAGGCACGGAAGAGGAAATCATGGCGGTATTTCGTGCAAGTCGTGATGACATCAAATCACGAGTCCAGGATTTACTGCAACGTTTAAAACATACCGCGAGTGTTTAAGCCTTATGTCCGCTCAATGTGAAATTACTGCAAAAAAATCATCAAATATCGCGATAGGATTCTTCGAACGTTATCTGACTTTATGGGTTGCACTCTGCATTATTGCTGGCATTGGTCTGGGTCACTGGTTACCTCAACCTTTCCAGATGTTAGGGCGTCTTGAAGTCGCACAGGTCAACTTACCGGTTGCCATTCTGATCTGGTTAATGATTATTCCGATGCTGTTGAAAATCGACTTCGGTGCGTTACACCAGGTGAAAGAACACTGGCGCGGGGTCGGTGTTACCTTGTTCGTCAACTGGGCAGTCAAACCTTTTTCTATGGCATTACTTGGCTGGTTTTTTATTCGCGGGATTTTTGCAGATTATTTACCACCCGAACAGATCGACAGTTATATTGCTGGCCTTATTATACTGGCAGCTGCGCCCTGTACAGCGATGGTTTTTGTCTGGAGTAATCTATCCGATGGTGAGCCACATTTCACCCTGACCCAGGTTGCGTTAAATGACACAATCATGATATTTGCCTTTGCGCCCATCGTTGGTTTGCTATTGGGCTTATCGGCCATCACAGTACCGTGGGATACCTTGTTTCTTTCCGTTGTGCTTTATATTTTGATTCCTGTTGCGATTGCACAGTTGTGGCGACGCTCGCTACTTAAGCTGGGCGGTGATTCTGCCCTGCAACGTACCCTGAATCGACTTGGCCCAGTCTCACTTACCGCACTACTGGCGACTCTTATCCTGTTGTTTGGCTTTCAGGGCGAACAGATTATTACTCAACCATTAATCATTGCGCTGCTCGCGGTACCTATACTTATACAAGTATATTTCAATTCGGGACTGGCCTATTTACTTAATCGACAATTAGGTGTCGCACACTGCGTCGCTGGCCCTTCTGCATTGATCGGTGCCAGTAACTTTTTTGAACTGGCTGTGGCTACCGCCATTGTACTGTTTGGTTTTGAATCAGGCGCGGCCCTGGCAACAGTGGTCGGTGTGTTGATCGAAGTACCTGTGATGTTATCGGTTGTAAAAATCGTTAATAACACCAGGGGATGGTATGAATCTGCCCTCGACGCTGAAGCAAGCAAATGATGAAACTGAAAGAATTTTTCCTGCATATTATGCTCACAGTAACAAAGTATTAAATTTGCCGGCACCTTTTTTTCAGGGGGAAAGCCCTTTCTTAAGTAAGCGCCACTCCTCTCTGCCCCTGAGACATCCCCACAAAATACACATTAAATCAAAAAGATAAAGAAAAAAGAAAACGCAAATGAACGCAAATAAAACAACGATTTTGTAAAGCTAAATTCGGTAATATATGTATCACAGTGCTGTAAAACAGACTTTATATACGCCCAGATTAGCTTGAGATGTAGGTTAATCCGCTATTTTTTAGCGTTTATTGGCGTGCATTTGCGTTTTCTTTTGCTTTTGACTTTATTTATAAATTTTCGTGGGGATACCTCAGTCTCTGACCCGTTTTTAAAATAAATGCATGATTACAAGACTTAATACCTTTCTTTTAAAAATCAGCTGTTTTATTTAGCTGTCTTCGTATAGAATCCGCCATAATTTTTGCTTATTAAATATTTCCAGGACGTTAAAGTTTAAAAGCGACACTTTATAATCACTCCCCAACATGACACAAACACATGACTGATAAAACGATAGTAACTCACGACGGTAATTTTCATGCAGATGATGTTTTCAGTATCGCTGCATTTAAGATCATATTCCCTTCTTTTAAGCTCATTCGCACACGTGATTTAGAACTTATCGCCAGGGCAGATATTGTGATTGATGTAGGCGGTGAATATGACCCGGATACAGACCGTTTTGATCATCATCAACGTGGTGGTGCCGGTGAGCGCGAAAATGGTATTCCCTATTCCTCGTTTGGTTTAATCTGGCAGAAATATGGCCTGGAAATATGCCAGGGTAACCAGGACGTAGCAAATGCTGTTGATGCTGGCCTGGTATCAACGATTGATGCCATCGATTGTGGTCATGTCGAAGGTGTTTCAAAAGGTATTAGCCTTAGCCAGACTATTTCAATGTTTAACCCGACCTGGCAGGAAGATAGTCACTTTGATACATGTTTTGATGAAGCGGTTGATTTTGCATCGCGCGTTTTAACACGATTCATTGCATCGGCTAACGGTGGCATTAGTGCGAAAGAAATTGTGGCTAAAGCTATTGATAATGCAGAAGATCCAAGAGTGATTGTATTAGAAAAATATACCCCGTGGAAAAGAACGGTTCACGCCTTATCTGAAGAGGCTTTATATATGATTTACCCATCTCAGACTGGCCAATGGAGAATTCAAACAGTACCTGTTGAACCAGGTTCTTTCGAAAACAGAAAAT
>CBDULX010000032.1:0-19333 GCA_965368175.1 uncultured Gammaproteobacteria bacterium | reverse complement strand
TTGTTTTGAATCTTCAGGGTCTTTTTTGAACTGTCCATTATCAGGGAACCTCTGATCAAGTCATGATTGTTTTATGCTGGCTAAAAGCGTCCTGATTTTCCCCAATTTCGTTGCAATAGAATAAAATCCCGCTTTACTTTGTGAAAAATCTAAACACTCATCGCAACTGCTACAACCAGGCCTGATCACAGGTGCCTTAGCTTGTGTCCCTGGTCCTGAAAATCTGAAACTTTTAAAATAAGTAGTTCCCTGATCTCACCAGCTGGCATATCCATGGGTTTCCTGTGGATGAAATGTTCTACGTGTTATCGGTTGATTCTATCCCTGACAAGCTCGTTGATGAACAGACAGTATTGAGCGAGGACGTGAGCCAGGTGCCAGATTGGGCAGGTCAGATTCAGGTGAATTGTTCTTCATAATAATGAATTTATGAAAAATTACTGATTTTGAGCATAAAAGTTGTGAAAAGTCATAATTTACATGAGGGTTTTCTTATATGCGCGAATATTTATTAAATTTTATAGAAAATGTCTGTATTCTTATTGACGATGTAGGTATCTGACGTATAATCATTTTTTGATGCATAGGAAGTTATGGCAATATTTATGATCACCTCTGCGATGTTTACCCAGTAGTATCACGTCCTGTATTTCATAAGTAGTACCAGTATTTCTCTGCAAATCTCAATGTTAATTTTTACAGGATAAAGATATGTCTGATATGGTTACTGGCACAGTAAAATTTTTTAATGACTCAAAAGGCTTCGGCTTTATCGAGCAGGAAAATGGACCTGATGTCTTTGTACACTTTAGTGCAATAAAAGCTGATGGTTTTAAATCTTTGAGCGAAGGACAAAAAGTCCAGTTCACGGTTACTCAAGGCCAGAAAGGTCCACAGGCAGAGAATGTAACACCTCTGTAATTTGGCAGCTCAGTAGTTCTATAACTACTGGACAGGTTCAAATTTAAAGCCATAACAAGTAAAACTTGTTATGGCTTTTTTTGTGCAGAAAATATATTAAGTCTAGAGTTCAATGTGCAGTCAAATAAATGAAATTATTGATTACTGGTATTCCGACGATATGTCCTGCCACTGGTTTAATTCCACCGAGTCGATAGATCAGGAAATCAGAGAGCGATACCTTAGCCTGTGGCAGTCTGCCAGGGATGGCAAGCTTGAGCATTGGACGGAATCTGCGCTGGGCTGTCTGGCTCTGGTCATTATACTTGATCAGTTTCCTCTCAATATGTTTCGTGGTAACAGTGAAAGCTTTTCCACCGAATCACAGGCCATAAAAGTTACTCGCCACGCTATCAATAAAGGATTTGATAAAAAAATTCCTGAACATCAGCTAGCATTCTTATATATGCCGCTTATGCACAGTGAGAATATGCAAGACCAGAATTTGTCAGTTAGTTGTTTTGAAAAAGCGGGGCTGGATAAAAATATAAAATTTGCTAGGCACCATCGAGATATTATCAAACGTTTTGGGCGCTTCCCACACCGTAATACAATGCTGGGCCGTGACAGCAATGAACAGGAGCTGGCCTATCTGGCATCAGAAGAAGCATTTACTGGTTGAGTTTATTGATTCAGATAAGGCTGGAAAAGATATTTTAATTTTTCTAAGGAGCCTCTGATTAAGTCTGGACGCTTTTAGCCAGCTAAAAATATTACAACTTGATCAGAGATTTCCTGTATATCAAAAGGCACTGGACATGTATTAGTGTGATGAGGGAATTATTTTTGTCGTGATGCAAGTTCAGCAATCCAGGAAATTTTATACCGTGACGTCTGTTGTCTTATTTCGTTCACTTTTTGCGGCAGCAATGGTCCCAAACCAGAAATCAGTGCTTTTATTCAGGAATTCATCATAGCGCATATAATGAGATCCATCGCATGAAAAATTCAGACCAACCATGCCATTGATCACATTCAAAGAACCTGCACGCAAGTAAATATTTTCATCGGCGAAGCGCAGCTTGTGAAACATTTCATATATCAGGCTGATATCGTCTTCCGGTACAATGGCACGATGATGATATGGCCGTCTTGGGTACGCCAGGCAGATATCAGGTGCGGTAATCTCATCAATGCTCAGTATGCGGTATGTAAAGGGGTCATCGACCAGCCACAGAGTGGCTCGGTTGGACGAGAAATGCAGTTTGCCGTGGAATACGCCATGTTCGGTCATCAGTTCATTCATGATCGGTAACACCTGGTCCAGGTGCAGGTCCATGATGCTTTCGATACGTTGCTGGAAAAAAAGGCCGCTGCGAATTGCCGGGTCGCCCTTGATCTGGCGCCAGTCATCCGGTTCCTGGTAGCTGAGCTCGGTATAGGGCAGTTCGCGTAAATCAAAGTCGGCACCTAAAAAACCAGTTCTCTCGCCGGTTTTATCACGAATCACCTGGACTGCAGTTAATGAGGGCCTTTTTTTATTGCGGCTGATGTAAGCATCGGATAGCTTGAAATCTGTGGTGCCAAGAATACCCTGCATATAGGGCCGTTTCATGCGGTCCAGGCCAAAATAATCGTGATCCGGGCCATGGTGGGTAATGTTGTTGGTTTTCTGTATGCCATAGGCGTCCAGTACAAACAGATGTTTGCAATAGGGCAGAGTGGGCAGCACTCCAGTTAATAACTGTTCAAGGTTCTGATGTGAACTGATCAGTTCGGAACATTGATGGGCCAGCAAATGCATGGGCTCATGTAACAGACCGGTGAGTTTTTCTCGTTGTATGCGGATGCTTTGCTGGAGATTATTACTGCTCAAGTGAATTTCCTGTCAGATACTACAGACTCGATGATTGTTTAAATTTACCCTGAGCTGGATTCTATCAGCTATCCGCGACCCCTGACATCTGAAATTGTCCCGTTAAAATAAAAGAGACGTCGTCGACGGGAGTCGGATAGTGTCAGAAGACGAAGGAATAGCCAAGGTGAATGGCGGTATCCTGCACCTGAATCTCATAGTCATTAGTCGCGAAGCTGGGTCCGGCTACACTCAGGCTCAGTCCCCAGTGGTTCCAGCGGGTTTCGAGTATGATGCCAGAAGCTATTCGAAGTTCGGAGGCCTCACTGGACAGATCGAGTCGTTGTTGATCAGTGGATTCTGTGAGGATGATATCGCCATTAAATTTGGTGAAACCCAGGCCCACACCGAAACCCAGTCGAGTAAAGCGGCCGGTTTTCTGATAATTACCCCATTCGTAAAATACAGTGGGGACGACATAGATAAAGCTGCCGCTGACGCTGGTACCAATATCTTCATAGACATCCTTGTCAATTTCCTGCTGGTCTGCATCGAAACTGGACAGGTTGAACGAGAAGGTGTATCCAGCATGCGGGGCCGTTCTAAAATAACTGGGGCGAGTACTGTAACTGATAAAATAGGCTTTATCGTTTCTTTGTACAATGGTGCCCTCGGCCTTGTCAGAAGTACGGATGACTTTAATGCCTGATTGACGTACTCCCGCACCTATAGTGAGAGTAGCGCCATTGACCAGATAATCCCATAGTTGTTCAGAAAAACTTTCTTCTACGGGTTCTGCATGACTGACGGATGTGAAAAACAGGAGCATAGCTGCGACCAGGCCCTGTGATTTTGCTATTTGCATCTGGAAAAACAACCTTACTGATAATAACTTTATATTCAGTATAGCTGGTCATTTGGACTATGGATGCAGTCATTGATGGGGCAGTATTGGCGAAAACAGCCGGCAGGGTGTTGCCGGCGGTGTCTGGATAAATAAAAGCTTTAGCGATTGATCGCTCTATATCCGATATCGGTACGGTAATACACATTATCCCAGCTGATGTGTTTCACCAGTTCATAGGCCGCCTGCTGGGCCTCCGCTACTGAGTCGCCCAGGGCGCAGGCACAGAGCACGCGACCACCATTGGTCACCACCTGACCATTCTGCTCGGTGGTTCCGGCATGGAAAACCTTTCGTGTGTCATTATCCAGACCGTCCAGGCCGGAGATTAGATCTCCCTTTCTGTAGCTGTCTGGGTAGCCTCCGGCGGCCAGCACTACGCCCAGTGAGCAGCGGGGATCCCAGTCGATGGTGCATTGATCCAGTTTGCCTTCAGTGGCGGCCAGACAAAGTTCAGGTAAATCTGATTTCAGGCGCAGCATAATAGGCTGGGTTTCCGGATCGCCGAAGCGGACATTGTATTCCAGGACCCTGGACTTACCATCGGCTGTAATCATCAGCCCTGCATAGAGAAAACCGGTATAGTCATTGCCCTCTGCCGCCATGCCGTCTACGGTTGGGCGAATGACCTCCGCGATTACTCGCTGATGTATTTCATCGGTCACCACCGGTGCGGGTGAATAAGCGCCCATTCCGCCAGTGTTGGGACCCTTGTCGCCATTGTCTCGGGCTTTATGGTCCTGGGATGTCGCCATAGGGAGTATATGTTTGCCATCGACCATGCAAATGAAACTGGCTTCTTCGCCCTGTAGAAATTCTTCAATCACTACCCGGGCGCCGGCATCGCCAAAGGCATTGCCTGACAGCATATCTTTCACCGCGTCTATGGCCTGTTGCTCGGTGTCTGCCAGGATCACGCCTTTGCCCGCAGCCAGGCCATCGGCTTTTACCACGATAGGGGCACCCTGTTGTTTGATGTAGGCAATGGCTGCATCCACATCGGTGTATGTGCCATAGGCAGCGGTCGGAATCTTATGTCGGGCCAGGAAGTCTTTGGTGAATGCCTTGGAGCCTTCCAGCTGCGCAGCGCCTTTGCTGGGGCCAAAAATTTTCAGACCAGCAGCCTGAAACTCGTCGACTATACCCAGTACCAGTGGGGCTTCAGGTCCGACGATGGTGAGATCAATCTGATGCCCCAGTGCAAATGTCAGTAAGGCAGGAATATCATCAGCATCAATGGCGATGTTTTCTGTCCTGGCTTCACGGGCAGTACCGGCATTACCAGGTGCCACGTAAACCTGCTCGACTTTTTCAGACTGAGCGGCCTTCCAGGCCAGCGCATGTTCGCGGCCACCGCCGCCGACTATCAATACTTTCATTTTTATTACCAAATTGGCCACAGAGGCACAGAGTACACAAAGATATGAGGATATTTAAAACAAAAAATAACTCTTGCTGACTGGTGTAAGGATAAAGTTAAGTACTACTTTTTTACAACCAATTGCCTTTGTGTTCTCTGTGCCTCTGTGGCAATTAAAATTCAATGACGGAAATGACGCATGCCGGTGAATACCATGGCCATGCCGTGTTCATTGGCGGCAGCGATAACTTCGTCATCGCGCATGGAGCCGCCGGGCTGAATGACTGCCGTGATGCCCGCTTCGTAGGCCGCGTCTATACCATCTCGAAAGGGGAAGAAGGCATCGGAGGCCATAACGGAGCCTTTCACTTCCAGGTTTTCATCGGCGGCTTTAATACCGGCGATTTTCGCCGAGTAAACACGGCTCATCTGGCCAGCACCGACACCGATAGTCATCTGGTTTTTGACATAGACAATGGCATTGGATTTAACGAATTTGGCCACCTTCCAGGCGAACATTAAATCTCGTAATTCGTCAGCGCTGGGTTTGCGTTTGCTGACCACTTTAAGGTCGTCCATGCTAACCATGCCGAGATCTCGGTCCTGAACCAGCAGGCCACCGTTCACCCGTTTGAAATCCAGGCCCGGTACCTGGGTTTGCCACTGGCCACACTCCAGTACCCGCACATTGGCTTTTTCACTGAGCACAGCTTTGGCATCTTCTGTGACCTGTGGAGCAATAATGACTTCTACGAACTGGCGCTTGATGATTTCAGCGGCCACATCTTTTTCCAGTGCGCGGTTAAAGGCGATGATGCCACCGAAGGCTGAAGTGGGATCGGTTTTATAGGCCAGGTCATAGGCCTCCATAGCATTGTCGGCAATGGCTACGCCACACGGATTGGCGTGTTTGACGATAACGCAGGCCGGTTGTTCGAATGACTTTACACATTCCAGTGCGGCATCGGTATCCGCCATGTTGTTGTAAGACAGCTCCTTGCCCTGGATCTGAATTGCAGAAGCGACCGACACTTCTGCCGGATGGTGTTCTTTATAGAAAGCGGCTTTCTGATGTGGATTTTCACCGTAACGCATTTCCTGCACCTTATCGAATTGAAGGTTGAAGGTGCGTGGAAAATCTACTTTGCTACCATCGGGCTGAAGTCGACCGAGGTAGTTGGCAATGGCGCCATCATAATGGGCAGTGTGCTCAAAGGCTTTCACTGCAAGGTCAAAACGAGTGGTGGCTGTAACACCTCCCTGCTGAATTTCCCTGATGACGCGATCGTAATCATCAGCACTCACCAGGATGGTCACATAGTCATGGTTCTTGGCACTGGCACGAACCATGGTAGGGCCACCGATATCGATATTTTCAATGGCGTCTTCCAGTGAGCAGTTATCTTTAGATACTGTGGCTTCGAAGGGATATAGATTCACTACAACCAGGTCTATTGGGTCGATACCATTGAGTTTCATTACTTCATCATCGATGCCACGACGACCGAGGATGCCGCCATGTATTTTCGGATGCAGGGTTTTTACTCGTCCATCCATCATTTCAGGAAAGCCGGTATGTTCGGATACTTCAGTCACCGGCACATTATTCTCAGTGAGTAGTTTGGCGGTACCACCGGTGGACAGAATTTCAATGTTTGCAGAAGCCAGGGCTTTACCCAGCTCTATAATGCCGGTTTTGTCAGAAACGCTTAGCAGAGCGCGTTTCACCTGGCATGTTTTGTTATTGCTCATGTTTGGGCTTTCCGGGTTCAGAGTGATAAAAAGTGTGGATTATACCGCAAACCTGCTGTTTGCGTTTGATCAGGCGCAAGCCTGCTGAGCTGCGTCTGCAAGCTTGAAGTGAAGCTGGCTCGTTGGTGTGCTCAGGAGCACGACCCTGGCTTACCAGGTAATCTCTGATCTGGTCGTGATTGTTTAATTATGCTAACTAAAAGCATCCAGACTTGATCAGAGGCGCCCTAGAGTAAATCGTAAGTTTTGAGTTTCTTACGAAGAGTGCCACGGTTTATGCCCAGATATTCCGATGCCCTGGACTGGTTGCCCTCAACGTGGGCCAGCACCATTTCCAGCAACGGGCCTTCCACCTGTTGCAGCACCATCTCATACAAATCACTGGGTAGCGTACCATTGAGTTCTTCAAAATACTGGCTCAGGCATTCACGTACGGCATTGTTCAAACTAATGCCCTGCTCTTTCTCCTTGCCAGTACTGATTGAAATTACATTATTATTTTGTGTGTTCATGCGGCGTGTTTTTGTTTTTGTATGTTAAAAAATGCAACCACTTCATTTAGTTGTTGTTCAGCGTTTTCTATTTTATTCAGGTATTTTATAAACGCCATGTCCTCCTGCTGTTGCTGGCAATACCCCTTAATATGTTTGCGTGCGATACGAACGCCCCTGTCTTCACCATAAAATTCATACAGCTCCAGCAGATGATTTTTAATGGTGTCTATTTGCTCATCTAATGATGGCCTGTCAAGTTTGGTTCCTGTTTTCAGGAAATGGCTGATTTCACGGATCAACCATGGATTACCCTGTGCGCTTCGACCAATCATCACTGCATCGGCTCTGGTTTTTTCCAGTACCCAGAGCGCCTTTTCCGGGGATGTAATATCGCCATTGGCAATCACCGGAATGCGGATAGCAGCTTTTACTGCAGCAATGGTGTCGTACTCTGCCTCACCTTTATAAGCACAGGCTCTGGTACGGCCATGCACGGCCAGTGCCTGTATCCCTTCGGCTTCAGCAATGCGGGCTATATTCACCGCATTTCGGTGATCCAGATCCCAGCCGGTACGAATTTTCAAAGTTACAGGTACATCAACGGCATCTACTACCGCAGTCAGGATCTGTTCTACCTTTTGTTCATTTTTAAGCAGGGCCGAACCGGCCATAACATTGCAAACTTTTTTCGCCGGGCAACCCATATTGATATCAATAATCTG
This sequence comes from uncultured Gammaproteobacteria bacterium, assembly GCA_965368175.1. Classification (GTDB taxonomy): domain Bacteria; phylum Pseudomonadota; class Gammaproteobacteria; order SZUA-229; family SZUA-229; genus CBDULX01. Next base: position 11,346 of record CBDULX010000032.1, on the reverse strand, counting down.
GGCACCCTGTTCCACATTGAACCTTGCAGCATCTGCCATCCGTTGAGGTTCAGTGCCGGCAATCTGTACACTGATAGGTTCCTGCTCGCCTTTATGGTCCAGTCGTAGCTGTGTTTTGCGGCTGGATCTTAAAGAGGGGTCGGAGCTAACCATCTCTGACACCACAAGACCTGCACCCATACGTCGGCAAAGCTGCCGAAAGGGTCTGTCAGTAATTCCCGCCATTGGGGCGAGAAAGACAGGACTGCTTATCTCGTAGGGGCCTATATACATCGATAGAAAATCCGGTTCCGTGGACAGGTAATATTACTCAGAAATGGGTGACCATGAAACAGCTGAAACACAAAAAAATGTAATTATTTTAACACTCTCTGATGAATCAGTGACTTGGCTGTTATATTGTAAAAAGCTCTTAGCTAATCAGGCTAAGTTAAGGAACCTCTGATCAAGTCATGATTGATTTATGCTGACTAAAAGCGTCCAGATTTTCCCCGAAGTTCGTTGCAATAGAATAACTACCGCCTCACTTCATGAAAAATCTAACCACTTTTATCCCAGCCAGCTATAAGCAGATTTAATCAGAGGGTCCTTAAGAATTACTTGTGCCCAGGGTGGTGAAGCAGCTCACCTGACTTTTTTGGGGTGTCGCAGTTATTCGCCAGGCCAGCAATGCTTTTCAGTGTTTCCAGTTCGAGTATGTTGACATACTTGCGCTGGGTGGTGAGCAGGCCTTCACTCTGAAAACGACTGAAGGTGCGGCTAATTGTTTCGATGGTGAGCCCCAGATAGTTGCCTATGTCTTTACGGGACATGCTCAGGTAGAACTCTGTCTCAGAGAAACTGCGCTGCTTGAGTCGAGATGACAGGTTTACCAGGAAGGCAGCCAGACGTTCTTCTGCATTTTTCTGTGCCATCAGCATCAGCAGGGTCTGGTCTGAGGCTATTTCCTTGCTCATGATGCGGAACAGCTGGTGATACAGGTTAGGAATTTTTTCGCTGAGTTCTTCCAGGGTATCAAAGGGGATTTCACACAGGCTGGTGGTTTCAAGAGCAACGGCAGAACAGGGGTGCTCATGATTATGAATGGCATCCAGGCCTAGCAACTCTCCCGGTAGGTAGAGGCCAGTGACCTGCTCATCACCCTGTTCACTCTCGCTGTAAGTTTTAATGGAACCACTTCTCACCGCATATATTGAATGGAAATCGTTTCCGCTGTGGAACAGGTATTCTCCCTTCTGCAGGGGTTTGCGGCGTTTGATAATTTCATCCAGCTTTTCGATGTCACCCATATCAAGTCCGAGTGGCAAGCATAGATCATGCAGTTTACAGCTCTTACATGCTGTTTTCAGGGTTGACAACTTGATAGGTTGTACGGGTTTGCTGGGCTGGACCATTGGGGTACCTGTATCTATATCTGTATAAGGATATGAATTTATTGGGAGTTTGCCAAGTTTTTTATGTTTTATTATGACGATTGGCAAAGCGTATTATTTGCCTCCTCCCATACAGGGCGGAGAGGCCGGTGCAGCACCAGTCTGATTCCATTCAGCCGGGGTCATGGTATGCAGCGCCATTGCATGGATCGTACCCGTCAGTTCCTCAGCAAGGATTTTGTTGATGATTCTGTGGCGGGCAACCGGTAATTTACCCTCAAAGTCTTCGCACACTATAGTGATCTTGAAGTGAGACTCTGATCCTGGCGGTACATTGTGGGTGTGGCTTTCATTCACGACCTCCAGAAACACCGGATTTAGCTGAGATTGCAGTTTTTCAATGATGTCGGATTCTACGGTCATTTTTAGCCAGGTATTTGGATGGTTGTATTAAATTCTTGCTGTGTCTTAGGATATTAGCAGTTGAAATGAGGTAATTAACTGGAATTTTTGTAGGGATATGGAATAAAAAAAGGCCGATCCTCGCAGCGCTTTTCAGATGCTTGGATCGGCCCTTACTCCCCCCCAGGAGATTCTTTTGCCAGAACCGGCTGGCATAATTCTGTTTCAGGCAATCTAGAGTGAACTATATAACCTGATTGTTTTGTAGGATATAAGGGAATGCCGATGGATGACTTGATGTATGTCAACTGTTATTCCAAATTACCATTGACGGGGCACCAGCGCATTTTATGCAGGATTTCAAGGGCGCTGAAGTTGCCCTTGTAGTCCATTTTTGGGTGATTCTGGATCCAGTAGCCCAGGTAGAGATGGGGCTGATTATACAGCCTCGCCAGCCATATTTGCTGCAAAATGGCGTGAGTACCCAGGCTGCGTTTGTTCTCATCCGGGTCGAAAAAGGTGTACACCGCGGATAAACCGTTACTCATATAATCCGCCACGGCTACCGCTAACAGTCGGCCATTCTTGCGTGACTCAATAAACAGAGTCTGGCTCCAGTCACAGAGCAGGAAATTACTGAAATCTTCTTCTGAAGGGTTGGCCATACTGCCTTCGCTGTGGCGAGAATTGATATAACGGCAGTAGAGTTCGTAATATTCCTGGCTATATTTGGCCGTTCTGAGGTGAGTGGTCAGGTCGTAATTTTTCGACAGGCAACGACGCTGGTTGCGATTGGGTTCAAAGGCTTCGATATTAATGCGACATGGCTGACAGGCTGAGCAGCTGGGGCAGTGGGGGCGATACACGAATCCACCGCTGCGGCGAAAACCCTTGCTGATGAGCAGGCTATAGAGCGGATGCGACAGGCCAACCTGAGGGTCGGGAATCAGATTTGCGGATAGCCGGTCTGAATAATAGCCGCAGGGATGTTCCGAGGTGATATAGAGTGATAGGGCCTGGTCGTTCATATCCAAATTATATAGCATGAAACGATCCGCTCTGAAGCCTGGATGTGCCTTTATGATTAGAAGATGCTTACTTGGTGGTATAATCGCGGGCTTTTAAACCAGGAATGTGCCCAGTAATGACTCGAGAACAACGCTTAAGCCGATTAAATCAAATTCTCACCGAGCGAATCCTGATACTGGATGGCGCCATGGGCACCATGATCCAGAGCTACCAGCTGGAAGAAGAAGATTATCGGGGAGAACGATTTGCCGACTGGGCATCTGATCTCAAGGGCAATAACGATCTGCTGGCGCTGACCCAGCCAAAGATCATTGGAGATATACACACCGCCTATCTGGATGCGGGTGCCGACATAATCGAAACCAACAGTTTCAATGCCAATCATTATGGTATGGCCGATTATGGAATGGAGGAGCTGGTATACGAGCTTAATCTGGCGGCAGCCAGAATCGCACGCGAAGCCTGTGATGCCCGGGAGACCGACGAGAAACCTCGGTTTGTAGCGGGGGTGCTGGGCCCTATGCCGGTCACTGCGTCCATGTCAAAGGACGTGAACAACCCAGGTGCCAGGGATGTTAGCTTCGACCAGCTGCGGGAAGCTTATACCGTATCCATCAAGGCGCTCATTGAAGGTGGTTCCGATATCATTCTGGTGGAAACTGTATTCGATACCCTTAATGCCAAGGCAGCGTTGTTCGCACTGGATGAATACTTTGAAGCCAGCGGTGAACGACTGCCGGTCGTGATCTCTGGCACCATCACCGATGCCAGTGGTCGTATCCTGACCGGCCAGACCCCGGAAGCTTTCTGGAATTCCCTGCGTCATATCAAACCCCTGTCATTTGGCTTTAACTGTGCCCTGGGTGCCAGAGAACTGCGGCCCCATGTGGAAGAGATGTCCCATCTGGTGGATTGTTATATCAATGTGCATCCTAATGCCGGCCTGCCAAATGCCTTCGGTGGATTCGATGAAACTCCGGAAATGCTGGCGGAAGAGATCGGCGACTGGGCGAAAAACGGTTTCCTTAATATTGTCGGTGGCTGTTGCGGCACCACACCGGCCCACATCAGGGCCATCGCCGAAGCAGTAGTTAAATACCCGCCTCGCAAGCCCCCGCAGATGCCGGTGGAATGTCGTCTCAGTGGACTGGAGGCCTTTAATATTCGTGAGGACTCTCTGTTCGTTAATGTGGGTGAGCGTACCAATGTTACAGGCTCAGCCATGTTCAAACGGCTGATACTGGACAACGACTATGAAACGGCACTGGATGTGGCTCGACAGCAGGTGGAAAACGGCGCACAGGTCATAGATATCAACATGGATGAAGGCATGCTCGATGGTGAAAAAGCCATGGTTACCTTCCTTCATCTGATCACATCGGAACCGGATATCGCCCGGGTGCCGATCATGCTTGATTCTTCCAAATGGAATATTATCGAAGCCGGTTTGAAATGTATTCAGGGTAAGGGTGTGGTGAATTCGATCAGCCTCAAGGAAGGCGAAAAGAAATTTATCGAACAGGCGACCCTGCTGCGGCGCTATGGTGCGGCAGCCATTGTTATGGCTTTCGATGAAGTCGGACAGGCGGACACCAGAGCGCGTAAGGTCGAAATTTGCACCCGCGCCTACAATATACTCACTCAGCAGGTGGGTTTTCCGGCGGAAGATATTATTTTCGATCCAAATATTTTCGCGGTGGCCACCGGCATCGAGGAACACAATAATTATGGTGTGGATTTCATCGAAGCCACCCGTGAAATTAAAAGCACACTGCCTCATGCCATGGTCTCAGGGGGTGTGTCCAATGTGTCCTTCTCTTTCCGTGGCAACAACCCTGTGCGTGAAGCCATTCATGCCGTGTTCCTTTATCACGCCATCAAGGCCGGCATGGATATGGGTATAGTCAACGCCGGTCAGCTGGCGGTGTACGACGACCTTCCGGAAGAGCTGCGCGAATGTGTAGAAGATGTGGTGCTCAATCGTCGCGACGATTCTACCGAACGTTTGCTGGACATAGCCGATAAATATAAGGGCGATGGCAGCGGCGGTAAGAAAGAAGAAAACCTGGAATGGCGCTCATTGCCAGTGGCAAAACGTCTGGCTCATGCACTGGTGAAAGGTATCGATGCCTATGTGGAAGAAGATGCCGAGGAAGCGCGTTTAACGTTTGAACGTCCTATCCAGGTAATTGAAGGCCCACTGATGGATGGCATGAACGTGGTGGGTGATCTGTTTGGCGACGGTAAAATGTTTCTGCCTCAGGTGGTGAAATCCGCACGTGTGATGAAAAAAGCCGTAGCTTATCTGATTCCATTTATCGAAGCTGAAAAAGGTGATGCGAACAAGTCCAATGGCAAGATATTGATGGCCACTGTGAAGGGGGACGTTCACGACATAGGCAAAAATATTGTTGGTGTTGTGCTGCAATGTAATAACTTCGACGTCATCGACATGGGCGTGATGGTGCCGGCGAACAAAATTCTGGACAAGGCGCGGGAAGAAAATGTCGATATCATTGGTTTGAGTGGATTGATCACCCCATCGCTGGATGAAATGGTGCATGTGGCAAAAGAAATGGAACGGCTGGGTTTCGATATCCCTTTGATGATCGGAGGTGCCACGACTTCAAAAGCACATACCGCCGTGAAGATCGAACAAAATTACCATGGCCCGACTGTGTGGGTGAAGGATGCCTCTCGTGCGGTGGGGGTTTCGCAAAACCTGATATCCGAAGAGCATAGAGAAACCTTTGTAAAAAACCTGAGCGAAGATTACGAGCAGGTGCGTATCAATCATGCCGGTCGCCGTGCTCAGACCAAATGGGCAAGTCTGCAACAGGCACGGGAGAATGCCCAGAAAATAGACTGGAAAGATTACACTCCCACTGTTCCCAGTTTCCTCGGCACCAAAGTATTCGACGATTACCCTCTGCAGGAAATTCGAGAGTATATCGACTGGACGCCTTTCTTCTATGCCTGGGAACTGAAAGGCCGCTACCCGAAAATTCTGCAGGATAAAGAAAAAGGTGAAGAGGCGACCAAACTGTTCAATGATGCCCAGGCCATGATGGATACCCTGATTGCCGAAAAATGGCTCACCGCAAAAGCTGTTATTGGTCTGTTCCCGGCCAATGCCGTGAATGACGATGTAGAAATATATAAGGATGAGTCTCGTTCTGAACTCAAATCGGAATTGCACTTTTTGCGTCAACAAACCGAGCAACCACCGGGTCGTCCTAATCATTCTCTGAGTGATTACATAGCACCGAAAACCACCGGTATAAAAGATTATATTGGCGCCTTTGCGGTCACCACCGGTATTGGTATTGACGAACATGTAGCCAGGTTTGAACAGGAGCACGACGATTACAACTCCATCATGTTGAAAGTTCTGGCCGATCGCCTGGCAGAAGCATTTGCCGAGCTGATGCACGAAAAAGTACGCAAGGAGTACTGGGGTTATGCATCTGATGAGCAGCTGAGCAGCGAGGCAATGATTGGCGAAGAGTATAAGGGGATTCGTCCAGCACCCGGTTATCCGGCCTGTCCGGACCACACCGAAAAAACCCAGCTATGGGCCTTGCTGGATGCAGATAAAAATGCAGGCATTGAGCTCACCGAGCACTTTGCGATGTTGCCCGCCTCCGCTGTTAGTGGCTGGTACTTCAGTCATCCCGATTCACGTTATTTTGCAGTCGCTAAAATTAATCGAGAACAGGTTGAAGACTATGCCAAACGTAAAGGCATGAGTCTGGCAGAAGCGGAGCGCTGGATGGCACCCAACCTGGGATACGATGCTGATTAGGTCAGAGTCGATATAACAAAACCCTGTGCTGCCATCTCGAACCCGGCAAGGGCGCCTGAACCATGTGTCATCTCGAACGCAGTGAGAGATCTTAAACCAATAAGTTCCCTCACCAGTTTCAACCGGGTTCAGCTGCTTAAAGAGTTAACTGTTTCAAAACATCACGTTTATTTGTCCATAAGCCGCCATTTTACGTTCACATATTTTAAATACTCAGGAATAGCATGAAGTTAGCAATACTGGATTTCGATTCAACATTAATGGATGGTGAAACCATCGATATTCTTGCCGAACAGGTCGGTGTCAAAGAGCAGGTTGAAAAACTTACTGAAGCGGCGATGAAAGGTGAACTGGATTTTTTCGAATCACTAACCCAGCGCGCCAGTTTATTAAAAGGCATGGATGCATCTATTGTGGATGATGTCTGTCATCACCTGCCGTTGATGCCAGGGGCTAAAGAATTTGTAACAGAACTCAAACGTCATGATTATAAAGTAGCCGTATTTAGTGGTGGATTTAGAAATGCCACGAATTATTATAAAAATGTACTGGGTTATGATACTGAATTCAGTAATATACTTCATCATGTGGATGCTAAGCTTACCGGTAAAGTCGGCGGAGATGTGATGTTCGATTTTTCCAAAGGTGATTTACTGTTTCGCTTACAGAATTTACTCGGAATCTCAGAACAGAACACCCTGGTCTGTGGTGATGGTGCTAATGACCTTAGCATGTTCGAGCATGCCGCTACCCGGATTGCCTTTTGTGCCAGACCCGTATTGAAAGAAAAAGCGAATATTATTATTGAAGAAAAAGACCTGCGAGCAATTATTCCATTACTCAAAGGAACCTCTGGTTAAGTCTGGTCGCTCAGCCAGTATGAAACAGCATTACTTGATCAGAGCTTCCCTAGAGCAGTATCGAATATGCCAGGCCAACGGATGCACAGGCCAGGATAACAGGCACAATCCCAATCTTGTATCTGAACAGGGCAATAAATGCGGCAAGTCCAATCAAAGCTGAAAACCACTCAAATGTCCCTTCAAATCCCTGTGGCCAGAGTACATGATAGGCAAAAAACACTGCCAGATTAAGTATCACACCGACTACAGCTGCAGTTATGCCTGTGAGTGGCGCCGTGAATTTAACATCATGTCGGGTTGCTTCAACCGAAGGCCCGCCAATCAATATAAAAAGAAAGGAAGGTAGAAAGGTGAAGAGTGTCGCGATACCTGCACCGGCTGCACCGGCCAGAGGTAGCATCTCGGGTCCGAAAATTTCTTTCGTCCAGCCGCCAATAAAGCCTACGAAGGCGACAACCATAATCAGAGGCCCGGGTGTGGTCTCACCCAGGGCGAGACCGTCAATCATTTGTGTGCCGGTTAGCCAGGCATAGTGTTCGACACCACCCTGATAAACATAGGGTAAAACAGCATAGGCGCCACCAAAGGTGACCAGGGCCGCTTTGGTAAAGAACCAGCCCATTTGTGTGAGGGTGCCTTCCCAGCCATAGGTGAAAAATAGCGCTAGCATGACGCCGACCCAGATAAACAGCCCGATAAAGGCGAAGCTAATTAATCTGCCCCACCTGAATCGGGCATGTTGTGCTACGGGAGTATCGTCATCGATCAGCGCAGGGCCATAACTGTTTTGTGATGCAGCATGATGTCCGCCTGTCCTGAATTTATCGGCGGCAAATCGTGAACCTGTATAAGCGATGATGCCAGCACAAAGTACAATGTAAGGAAAAGGCATATTAAAAACAAATATAGCTATAAATGCCAGCACGGCCATTGCACGAAGTACGTTATTCTTTAACGCTTTTGAGCCGATTCGGTAAGCAGCAAAGACAACAATAGCCGTTACTGCAGGCTTAATGCCGTACAAAATACCGGCAACAGCCGGTACATCTCCATATGTCAGGTAAATCCAGGTCAGGCTGATGAGTATGAACAGCGAAGGAAGAACAAACATGACTCCGGCTACAATACCCCCCCAGGCACCGTGCATCAGCCAGCCAATATAGGTGGCAAGCTGCTGTGCCTCCGGTCCTGGCAGCACCATGGTGTAATTAAGGGCATGCAAAAATCGATGCTCGGAAATCCACCTGCGTTTCTCTACCAGCTCCTGGTGCATCATACTTATCTGGCCGGCGGGACCACCAAAACTGATAAATCCCAGTTTAAGCCAGTAAAAAAATGCTTCTCGGAACGACACGGGGGCAGGTCGCTGGCTGCTACTTGGATCAGGCGTTGACAATGATTTTACTCCTGTGAGTATTTTCAGGGGGGATGATTTTTAATGACGATCACCTGTCTAATTCAATATTATATTGCGCATGTACATGGGCATAATTGTATACACTTATTAGTGTTGCAGGAACTGCTCAATAAGACTGGACAGTGTTTCGTTTAAGTGCAGCTCAAATTCATCCAGGTCTTTGTTAAACATGGCCAGATATTTCATTGCTTTATCATGAGTCAAAATTTTATTGTTTACTTTGTACTGCATTTCAGGGAGTGATTTATCATGTCTTGGAATAAGTATCCAGTGTACAAAATCTGAATCGATAGATTCGATTTCTTTCTGGGCAAACCGACAGAACTTGTCGATATATTCTTTACCGTCAGGGCCAAGGCAGCCTGGCTCAATTCTAAATTCAACAGTTAGCTTTTTGTCTCTCGCCAGTGGCAAAGGTATAGTCATTTTAACAATACCTGATTGTAGTTCTGTTTATATGCATGTGCTGATATGGCCTGTGCTATATAGGCTATGCATTATCGGTGAAGCACAACCCGATAATGTGTCTGGCCACTCCTAAGTCGTTTGATGGCCTTATTTATATCATCAAAGCTGAATTTTTCGATAACGGGTTTGATGTTGTGAAGGCTGGCGAAATTCAGCATTTTGGCAATGCTTGAAGGGCTGCCTACAGGAGAGCCGGAGATCGAGCGTTGAGACATGATTAGTGAAAATACATTTATATCCAGTGGATCCAGTGTGGCACCAACAAAGTGTAAACGACCGCGAGGTTTTAGTGTATTGAGATATAGATTCCAGTCCAGCTTAACGTTAACAGTGGATAAAATCAGGTCAAAATTACCCGCAGCCGCTTCGATTTCATTCTGGTCGCGGGAGTTCAGTGTGTGATGGGCTCCCAGGTCCAGGGCTTCCTTTCTTTTGTCTTCGCTGGAGGTGAATGCTGTTACTTCACAGCCCCACGCATTAAGAAACTGCAAGGCCATATGGCCCAGGCCGCCGATGCCAATCACAGCCACCTTGTCAGTGGCTTTGATATCGAACTGAAGCAGGGGGTTAAAAACGGTAATGCCACCGCAAAACAGGGGGCCAGCGGATTCCAGATCAATACCCTCTGGAATCGGAACTACACTGTTGGCCTCGGCCCGAACCTTATCGGCAAAACCGCCATGATGCCCAACGATGGTCGGCTGTGAGCTGGCGCACAGATTATGGTCACCTGAGTGACAGGGCGCGCATTCGTTACAGTAACCGGCATGCCAGCCCAGACCCACTGATTGACCTATAGTTAAATTCTTAACCTTGTCACCAACTGCGGCAATTGTGCCGACTACTTCGTGCCCAGGAACAACGGGATACTGGGTCATTCCCCAGTCATTGTCGAGCACGCTCAAATCACTATGGCAGATGCCACAATAATGAACATCAATTTCTACTTCATGAGGATTAAGTTTGCCTGGGTCATACTCGAAGGGTTTAAGTTCACCTTTGGGTTCGAAGGCAGCATAGGCTTTTATCATGTTTAATCTCCTTGGACGGAAATGAGTTAATAGAGAATATACTGATGTTACTTTTCATTAGCGCTATATAACAAATAACAACCTGGCTGAGTCTCCAAAAAATTATTGAGCTTGAAATAACAGCCGCAGGAGTTGTGAGTTACAGCCAGACAGTAAAAAACTGGTTGATAAGTATATTTTTAATACCCTATTTGAATGTTTTATTTAAATGTTTAAATTGCTCGAGAAGATCATCGCATTTCTGCTTTGGGGCCTGGCAAAAAGTTACCATTTTAATTTCAAGTTCGCCATCTTTTTCCAGGATAGTCCTTTTTATCATTGCAGGATGAGCAGCATGTTCTTCAGGTGCGAAAAACCAGAGCACGTGATTGCCGTCTTCCACCAGAGAGATAATTGTCCATCCCCCCTGCTGACTGATATTGGTAGAATCCAGTTTTTTTAATTTTTCTAATGCTGCTGATACCGATGGATACTTGATGGTGTCCTCATTACCCGCATGGATACTCATAGAGTAGAAAATTAATGATACGATGATAAATTTTAATATTTTCATATGTCTTCAGTCGATGTGAATAGTGCTTTGTTAGCAGTTGCTGCTTTGTAGTAAACCAGAAATAGTTATTATATGTGCGATTTTAGCTAGTCGACTAAATAAGACCATACCAGGTTAACCATACTAATGTTCCACTTAATATAAGAGATACATTCATAGTTATTGCTAAATATGTTTTAGTATTGTTCAGACTGTTATATATTTTAACCGTATAAATAATACCAGCAATGCCAATAAATGGTGCAAGTAAGAATGCATATATTATCCCCATTACAACGCCTGAAGGATGGCCAAAACCAGGAAAAAGCTTACCTAGAATCATGAAGATAATAAGTATGACTGACCAGCTAATAGGAGCTAAAAATATTTGTATAGAGTATTTTATGTTTCTCATAATTTGTTACT
>CBDULX010000031.1:0-19333 GCA_965368175.1 uncultured Gammaproteobacteria bacterium | reverse complement strand
TTACATACTTTAGGGCACCTCTATTAATTCTGGATATACCAGATTGAGATTTAAAATTCGCCAGATCAAGACGGATAGCATGTAATAGCATGCTATTGCAAAGATAACGTATAGGACATACTAATGCCACGGATGCACAGTAGTGGCGTGTAACGTAGAGATGGCGAATTTCAAACTTAAGATGCTTATTCATAAATTAATAAAGATGCCCTTTAGCCTCAAACTGACAATACATGGTTATGTTACACATCCAGGAATCTGACTTATCGTCCCAGGAACACGCTGAAGCTTTTATACAGATACTCGACACTTATGCCAGAGACCCTATGGGTGGCGGCCAGGCACTTTCTAACTTCGCCCGACAAAATCTGGTGCCGTGTATGAGGCAAAGGCAGGATGCGGTCATAGTAATGGCCTTCGTGGACTCAGAACCCGCTGGTTTAATTAATTGTTTTGAAGGCTTTTCTACTTTCGCCTGCAAACCTGTTCTCAACATCCATGACGTTATAGTATGCCCTGTATACAGGGGTCTGGGCTTATCCATCAAAATGCTACAACAAGTTGAACAACTCGCCATACAACGAGGCTGCTGTAAGCTGACCCTTGAAGTTCTGGAAAAAAATACCATTGCCAGGGCCGCATACCATAAATTTGGTTTTGATGGTTATCATCTGGATCCAGAATATGGCAAGGCCCTGTTCTGGGAAAAAAAACTGTAAGGAACCTCTGATTAAGCTGGTTGAATCCAGGCTGCGATGAGTGTTTGAATTTTTCACAAAGTAAAGCGGGATTTTATTCTATTGCAACGATATTCGTGGGAAATCTGGACGCTTTTAGCCAGTATAAAACAATCATCTCTTGATCAGAGGCTCCTGACCCTTACTCAATATTATTAGACAGGAACTCACTATGTGGGATGAACGATATAGCGCCGATGAATATGCCTACGGAAAAGAGCCAAATGATTTCCTGCGCCAACATGCCAGACTTATACCTGCAGGAAAAGTTCTGTGCCTGGCTGATGGCGAAGGCCGAAATTCCGTGTATCTTGCACAACAGGGCTACCAGGTGGTAGCCATCGACTCTTCCAGTACCGGGCTTAAAAAAGCCCATAAATTAGCTGCAGAACGCAATGTCGAAATAGAAACGAGGCATGCCGATCTTGCAGAATTTAATCTTGGCAAAGACCAGTGGGATGGCATAGTGTCCATTTTTTGTCATTTGCCGCCCGAAATTCGTCAGGCCTTACATCGACAGGTTGTTCAAAGCCTCAAACCTGGGGCTTATCTGATTTTAGAAGCCTATACCCCAGAACAACTGGACTTTAAAACCGGCGGCCCTGCAGTAGCTGAAATGACGATGACAAGCCAAAACCTGAACGAAGAACTCAGGGGACTGGAATTCATTAGCCTTAACGAACTCAGGCGTGAAGTACATGAAGGCTCTTTTCATAACGGTATAGGAGCTGTGGTCCAGCTAATTGCCCGTAAACCATGATGATTTTTATATCCAGGGAATCTCTGATTAAGCCTGGTTAAATTCAGGTAGCGATGGGTATTTGGGTTTTTCATGAGATGGCGGCAATTATTCTATGCAACGAAATCGGGGGAAATCTGGACGCTTTTAGCCAGCATCAAACAATCATGGCTTGATCAGAGGTTCTCAAGGGAGCCTCTGATCAATTCTATGAAGGCTTCTGCGTGACCTGAAGCGTGCAGTTGCAAGACGCAAAGCGCAGTTAATGGCCTTAGTCCTTAACACGATTTGCAACGCAGCAAATGTGCGCTTCAGGCCTCGCCCGAAGGGGCTTACAGGCTTGTCCGTGCACGGGACTTTTCGACAGGTACCCAACCTGACTTCAAAACCATGCCTTGTTCACGAAAAAGCCTGTAAGCCAGAAGCATCATATACTTCTTTAGAGGCTCCCTTGGGGACCTCTGATTAAATCTGGTTGAATTTAGGCTGTGCTAGAAGTGTTCAGATTTTTCACGAAGTGAGGCGGAATAGTTATTCTATTGCAACGAGCTCCGGGGGAAATCTGGACTCTTTTAGCCAGTATAAAACAATCATGACTTGATCAGAGGTCCCCTAGAATAATTATTTTAACTCTTTGACCTGGATAGATGAGGTCAGGATTTCTGATATTACTCAGGCGAGCAAGCTCCGGATAGCGATAGGGATTGTGAATATAACGCCTGGCGATATGCCATAGTGTATCGCCTTTAACTACAATGTGGATGACCTGTCGGCGACTGACATTATTATTCAAGGCCTTATCATCTAATAGATATTTATTATTAAGCTCTGACAGCTCATTTTCCTTTGTCACAAACTCTGATGCTAAATCTTTTTCCACCGCCGGTGTTTGTGATATTTCAGGTTTAGCTATTTCAGGAGCCACTTCTCCCTGGCCGTCAACCTTATCAAACACAGCTTCTCCGGAATCACCTTTGCTTTGATCCAGCAATATCACATAACCCTCATCATCTTTTTCAATACTGACACCACCTTCTTTTAACATGCTATCTGGATCCGCATATGCTGCATCATCAGCAGATAATTCTACTTTAGACTTCAGTAAACCTGTGTCTGTAATAATTACTTTATCCGAATGATCATTCATTTCTGGCACAGCATCATGAGCAATTGTTGTTCTAGCATCTATAGTCACTAACTCTTCTATGTCCGTAAGCGATGCACCATCTTCTGCAATCACCCTTGAAGCTACCGAAGGTTCATGACTGGAGGGATTATAATCAAGAAAATAAAACACCGCCAAAGCCAGTAACAGGGCCATAATGATCAGCACGATAGACATTTTCCAGGTACTGTCATCATCAGAATATTCAGCCTGTATTGAACCAGACTGAGCAATAGCCTCTGGACCGTGGCCTTCGCTATTAACCATGTATTTCCCATATAAATCATTATTCTGACTGAATGCCCCCTGACCTATATCGTCTAACCGATTGCGGCCCGCTACTTTATCGACACCTCCGACTGCTACAGAGCCAGCCTCACTAGTTATTGTTTTGCCTATATTACTCTTTAGATCATTAGCAACATTAATCGCGGTATTTTTTCCAGTTTGTAGCTGGGGGTTTATATCCAGTGATTTATCTGAAGTCAAGCTCTCAGGTTCGGGCATTATTTTATTCCCAGGAACGCTATCAGAATCTGAATTTAACGGCGATTGTGCATGCAATGACTTTTTTAAATTAAATTTAGCATCATGTTTTTCGTCCAGCTTATTTTTTCCCGAAACTAATTTATGACTCTGCAACTGTGAATCTTCACCCTGGCGTTCTTTATTAATTGGTATTGTTTTATCTTTATTACTTTCGACTTCAACCAGTTTTTCAATATATTCACGCAAATATCCGATTTTTCTACATTCATTGAGCTTCTCAAATTCACAGTAAAGTAAAATTTTTTCATTTAGTAACAAAATTCTTTCAAAAATGTCCCTGGGTATCAGCACCGGCAACTGCCCCCAGCCTTTATCCGGGAGTTCAATTACGTCGATAATTTCATCCACCCAAAAACCGGGGCTTCCCGTTTTAAGATTGACAATAATGATTCGCCCAGCACTATTCCTCGGTTTAATATCTGCTCCAAATGCAACACGTAGATCAACAATATTCACAATGCCATTTACATGCCTGAACACACCAGGTCTTAAATCATTTACTCCGGGAGGCTTTTTCATTACAGGTGGAACCACGACGGATTCCACACTACGTGTTGGCGAACAGCACAGAACCGGGCCTACTCTATAGAGCAAAATCGAATTTTTATCAGATATTGTTTTTGAATTACGCATCAGCCTGTATCATAATTATTCAATTATCTAACGTGATTATTGAAACTCGGAATCCATATATTATTAAGAGAAAAAATAAATACTAATTTTTGCGAATTATTCGCGAATCAATATAACTTAAGACTACCCCAGGCAGCGAAGTGTAATAATAAAAAAGCTGCGCCGGGAAAATTGCTAAAAACAGACAAATAAGCTGCAAAAAATATATATTTATTCCAGATATTTTTCTTGCCATTTTTTGTATAAGTGCCATGTGTAATCAGTAAATTCTTCCTTACTATTAAACCGTGCTGGATCTATGGCATCATAAACATAATAATTTGCAGTTCTATTTTCAGCCATCACAAAATGTATTAACTTATCTATTAAAGTCTGCGGATCTCGCCATTCAAAATCATCCTGGGCCTCATAATGTAAAAAAACCGGTAACACTGGAATTCCAGTTTTCATTGCCATATCAAAAGCCCCATACCTGAAGCTTTCGAAAATGCGTCTCCCTTTACACCCACCTTCCGGGTAGAGCGCAATACTTTTACCTTTTTTCAATTCAGACATCATTGTTTCCAGCGCCTGATTCCTGGATGCTTTAGATTCTCGCCTGACATATATCGTACCGGCTGCTTCCGATATCTTTCCAACAAACCACCATTTTTTGACTTCGATTTTCGCCAGAGAATGCACTTCAAATAATGCAGGTATACCAATATCCTCAAATGCAGAAGGGTGATTAGCAATCAATATATACTGATCAGGTATTTTGTATAAATTCTTCTGATGAATTTTTAATTCGACATCAAGTGCACGGACAAAGGCTTTACTCCAGACTCTGTACATATAAAAATAAGCACGACCATGACAAAACTTTGGCAACCAGGCCGCCAGGTACAAAATCAGCGTCAATAAAATGAAATCAATAAAATAACCTGCCAGCTTTAAAACTCGAAAGCTTAAATAAAACACCGATTTCTCCTGAAATTGCCATATTCTACAAGTATAGGCTATAGCAAAATCAACCTATGCTGTTCAACACTCACTTTTTAACACACATATCTCAACTTTATAATCAAACTAATGTAATCTATGCTGGTAATATTTCATGGATAAATCACTGATGAAGCTTTTTCTCACCTTAATTACATGTTTACCGTTGATTATTTACAGCTCCGGATGTGCCACCCTCGATCATCCTGCAGACCCAAACGACCCACTGGAAAGTTACAACCGAGCGGTATATAAATTCAATGATACCTTTGATACATACCTGCTCAAGCCTGTAGCAAAAGGTTATGACGCAATAACCCCCGCACCTGTACAAAAAGGCATCAGTAATTTCTTTAGCAATCTTGATGACGTTCTGGTGATCGTCAACGATTTATTTCAGTTTAAATTCGGCCAGGCAGCCTCTGATACTGGCCGTTTCCTGGTCAATAGCACACTTGGTCTGTTCGGCTTAATCGACTGGGCATCGGATATGGGGCTTGAAAAACACAACGAAGACCTTGGGCAGACCCTGGGCCACTGGGGTGTTCCCAGCGGCCCTTATTTCATGCTGCCTTTTCTTGGCCCCAGTACTATCCGTGACACCACGGGTTACGCCGTGGATGAATCCTATTTTGACCCGATATATAAAGAAGTCGAAAATGGCTACCCTGTCTCTTCACGTGACGATGAAACTGCGGTCTGGGGCATGACCATAGTTAAAGCTGTAGACACACGCGCCAATCTGTTAAAAGGTGAGAAAGTGATGGAAGAAGCTGCATTAGATCGCTACATATTCATCCGCGAAGCTTATCTACAGCGACGAAAAAATCTGGTTTACGATGGCAATCCACCACAGGAAAAGCCGATATTTGATGAAACTGAGCTTTTTGACAATTAAAATGCTAAGGAAGCTCTAAGTTCAGCCAGGGATATTTTCTTCCAGAAATTTCTTATAATTTTCGGCACTGATTATTTGTGTGCCGTCACAATTGAACTGCATTCGAATCATATCCTGCACAATACAGATGGTAATATTGCGCAGGTAGAAATCTGGTAGTTCACGCATGGTTTTCAACGAAGCCATAATAGTGCTAATTTCATCAAGCGTCATCGGCTCCCATGAGGCGTGGCGCTTGATGAATATATTCTTCCAGTAACCAGGGATTTTGTCGAACAGGCTGCTACTTTTAATACTTTCATATATCTCCCGCATAGCCTGTATCTTATCTTTATATGAAATTTTCGGGAACTGGCGATCAACATAGGCAGGATCTGCCAGCTTTTCAGCAGCATGAATCTCCTGACGCAGGGGATCAAAAATAGAATTAGTGCGGATTTCACCGCTATTGAACCCTATGAAAATCCGATAGATGCCACGGTTGAGCATCAGGTCTTCGATATTCAGGAACAGAGGCCCCATAATTTTATCAACCGGACTTTCATATCGTTTGCGCTGCAGTGAAGTCTCCCTAAGCGAAGGGTCTCCCTGTATACCGATATGCAGGCTATTCTGATTCAAACCTGTTGCGCTGACGATGCTTTCCCTCAGAACCAGCTCTTCCAGTTCGCTATCTTCATCGCTATAGATTTCATTGACCAACTAAGTGTTCCCCAAAAAATGCATTATAATATTCTAATTGATGTCGCATTCGTCGCACGTGACCGCCTTCCCAGAATAGCTGCTGACAATCGGGACAATAACACAATCCTGTAACATCTTTTTTGACTTTGTCCGGTAACTGACGGTATTGCTCATCTCCGGCTTCGATCAGTAATGTATTGCAATTCAGGCAACGGCTAAATGGTTTGTTTAACCAGTTAATGTGCAGTTTTCGCGTAACTTCTTCAAGGCACTGATCCATCAATTTGCATTCCAGTAACACCACCATTGCAGTGGCATTTCGAAATTCCATTAACTTACTATCGCGAGTAATCAGGCACCGATTTTCCTCTCTGGCGAGTTGCATAATCTGCCGATCACTCATTCCCTGTCGGGCTATACGGGTATCGTAACCGGCTACCCTGAGCCAACGCCCTAATTTTATTAACATTTCATCACAAAACAGCTTCACAGGATATTGGATTCCTCCATCTCATCCACCATTCCCTGCCAGATGTCATAATCGGTTAGCCCATTATCCACCAGCTCTATGCCCAATTCATATGCAGTTGTGTCCGAATCCAGTTCATAGCACCATTTAACGGAACCATTAAGAAAATATTTATTGGCCATGCCTTTGATATCAATCCACAACTCTATTTCGCTCCCTACAGGTGCCTCATAATCGACTCCTAGTCGAATCCCCTGTCTGGAAATATCCAGCGCAGAACAGGACAGAGTATTCCCCACCAGCTCAGGATTCTCCGATGCCCCTAATATCTGAATAAACAGCCGATCATCACGCATCAGGCGTGAATTGTTACGACGCTCACTGAACTTTTCCATAGGCCTGACATTCTAGATAATGTAATTTCTTGTTTAATCATAGACTATGTGTATCCCATTTCTGGGATTTTCGACTTATATGATAAGCTGATACAAAATATCAGGTGGATTTCAATGCAGTCAAACGAAGCAGATAAACAGCAGAAAAAAATGGGCAGCGTCATGATCATGGCTATGTGGATACTGCTAATGCTGTTGCTGGGATATATGTTCAATTACATTCTGGACAGACAACATAACCCAAACCAGAGTCTGCAAACACTGAACCCCACTACAGGTGTGACCGAACTTGAGCTTAAACGCAACCATTACGGTCATTATGTTAGCTCCGGTCAGATCAATGGTTACCCGGTAACATTTATGCTGGACACCGGCGCTACAGATGTCTCTGTTCCTGCGGCTATTGCGCATAAAATTGGCCTTCATCAGGGACGGGAACTGGTATATCAAACGGCCAATGGCAATGCCAGAGTCTATGCAACCGAAATAGCTGAAGTAGCCCTGGGTGACATCAAGCTCAACAATATACGGGCCACCATCAATCCCAATATAAAGGATCATGACGTCCTGCTGGGCATGAGCTTTTTAAAACACCTGGAATTCACCCAACGCGGTAACATCCTGACTTTAAAACAATATTCAGATAATTATTAATTATGAAATTCTGTAGTCGATGTGGCTCACCGGTGAGTCATAAAATTCCTGAAGGCGACAATTTACCAAGATTTATATGCGACCGATGCGATACCATCCACTACCAGAATCCACGCATCATCGCAGGTTGTATCCCTGAGTGGCAAAATCGCATCCTGCTTTGCAAGCGAGCCATAGAACCCCGGTATGGACTCTGGACTCTTCCTGCCGGATTCATGGAAAATGGCGAAACCACAGCACAAGGCGCAGCTCGCGAATCTCAGGAAGAAGCCAATGCGACACTTAGCAATATGTCTTTATTCTGTATGTTCAGCATCCCCCATATCTCACAGGTATATGTAATATATCGCGCCCAGCTGGTCGATGGCCATGCGCATCCTGGCGCCGAAAGCCTGGAAACCACACTCTTCGATGAATCCAGTATTCCCTGGCATAAAATGGCTTTCCCGGTCATGACAGAAACATTGAAACTCTACTATGCAGACCGTAAATCCGGCCAGTTCACAGTCCACAATGGTGAAATTGTCCGTGGCCCGGACCAGGCAGTCAGAGTAAGCGTTTACTAAAGGGCACCTCCAATTGAATACAGAGGCCAGGCACTACAGCATACGTCAGCTTTCTCCGTTCAAGGGCAGTGTCCACATCGTCAGCCTACCCTATGCCCGGGCCTTAACCAGTGACGGACTGAACTGGCAAATCCAGGTCAGCTGCGAAGTACATCAGCAGCAATGGAACATTAATAATGACCCTGGGATCATGCGTCGATATATCTTCTATGGTTTCTGGACAGAAACTGGCGGTATCTCTCGTATTCCTCTGGATCCAGGCCTGGACCTGCCTGATCAGTCTTATGTTGAGGAAGCACTGGTCAACGTCATTCAGCAGTCGTTGCCAGAACTGCCCTTTGCCCATACCGATCAATTTGAACTGTGGATGCTTGACTGCCAGCAAGGCTTACCCATCGCCCTGCTCAGAAGCGCCATTGATATCCACCAGCTGAATCAGCTTGCTATCCAGCGCTGGCGTGCCAGTGATAAAGCGAAACACGATTTTCAACCGCAACAATTCCAGAACAGCGATGACCCGATACTTACTATTCAGCGCCTGATCAATGAAAACACCTGCAACCCCATCAGAGCACAATGGTTTCCCAGGAACCGGGATGGCTCAGGCCAGGGCCTTCAGGGACAGAATCTTAAAGATGAATTGTTCGAGCGCCACTTAACCGCAGGACAATTCCCTGAATTACTGATCAAAGAAGACTGGCCAGAAGACAGTGCCCGAACGCTGGTCGAGGATTATCATCACTGGCTAGCACCCAGCCTGCTTACCCTCAGCCACATCTCCAAAGCCACCCGCCAGAGGCTTGAGGATGCCGCAGTTGGTCGCGCTCTGGATGTCAGCCGTCGATACAAACTATATCCCCGAATCACCCGTAATGCCTGGCTCAATCGGATACTGGTTGAAACCAGACTAAGAAAATCCCTCGCATAAGGCGGGTGACTTAATAAGTCATCAGTAATACTATTCACAAAATCATTTAACAAGGGTAAACATCATGGTTCGCGAAGTTGAAGTCGCAATTATTGGCGCAGGCAGCGCCGGTCTATATGCAATGGGCCAGATCCGAAAAAAAACTGACAATTTTGTTCTGATTGATGGTGGTGAACTGGGCACCACCTGCGCCCGTGTTGGCTGTATGCCCTCAAAGGTTATGATTCAGGTTGCTGAAGACTTTCATCGACGGTGTATTTTCGAACGGGAAGGCATTGAAGGTGGCAAGCACCTGAGCCTTAATATTACTGACGCCATGGAACACGTTGAAGACCTACGCGACAATTTTGTAGATCGCACCCTGGGCAACTCTACCGATAATTTAAATGAAAATCAGCTCATCAGATCTTTTGCCAGCTTTGTAGACAGCAATACACTTGAAACCGAAAATGGTGAAACCATCAGAGCTAAAAAAATTATCATTGCCACTGGCTCACGGCCCATCATCCCCGATGCCTGGTCTGCATTTGCCAGTAAAATAATTACCACCGATGACATCTTCGAGATGCATGAACTGCCAGAATCCATTGCCATCGTTGGTCTGGGCGTCATTGGTCTGGAAATTGGCCAGGCGCTACATCGCATGGGCATACGGGTTACCGGCATTGACCAGCAAACCCGCATCGGTGGTATCGATGACGATGATGTTAACACCATCGCCATCGACACCCTTGGCAAAGAAATGCCTCTCTGGCTGGGTCACGCTGCCCAAATTACCGAAACATCCGATGGCAAACTCAAAGTCAGGGCCGGTGACAATGAAGTCGTGGTGGATAAAATCCTTGCCAGTATGGGCCGTCGCCCCAACACCGACAAGCTCAAGCTCGAAGTACTTGGAATAGAGCTGGGTCGACAGGAGGTCCCCATATTCAACCCCCATACCATGCAACTGGCTGATTTGCCTGTTTTTATTGCCGGTGATGTCACCGCCGAAAAGGCCATTCTGCATGAAGCTGGCTTCGAAGGACGGGTGGCGGGATACAATGCCATGCTCAAGAAGCCTGTAGCATTCAAACTTAAAACCCCTCTGGCTATTACTTTCTGCGACCCTAACATTGTCAGTGTCGGTGCCAGCCTGTCGGAGCTGGATATGAACACCACTGCCATCGGTGAAATGAGACTGGCACCTGTGGGACGTGCCCTGATCATGGGCAATAACAAGGGCATTATCCGAGTCTATGCCGATAAAAACACGGGCAAATTACTCGGAGCCTCCATGATTTCGGTGAAAGGCGAGAACCTGGGCCACTTATTATGCTGGTCCATCGAAATGGGACTCACCATTCAGGATATGCTAAAGATGCCGTTCTACCACCCGGTCATAGAAGAAGCTCTGCAGGCAGCGCTGTATGACTGCAAATCCAAACTGGACATCACAGATCCTGACTGGCCGATAGAACTTACTCCGGTCGAACAGTAATCATATGGGGGCACCCAGCGATGAGGCCCCCAGTCTCCTGAAACCCGGCGATGCACCACTTAACCTTTATCTGAACATTTTTTATTTTAAAACCATGACTGATTCCTTATTTGTTGTTGATTTACCTGAATTTGATGACAAAGTCATCAAGGCTTCCCACGAAAGGCCCATACTGGTCGACCTTTGGGCAGACTGGTGCTCGCCCTGTCGGGTGATCGCACCGATCCTTGAAAAAGTGGCCCATGAATTCGAAGGCCAGATCGGTATCGCCAAAGTAGAAGTGGATGACGGTGACAATATGAAACTGGCAGGCCACTACAAGGTACGTGGATTCCCGACAATCATCCTGTTCCATAACGGCGATGAAGTCGGTCGCTTCAGTGGTGCCAAACCTCTACAATTCATCCGTAATTTTATCGATGAGCATACAAAAAAATAATTAATCAGGGGCTCCCCAGGACTCAATATTCCAATTTTCCTGATTTTTTCTATACTCCAGAGAAAGAAAACATCCACAGGTAAATCACCATTAGTGTTAAATATTTAACTCTCTGTTTTATTGCTTTTGCCCTAAAAGCTAGCGTAGTGCAGTCAGAGAACAGTGCCCAGCCTTCTGATTTTGATACGGCCATGGCCGCCTACCAGAAACAGGATTACGCCACTGCACTCATGCTCTGGTTCCCACTGGCCAATAGTGGAGACGCAGAAGCCCAGTTCATGCTAGGGAACATGTATCTGAAGCAAAAAGGTGATCGTAACAACCCGGATAAAGCCGCTCACTGGTTCCAGCTGGCTGCCCAGCAAGATCATACCGAGTCCCAGTTTCTACTTGGAAAGCTTTACCGGGATGGTACCGAGCTGGAAAAAAATAGCAGCAAAGCACTTCAATGGCTGCTAAAAGCCGCCCGTTCAGGCAACCAAAATGCCATGTATATGGTCGGTGAAATGTATCAATCGGGCGAGGGGGTTACAGCCAAACCTTCCAAGGCTGCCTACTGGTATTACAAGGCTGCTGAAAATAACCATGTACTGGCCCAGAGAAGCCTGGGACTGATGTTTCTCACAGGTGATGGCATTAAGAAAAACACCAGCAAGGCCTTCCAGCTACTCAATCAAGCTGCCAATAATAGCGATTCACTTGCCATGCTGACCCTGGCGGATCAATACCGACAGGGTAAAGAGATTGAAGTCAATCTGCCCAAAGCACTGGAGCTGTATCAAAAAACGGCCAGGACCCATCACCCCGAGGCTCAGTTCCAGCTCGGAGAACTCTATTATCAGGGTCAGGTTATAAAAAAAGACGAAAAACAGGCTCTCGACTGGTATCGAAAAGCTGCAGACCAGGGGCACACCGGTGCCCAATATGCTCTGGGTAAAATGTACGTCAACGGCTATGGCGTAAAACGTGATTACCTTATAGGTGTAAATCTGTTTCTGGAAGCTGCCAGAAAAGGCCATGGTATGGCACAGCTGGACTATGGCATTGCCTGCTATACGGGCAAAGGTACTCAGAAAGATCCACTAGAGGCCTATGCCTGGTTTTATCTCGCTACCAGTCAAGGAGTAAAAAATGCCCATAAAAACAAAATCGCCACTTATAACCAGTTGCTAGCTGATGAAAAAAAACAGGCTAGCCAGCTAGCTTATGATTTCATTAACAAATACAGCCCCAAATAATCCTGTCGCAGATACAGGCCCTCATTTACTGATGTCTGGTTCACATATTTTTCATCAATCTGGTCTAAACTATTAGTAATTATGACTTTTTTCAGATCACTCTACCGCGACGGATAAAACAGATTGAAGACGGGCATCATACATCGTTGGGTTCATCGTCCATTCAGCATCAGCCTGGGTCTGGGGCTGGGTTTATGGCTGGTGACTGCCAACAGCTTTAATGGCTCACAATCATTAGCTGTTCTTCAACAACCGGCCGATGCCATACCACCTTCAAATTCACAGACTGAAAATCATTTCCTGGACAGTGACTATCTTCAACAACAACGAGCGCTGTTCCAGAAAGCGGACCGGGCTTTTGAACTCGGACGCAGGAGTGAATTTAAGCGCCTGCTGCCTCAGCTAACCAGCTACCCCCTGTATCCCTACCTGGTCTACAAGGATATGCGGCGTAATATTGGAAAGCTTGATCAACAACAGATTGAATTATTTCTGGACGATTATGAGAACAGTATCATCGCGGGTCAGTTTCGCCGTGACCTGATTACTTATTACGCCCGCCATAAGCAGTGGCAATCCCTGCTCCATGTGTATACTCCCCAGGACAGCACAAGCCTGAAGTGCAAGTACCTGCATGCCCTGCTTCAAACCGGAGATACCAAGCATGCTTACCCAGCCATCGAACAACTCTGGCTAACCGGTGATTCACTGCCTAACAGCTGCGATCAGGTATTCAAGCTCTGGAGAGACGCGGATCAGCAAACCCAGTCACTGACCTGGCAACGTATTCAACTGGCCATGGCTAAAAATCGTACTCAGCTGGCTAGCCACCTGTCCGAACATCTGGACAGTGTCGATCAGGAGTGGTTTGAACTGTGGCTGGAAGTTCACCGAGATCCAGAGCTAAGTCTTCAGGCTGATTTGCTAAGACAGGCTCACCCTCTGACCGCCATCATACGTTTACACGCTATTAAGCGTATGAGCCAGAAAGACAGTGCTCAGGCCATCAAATTGTGGATGCAACTGGCACAACGCTTCAGCTTCACCGATGCTGATATTTACAAAGCCTATGAATATATAGGTCTTGTAAAAGCAAGGCGTCACGAGCCTGATGCAAGCTTCTGGCTTGATCGTATTCCCAGGCAATATACCAGTCAAACTATACAGGAATGGCTTATACGCAGTGCTATACGCCAGGCCGAATGGCCAAAACTGATCCAGGCAATTGAACAACTGCCACCTTCTCAACAGGCCGAACTGCGCTGGCAATACTGGTGGGCTTATGCAAATGAACAAATGGGTTACACAAAGGTGGCTGAGGGTATTTATTACAATCTGGCCAATCGTCGCAGTTTTTATGGATTTCTGGCAGCGGACTACCTGGGCCAGCCCTACTCATTTGAAGAACAAGTCCTGAAACCCGACAGTGAAGATATGCTCAAACTGAGTAAAACCGAACAGGCCCAGAGAGCCAGAGAATTATTCAAACTCGAACGAATTCCTGAAGCACGTCGAGAATGGCATCAATTAATGTATTCGCTGGATGAGCAAAATAAGCTTTTGGCATCTAAACTGGCACAGCAGTGGGGCTGGCATGACAGGGCCATATTCACTATGGGCAGAACCGAATACCGTGATGATATTGTCCTTCGTTTTCCTCTACCATTGCTCGACAAAGTCACCAACTGGTCTGAAAAAAACAGTATAGATCCGGCGTTAACCTATGCCATCATACGCCGTGAAAGCGCTTTTATGAGTGATGCCAGGTCATCCAGGGGCGCACTGGGTTTAATGCAGATACTACCCCGTACCGCTCGCAGTGTGGCGAAAAATATGAAAGTACGTTATCGAGGTAAACACAGCCTGCTTAAAACAGATACCAACATTAAACTGGGCACGGGTTATCTACAGCAGATGCTGCAACGACATGACAGTCAGGCGGTCCTCGCCACTGCGGCATATAATGCTGGACCCCATCGAGTTAAAACCTGGCTACCGGACTACCAGCCCATGGACGCTATCCGTTGGGTCGAAACTATTCCCTTTCGTGAAACTCGCGAATATGTCAGCAATGTACTGGCTTACCTTATCATCTATGAATACCTGATGGGCTCCGAACCCAGCCGGCTACAGGATCACATGCCACCTGTAGCACCCAGGCTCTCTGAAGAGCAGACAGCACAGCAGCTTGAGCGCCTGACCAACGACAACTCTAAAATTTAAATTCCCATATAAAACATAAAGATACTTGACGATTGTAATAAACTAGTCTAAGTTTATTCTGTAATTTAAAATATTCCCTGAATTTTTTATTCTGGAGACAAAAATGATAAATGAAAAAATGATTAATG
This sequence comes from uncultured Gammaproteobacteria bacterium, assembly GCA_965368175.1. GTDB lineage: Bacteria > Pseudomonadota > Gammaproteobacteria > SZUA-229 > SZUA-229 > CBDULX01. Next base: position 4,427 of record CBDULX010000031.1, on the reverse strand, counting down.
TAGGCGATCGCGTACGCGTAAAAACCACTGGCCAGCTGGTTACCATAGATAAAATAAGCTCTCATGGCTTTGCCCTGGTTCGCTTCAGCACCGGCAACAAACATAGATTTCTCAATCAACATCTGGAACCTGTATCCGATTATTCCTCGAGCATGCGCCTCCAGTAACTCACAAGTCTTGCCAGGGATGGCCAGATTCAAGATATCCAGGTGTTCGCCGATATAATTTATAAACGGGGCCCCAATAAAGACACTATGGTTAACTTGAATACAATCAACAGAATAACTGCGGCCTATAATGATGTACATAATCGCAAGTCTAATAAGCTTCTAAAATCGGCGGACTCGGTTTATTCCACTAATAATCGGCATGATAAAAGTGATCGGCGACATCTGGCAGAAAGACGTCGTGAAATCATTAAGGTTTTGCCTGATCGGCGCAAACACCATGAACGTCGCCATAATAGCCTGGACGGATCTAAAACTGGCTCAGGACACAGTATTGATCTCACCGCATGAAACCATCTAAAAAATACAATCCCACCTTGATCATCCAGTTAATCATCCTGGTGATTATCGCCATCATTGGCATCCTCTACATTCTCGACGAAGCGCCAGTTGCCAGCCTCAACCTGAATGATAAACAGCACATGGTTACCCCCTTTGGATCCTCCAGCGGTGACAGTTTGTTCTTACCCAAAAGCGATGATGGTAGCGATGGCGATGATGTGTCCCTGTCCGGTAAAAAAGGGCGCTATGATGAAGCCCTCATCGGGAAATAAACCAGGAAACTCCTGATTAAATCCGATTAAATTCAGGCTGCATAAGTCTTCATGTTTTTCACGAAGTGAGGCGGAATAGTTATTCTATTACATCAAGCTTCGGAAGAAATCTGGATGCTCTAAGCCCGCATAAAACAATCACGACCTGATCAGGAGTTCACTGACAATTATTCCTTAACCCGCAACAGGATTCGATGATAGGTGAACAGATCACATCCAGTGCATGCTTCATCTCACCACCGGGCAGCACAATTGTATTGGGGCGTGACATGAAAGATCCATGGATTCGTTTCAGGAAAAGCGGGAAGTTATATTTTTTCGGCTCCCGAAAGCGTGCAACTATCACACTCTCTGACTCAACAGGCACCTCGCGGGCAATGAAAGGATTGGAGGTATCCACTACTGGCATACGCTGAAAATTAATATCGGTAAGGGAGAACTGTGGCACGATAAAGTGGATATAGTCCTGCATACTATCCAGAATGGATATAGTTACTTCTTCACGGGACAGTTTCTGGCAATCCATATCCCGGTGCATTTTCTGAATCCACTCCAGATTAATCGCCGGTACCACACCTATCATTAAATCCACATACTGAGCGATATCGACCCCTTTGTTGCGATCAGGATCACGACGATCCTGTTCTGCAGGGAAATTATTTTTATTAACCTTACGCCGTGTCCAGCTGTCTGCAACCACCCCCCCATGAAGCCCTTCATAAAACAGCAAATCACTGTTATCCGGCAACGATGTCCAGTCTGTAAAGGTACCGGGCGACTGATTATATTCCTGAAAATTTTCCGAATTAACTCGATGGCGAATATTACCAGTGCCTTTTTCAGAGTATTCCCTGAATAACGCTTCCAGCTGATGAAAATCATTCAGGTCAGGACCATAACAACTGATGGGCTTGCCAGTACTTTTGGCCTCATCCATCAACCGGTACATAGTGTCCTGCTCATACTTAAAAAAACTGTCCCCCTCCACAAACGCAGCATTAATGCCCTGACGATAAAAAATTTCCCTGAAAGCATTTTGAACTGCCGTGGTGCCGGCACCCGATGCACCTGTCACAGACACGATGGGTTTTTTGTTTTTCATATCTCAGCGACCTCCACCCTGGCCAGGGGTTAGCTTGTACTAACCTCAAATATGGGCAATACAGGTTTGTTATTATTATTAATCATTGGATCAGCATTGTGAAAATACAGCAAGCGCTGTAAAAGTTCAAATGGTGAGAGGCACTAAATTATTGATTTAATTAAATTAAATAATCAGTAAATACTGTTATTGGCGGCTGGATGACGGCCCCATCAGGCCGGCAATCTGCATCAGGCCCTGAAAATCACTAACCTGGGTATCCCGGCCTCGGCAGGCCACCAGACCTGTTTGCTCGAAACGTTTGAACACCCGTCCCACAGTTTCCAGTGCAAGCCCCAGATAATCAGCAATGTCCATACGGCGCATCGACAAACGGTATTCATCACCGGACAGTCCCCTGGCATGAAATCGACTGGAAATACCCACCAGAAAAACCGCCAGCCGCTGCTCTGCACTCTGTGCCCCCATCAGCAATGGCTGAAACTGACTTTGTCTTGTTTTCGCTACAAGTGCTTCCAGCAGCTTATCCTGGAATCGACCAAATTCATTGTCCATTTCAATCATGCCATAAAAATCCAGCTCACAAACATTACTGTCTTCCAGGGCAATTACCTTGTACAAATGTACCCGGTCATGAATGGCATCCAGTCCAATTAACTCTCCAGGGAGAAAAAAATCGACCACCTGGCTGCGACCATCATCAAACTCGGTCACTGCTTTTAACATACCGGCTTTCACTGCATATAATTTATTAAATTCCTCACCAGCACGGATCAATACTCCACCATTTTCAATTTGTTTGCGGCGATGTATCAGGCTATCGACTTTTTGCTTGTCAGCGTTATCCAGGCCTGCAATCTGGCACATGCCATGCAGACCGCACTGGCAGCACCCTACTTCTTTAGGAGGTAATCGTTTTCTTGGGACTGAACGTACAAATTGATCCATAGACTATACCGATTTAATTCTCACAACCTTTATAACCCATACAATAAGCATGTGTATTTGACAAATGACAACTTTTCCCGATTCAGACCAGTGGTAGAAGCAATCAGGTTTCGTCTCATTGACATATATCTGGTTAAATTCTATTAATGTGCAAAAGAATCTGTCAAAGGATTTAAATATGACAACTCTCAAAATGCACGGTGATGTATATATCAGGTACTACTCCGGCCCAGAACGGCGCCTGGCCATACAATCCAGACGCAGATCCCCGGATCGGCGCTATCGTGTAAGAACTGAATCATTGATTTCTGACTATCGCAGCGGCCAGTATCGACGAGCTGAAGATGAAGACGGCTATGTTATTGTTCCCAGCCTCTATTCCAGTAAAAGTTATCCCCAGACCAGAAAGTAAATCACAGCTACCAGTATGGCCACTAATACCAGTTCCCGACTTACTTTACAGAATGCACAATCAGTCATAATAAAGCAGTCATGACCCGATCAGAAATTCACAGGGAGCCTATGATTAAGTCTGGTTGTAGTAGGTTGCGATGAGTGTTTAGATTTTTCATGAAGTGAGGCGGAATAGTTATTCTATTGCAACGAATTTCGAGGAAAATCTGGGTGCTTTTAGCCAGTATAAAACAATCATGACCTGATCAGAGGCTCCCTAGCCTTTGAAGTGTTTCCGCCAGCTACGCAGATCAGTAATAGTATCAGTACGCTCACGCAATACAACGCCGGCATGATAAACACCAAGCTGATCAGTTTCATTACACCAGCGAACATTACCGGTCAGGAAGTACTTTTTATTTTGCTTTTTCATGGTGACCCAGACATCAAGCACACTATCGATCTCGATAGGGCGATCCAGTGAAATTCGCAATCCCGACGCCGATATATCTACGGTTTTACTGTCCAGATTTTTACCCAGCAAGCTCGGTGCCGTGGACGAAAACACGATTTTTACTGTTAAATCGGCCTGTAGCTCAATTCGCGGGTCTGCACGACGATCTTCATAATCAATTTCTTGATTATCTGAATTAGACATAACAAAATCCTTACTTCCACAACTGATAAAAGCGAAATATTATAATTTGAGTTCCAAGTATAGACGCTCTAACTGTGCTGCAAGCGTTTATTCTGTTATATAAGTATAGTTACAAATATTGATCTGCAAGGCCAAAAACGGGAAAAATTCACTTTTTTAGATGAACTGCTCTTTTCATATCTTCCAGAATATAATAGCTGGCCGGAACCAGTAATAAACTCACTACAGTTGCAAACATTACGCCAAAAGCCAGTGATACGGCCATGGGAATTAAAAACTGGGCTTGTACGCTGCGTTCCAGCATTAGCGGGGTTAAGCCCGCAAAAGTAGTGATAGAGGTAAGAATAATTGGCCGAAATCGGGCCACACCAGCATCACGAATAGCCCTGGCCAGAGGCTTACCGGCATTGCAGTTACGGTTAATGTAGTCCACCAGTACCAGATTATCATTCACCACTACACCGGCGACCGCAATCATTCCACTAAGCGACAATAGGCTGATGTCCAGTCCCAGCAGCATATGGCCGATGATCGCCCCGATCAGG
>CBDULX010000030.1:0-19656 GCA_965368175.1 uncultured Gammaproteobacteria bacterium | reverse complement strand
TCTTTGAGTACTCGGCCAGCCATTTCCCGTGAGCAACCGACGATTTTGGCGATATCCTGGCGGGTGATTTTAATCTGCATGCCATCGGGGTGGGTCATGGAATCAGGTTGTTCACTGAGTTCCAGTAAGGTGCGAGCTATTCGGCCTGAGACATCCAGGAAAATCAGGTCGCGGACTTTCTGGCTGGTTTTGATCAGGCGGTCAAAGATCTGGCCAGATAGCAGGAACAGGATTTCAGGGTCTTCCTGCACCAGCTTGCGGAACTGTACGTAGCTGATTTCGGCTATTTCACTGGGTGCTCGTGCTACTACCATAGCACTGCGGTCCAGCTTTTCCTTGAACAGGCCGGCTTCGCCAAAAAAATCACCGCTGTTTAAATAAGCCAGTATAATCTCTGCGCCTTCATCGTTCTCAGTGAGTACGCTTACCGATCCCTTGATGATATAGTACAGGCTTTGTGGCTCATCTCCTTCGTGGATGATGGTCTTTTTAGCCGGGTAACTTTTGCGGTGACAATGGCTTAATAACCTTTCCAGGGAAGGGTTGGTATTGTCTACTTTGGGCAACAAACTCATGGGTGTAACTTATATCCGTTATAATTACGTGGTTATGATTATAGTTCATTCCGCTAACTGTTAATCTCCGTTATCGGGTAATTAACGCAAATTACTGATCATTCAGCAAGTTTTTTTGGGTAAATCTATGAAAGCACGGGTTAAATGGCTCGATAATATGTCTTTTGTCGGAGAATCCGGCAGTGGACACTCGATAGTAATGGATGGAGCTCCCGAGAGCGGTGGCCGCAATCTGGCGGCGCGACCGATGGAAATGGTACTGATGGGCATGGGTGGCTGTACGGCGTTTGATGTGGTTGCCATCCTGAAAAAGGCCAGACAGCCGATTAGCGACTGTATTGTGGAATTATCGGCTGAACGTGCTGAGGAAATTCCTAAGATATTCACTAAAATTCATGTGCATTACCTGGTAAAAGGCCGCGGGCTGAGTGAAAAACAGGTCGAGAAAGCGGTGAATCTGACGGCTGACAAGTATTGTTCAGTGTCTATCATGTTGGCAAAATCTGCCGAAATTACCCACGATTTTGAAATAATAGAAGAGTAAGAATGTCGGAAAATAATTATCAGCAGACGTTCAACACGTTGCTGGAGCAATATTATAATGCCTGGTTTCGTTATCATCCTGAACAGGCGGTACAGGTTGGTGTACCAGGTTATGAAGAATCTCTGCGGGCCTACAAAGACGATGAAGTTGGTGCCCTGATCTCACTGGATGAAAAAATGCTGTCCTCGCTGGATGAGCTGGATTTCGAACAGTTGAGTATGGATCAGCAGATTGATTATTCCATCCTTTACAATTCGGTAGTGGTTGAGCTGCATGAGTTGCTGGAGCACGACTGGCGTTATTGCCGTCCTCAGGAATACGTGCCGGTGGAGGCTATTCATCAGTTGCTTACTCGGCCAGTGGAGAACCTGCATGCGGCCATTAAGCATCGATTGCAGGCTGTTCCGGAATATTTAAGAGGCGCACGCACTTATATTTCCCAGAAACCGGAGCGCATCCCTGCCAGCTGGTTGAATAGTGCCTGTAAGCAGGCGGAGGCCGGTGCTCGCTACTTTAGAAGCTTGATGAGCCAGTCGTATGTAGTAAAAAAATTCGACAATCCCGCACGATTACAGCCGGTCTGTGATGAAGCAGCGGTGGCTATGGAGGATTTTGCTCGATTTCTGAAACAGGAGATCGGCCCTAAAGCGACGGGTGATTATGCCTGCGGTGCCGATTTTTTCAGTGCCTTGCTGAATGGCGCTCATTTTCTACCCGTTACCCCGGATCAGCTCCATCGTTTTGGTGAGCAGCTGTTCGAGGATACCCGGCAGCAAATGAAGGCACTGGCAGTGGAATTACAGGGTAATGACGATACCAATGCTCTGTTGGCCCGTATTCGGGAATCCCATCCCCAGGCCGGTGACAGTCTGTTGTCTGCCTATCGTGAGCGCATGAAAGCCGCTTACGACTTTGTGAAAGAAAAACATCTGGTGTCTATGCCGGAAAAACAGGCATTGAAGGTACTGGATACCCCGGAATACCTGCGCCATGAAATTCCTTTTGCGGCCTATGAAGAGCCGACATACAAAGATGAGCGCCAGCAGGGTTATTACTATGTCACGCCAGTGGTGTCGGAAGGTCAGTTACTGGAGCACGGCTGGACATCCATTGATCTGACCTGTGTTCATGAGGCTTTTCCAGGTCATCACCTGCAGTTTGTTACGGCCAACAGCAATCCACATAACAGTTTGCCTCGATTGATTAATGCTTCATCCACAATGTATGAAGGCTGGGCATTGTACTGTGAAGACCTGATGCAGGAACAGGGCTTCCTGGATAAGCCAGAGCACAGGTTTATGATGCTGCGAGATCGTCTGTGGCGAGCCCTTCGGGTGATGCTGGATGTCGAGTTGCATACTCGTGGTTTGACTATCGAGGACGCCGCGCAACGCATGTGTACAGAACTGGGATTTGATCATGATCAGGCCCGGGCGGATCTTGGCTGGTATACTCAGAATCCGACTGTGCCTATGGGTTATGCTACCGGCTGGGCATTAATCCGGGCGGTACGTGGGCAATTAGAGAGTCAGCCGGATTTTGATCTTAAAACTTTCCACGATAATCTGCTGTCGGTCGGTTCATGCGCATTGGCCATGGTCATCAAACGCTGTTACGGCGAAAGTGTCTGGCAGAATGCGGTACAGCAGGTGTTCAAAACAGGCGCGTAATGTGATCGCCTTGTGTACAATAGCAGTTCGGTTTTTTAGGGGTCACATAGGTGCCAAAAGATAAGCTTAAACTACATGGGTTTAATAACCTGACTAAAACCCTGAGTTTTAATATTTACGATATCGTATATGCAAACAGCCAGGCCGATATACAGAAATACATCGAGTATATTGATGAGATGTATAACGCCGAGCGTCTGACTCAGATCCTGACAGATGTGTCGGACATTATTGGTGCCAATATTCTTAATATTGCACGTCAGGATTATGATCCTCAGGGTGCCAGTGTCACCATACTGATTTCTGAAGAGCCTGTGATTGCCCAGCAGCTGTCTAATGAAGAGGCCCCGGGCCCATTACCGGATGATGTGGTGGCGCACCTGGATAAAAGTCATATTACAGTACACACTTATCCCGAGTTTCATCCTGATAATGGCATTAGTACTTTTCGGGTGGATATAGACGTATCTACCTGCGGACGAATTTCTCCATTGCAGGCATTAAATTATCTGATTCACAGTTTCGATTCCGACATTGTAATCATGGATTATCGGGTGCGTGGTTTTACCCGGGATGTTAATGGTAATAAACATTATATCGACCACAAGATCAATTCCATACAGAATTATATTGCGGAAGATACCAAACAGAATTACCAGATGATGGATGTTAATGTGTATCAGGAGAACCTGTTTCACACCAAGATGATCGTTAACAGTTTTGATATGGATAACTACCTGTTTGGCGCGTTAAAAACAGATTACAGCGGGCAGGAACTGGATCAGATCAGTAAAAACCTCCGACGGGAAATGGCCGAGGTGTTTTATGGTAAGAATCTGTCCGATGAAGACCAGATCGGAGACATCTTTGTCAATTAAATGGATGAGTGATCGTTTGAGAAAAACTTAAAGCATTAGCCCGCGAATAAACGCTAATGTTTTATTTGTACGCCTGCGGTATACAACTTAAAGTGGCTTTTATTTTTAATTTGCGTGTATTTGCGTACATTTGCGGACTCAAGTTTTTGATTTTTATCAAGGCCAACTGGACTCCAGTCTGTGATGCTGACCCCTGTTCAAATATCTAACGGACTCAATCATGTCCTCTGAAACCGCAATCCATTCTCGAGAGCTACCCGGTGATTTCGCCATCTGGTTGTTTATTTATGCCGAGCTTCTGGTATTTGGGGTGTTCTTTATTTCCTATGCAGTGGTACGCAGCCAGAATGTTGAGCTGTTCAATGAATCTCAGTTATTGCTGGATCCCCGCCTGGGCCTGATTAATACAGTGGTATTGATTACCAGTAGTTATTTTGTGGTGCGGGCGGTACATGCCATACAGAATGGCAATCAATCCAGCTGTGTGGCCTGGTTGTACTGGGCGATAGCCAGCGGCATGATATTTGTGGTTGTCAAAATCTTTGAGTTTTATAGCAAGGCAGCGGAAGGTGTTAGCCTGAGTACCAACACATTTTATATGTATTATTTGTCGATGACTTTCTTTCATTTTATGCACGTTATTCTGGGGCTGGTAATTCTCTCAGCAGTGATGTTAAAAGCAGGAAGGGGTGGTTACAGCAAACAGGATCATATCGGCGTTGAAACCGGTGCTTCCTATTGGCACATGGTGGATCTGGTATGGATCGTGTTGTTCCCGTTAGTGTATTTGATGAGATGAGCATGCAGGATATTCAGGCCACCCGCATATGGTTATTACTGATTGGGCTCACTTTCATTTCATTTATGTTTGCCCAGATGGGTTATCAGGGGCATGTACTGATTGCAGTGGTGCTTCTTTCGGCCTGGTTGAAAGGCCAGATGATTATCGACAGTTTTATGAAACTGCGCAGGGTGAGACAACTGTGGCGGATTATTATAAGTGTCTGGTTACTGGTGGTGTTGTCGGTGATTACCAGTATGTATTTGAGTTTTGGTTAGCAGGGTCACCACTTATTTAGGTAATCGCTAGAAGTAGGTCATTTAAAGATTTTAATCTTCACCACAGAGGCGCAGAGGACGCAAAGAAATACATATATAAAATCCTCTGTGCTCTCTGCGTCTCTGTGGCAAAGGTTTAATTTTAATATTCAATCTTGTCCTGTTTTTTGTTCCATGCTTCAAAGCAATGCTCATGTTGTTCGCATTCAAGCTGTACCATGGGAACTGAGCGTTGTGTTTTAGGTAAACAGATTTCCCGGGCAATAAAGCTGTCATCGAATCCGGCATTGCTGGCGGTTTCTGCTGAAGCCGCATAAACCACTCGTTTGATGTGCGCCCAGTAAATGGCTGCCGTACACATTGGGCAGGGTTCGCAGCTGGCGTAAAGTACACATTCATCCAGACTAAAGGATTTCAGTGCTTCCCCGGCCTGTCGAATAGCCGAGACTTCGGCGTGAGCGGTAGGGTCGTTATTTAAGGTTACCTGGTTACTGGCGCGGGCTACCACTTTATTATGGCGTGTTATCACGGCCCCAAATGGTCCTCCACCCTGAGCCACGGATTCAATGGCCAGTTGTACGGCCATATGTAGAAAGTGCTTGTCCTGGTCAATGCTCATGAGTACGTCTGATAGTTTCTGCTGGTGGCGGTATTAAACAGAGTATAAAACAATCTCACTCAATGTTTTGTAGTGGTTGAACTGGCGGGAATGGAGGCAAACAGGGCATCAATGTCGATACGATCAAATTCATAATGGGCATTGCAGAATTCACAGTCCACTTTTACTTTTCCCTGTTCTTCCAGTATATCGTGTACTTCATCGCTGCCCAGGGTCAAAAGCATGGAGCTAATCCGCTCTTTGGAACAGGAGCAGCGGAAGCACATGGGCTCAGGGTCAAATAGCCGTATATCTTCTTCATGGAACAGGCGATGTAAAAGTTCCGGTGCCGGCAGATTCAGAATTTCGTCCTGCTGCAAGGTGCCAGCCAGATGATTGAAGTGCTCCCAGCTGATGTCGTCACTTTCATTGCCGGGTAGTTCCTGCAACAGGAAGCCGCCGCAGCTATTGATATCGGCGGCCAGCCAGAGCCGGGTGTTCAGCTGTTCAGACTGGATAAAATAGGCTTCCAGGGCATCTTTCAGATGTTCGCCTTCCAGTGCGATTATGCCCTGATAAGGCTCACTATCTTTGGGTTCGATAGTGATCGCCATCTGGCCCTGACCAAATATATTGTGCAATCCCTGTTCCGGAACGTCTTTATTCCAGCGTGCGATGGCGCGCATGCTACCTTCGGCAGTGGTCTGAACTACCAGCAGGTGTACTGGGCCATCACCACGAATTTGCAGTATCAGGGAGCCATCGAATTTTATGGTGGCTGCCAGCAGGGCGCAGGCGGCGAGAGCTTCACCGAGCACGGTTTTCACGTTGTCGGGATAGTCGGCGCGATCCAGTACGGCCTGCCAGGTGGCATTCAAATGCACCAGCTCACCACGGACATTGCTGTTTTCAATCAGGAAGCGGTATAGACGATCGTTATCGGGCATGGTTCTCTGTGAATTGGGTTTATCAAAAAAAGGTGGGCTTTAGGGGTGCTCTGATCAAGTCGTGATTGTTTTATGCCAGGGAGCCTCTGATCAATTATATGATGCTTCTGGCTTACAGGCTTGTTCGTGATCAAGACATGGCTTTGAAAGCAGGTTGGTCACCTGTCGAAAAGTCATAACGCAGAGCACGGATAAGCCTGTAAGCCCCTTCGGGCGAGACCTGAAGTGTACATTTGCTGCGTTGCAAACCTTATTAAGGACTAAGGCCATTAACGGCGCTTTGCGTCTTGCAACTGCACACTTCAGGCCACGCAGAAGCCATCATATACTTAATCAGAGGTTCCCTAGCTAAAAGCGTCCAGATCTCTCCCAAAGTTCGTTGCAATAGAAAATAACTATTCCGCCTCACTTCGTGAGAAATCTAAACACTTTTATCTCAGCCTAAATTTAACCAGACTTAATCAGAGCCTCCCAGGTTAGCCCACCGGTTACTCGGTATCAGTTCTTAACTTGAACTATCCCGCCAGCTTTTTCTTCAGGATGTCATTTACCTGCGCCGGGTTGGCTTTGCCCTGGGATACTTTCATGACCTGGCCGACAAAGAAGCCAAACAGTTTGTCTTTACCTGAACGGTACTGCTCCAGCTGGTTCGGATTGTTGGCAATCACTTCATCAATGATAGCTTCGATGGCCGAATTATCGGTAATCTGGCCACCACCGGATTTGTTGATGATGTCATCGACACTGCCTTCACCTTTCCACAGGGCATCAAATACAGTCTTGGCCATTTTACCGGAAATGGTTTTGTCGCTGATGCGTTTCAGCATTTCTGCAAGCATATCGGCACTCACTGGTGACTCGACCAGTTCCAGGCCTTCCTTGTTCAGGCGGCCGGAAAAGTCGCCGATGACCCAGTTGGCAGCCAGTTTGGCATCACCACCGGATTTTTTGACCACAGTTTCATAAAAGCTGGCCAGTTCACGACTGGCGGTGAGTATGCCGGCATCATAATCCGGAATACCCAGTTCCTTCACCAGACGCCTGCGTTTTTCATCGGGTAGTTCTGGCAGAGTGCTGCGTACAGCTTCCAGATAGGCATCATCCAGTATTACCGGTAACAAATCCGGGTCGGGGAAGTAACGGTAATCATTGGCTTCCTCCTTGCTGCGCATGGAGCGTGTTTCGTCCTTGTCGGCATCATAGAGCCGGGTTTCCTGCACCACTTTTCCGCCAGCTTCGATGACATCGATCTGGCGTTCAATTTCGTAATTAATGGCCCGTTCCACAAAACGAAAGGAGTTGATGTTTTTGATTTCGGCACGAGTGCCAAACTCTTTCTGACCTCTGGGACGAACCGATACATTGGCATCGCAACGGAATGACCCCTCGGCCATGTTGCCATCACAGATTTCCAGATACTGCACTAAAGAATGTATTTTTTTCATATAGGCTACGGCTTCCTTGGCAGAACGGATGTCTGGCTCAGAAACTATTTCCAGCAAGGGAGTGCCGGCACGGTTCAGGTCGATGCCGGTCATGCCGTGAAAATCTTCGTGTAAAGATTTACCGGCATCTTCCTCCAGATGGGCGCGGGTAATGCCAATGGTTTTTTTGTTGCCATTGTCCAGTTCGATTTCCAGTTCACCTTCGGCCACGATGGGTAGCTCGAACTGAGAAATCTGGTAGCCCTTGGGCAGGTCCGGATAAAAATAATTTTTCCGCGCAAACACCGAACGTTTTGCGACTCTGGAGCCGGTGGCCAGACCAAATTTGGCCGCCATGCGCACCGCTTCCCTGTTCAGCACCGGCAACACACCGGGCAGGCCCAGGTCAACCGCGCAGGCCTGGGTGTTAGGTTCAGCGCCATAGGCGGTGGATGCGCCGGAGAAAATTTTACTTTTGGTACGCAGTTGTGCGTGTATTTCCAAACCGATTACGGTTTCCCATTCCATAAAGAATGCCTCTTGATCATGTTTGGCCACAGAGTCACAGAGAGCACAGAGCTATTAGTAGGTTCTCCGTGTTCCCTGTGACTCTGTGGCAAAATTATATAAACGCCTCGGGTATCTGTTTGTGCCAGTCAGTCTGTTGCTGGTACTGGTGAGCCACATTTAACAGGCGGCTTTCATCAAAATAGTTACCAATAATCTGCAAACCCACCGGCATGTTTTTGCTGAATCCGGCAGGAATACTCATACCCGGTAAACCGGCGAGATTTACCGCTATGGTGTAGATGTCTGATAAATACATGGACACTGGATCATCGGCTTTTTCACCAATGTTAAAGGCTACTTCCGGTGATGATGGGCCCATGATTACATCTACCTGTTCGAAGGCTCGGGTGAAATCTTCGGAAATCAGGCGACGTAATTGCTGGGCCTTCAGATAATAAGCATCGTAATAACCGGCGGATAAAGCGTAGGCACCCACCATAATGCGACGTTTGACTTCGTCACCAAAGCCTTCTCCACGAGAGCGTTTATACAGGTCTTCCAGGTCTTTGGGGTCTTCGCAGCGATAACCGAATCGAACACCATCAAAGCGTGACAGATTGGATGAACATTCCGCCGGGGCCACCACATAGTAAACCGGTACTGCCAGGTGAGTGTTGGGCAGGCTGATTTCCACCAGTTCTGCGCCCATGGATTTGTATTGCTCAATGGCCTGGTTAACCACTAGGGCCACATCAGGATCCAGGCCTTCACCGAAATACTCTTTCGGTAAGCCAATTTTCAGGCCCTTGAGGCTGTTGTTAAGATCCTGGGTGTAATCCGATACTGCTTTCTCCAGCGAGGTGGAGTCCCTGGGGTCGAAGCCAGACATGGCATTGAGCAGCAGGGCGCAATCCTCTGCAGTTTGTGCCATAGGGCCGGCCTGATCCAGGCTGGAGGCGAAGGCGATCATGCCGTAACGGGACACCCGACCATAGGAAGGCTTGAGGCCAGTGATGCCGCACAGGGAAGCCGGTTGCCGGATTGAGCCGCCGGTGTCGGTACCAGTAGCGGCAGGGGTCAGCCGTGCGGCTACAGCAGCCGCTGAGCCACCGGAGGAACCGCCAGGCACCGCCTGAGTGTTCCATGGGTTTTTTACCGGGCCGTAATAACTGGTTTCGTTGGATGAGCCCATGGCGAATTCATCCATATTGGTTTTGCCCAGCATCACCACGCCGGCTTCAGCCATTTTTTCCACCACGGTGGCATTGTAGGGCGATATGAAATTATCCAGCATTTTTGAGCCACAGCTGGTTTTTACATCCAGAGTGCAGAAAATATCTTTATGGGCGACAGGCACTCCGGTCAAGGGGCCTGCCTTGCCGGCAGCGCGTTGCTGATCGGCGGCTTTGGCCTGTGCCAGTGCCTGCGTTTCCGTTACTGTGATAAAGCTGTTGAGTTGCGGATCCAGTTGTTTGATGCGGTCAATAAAAGACTGGGTCAATTCAACCGAGCTGACCTCTCCAGATTCCAGCATGGCTGATAATTCAGCCAGAGTTTTTGTGTGATACATGGTTTATCCTGAATTCCAGTGGGGATTATTCGATAACTTTAGGCACCAGATACAAACCGGCTTCAGTGTGGGGTGCAATCTTCTGGAATTGCTCTCGCTGGTTCTGTTCAGTCACTACATCATCCCGCAACCGTTGTGCGACATCCTGTGGATGGGCCATAGGCAGGACATCGGTGGTATCTACCGAATTCATCTGTTCAACCAGATCCAGGATGCTGGACAGATTACTGGCGTAGTCTTCAATCGCGTTTTCATCGATATCGAGTCGCGCCAGTTGGGCGATATTTTTTACATCATCGGGTCCCAATGACATGCTGTTCTCCGTGTGAAAATTGATGGTGCGAATTAGAAATATGATAATTATGTCTAAAACCGCGCAAAATTATCACATTATACACTCTGAAACCACTGACGTACTTGCTCTGGAACACGCACGTTGATAGAGTAGCGCCTAGTTTAATGAGCTTCCACAAATGAAAGCCCCATTTTTATAAAATCAAAATACAACAGGTCGACCACACGCAATGTTTCTGAAACGTCTACGGGGTATGTTCTCAAATGATTTATCGATTGATCTTGGTACCGCAAACACTCTGATCTATGCCCGCGGTAAAGGTATTGTACTGGATGAACCCTCTGTGGTTGCTATCCGACAGGACCGTGGTCCCGGTGGTCCGAAAGCAATCGAAGCCTATGGCCACGAAGCAAAACGCATGCTGGGTCGTACCCCGCAGAACATCACTGCGATTCGCCCTATGCGCGACGGTGTGATAGCTGACTTCCATATTACCGAAAAAATGCTGCAGCACTTTATCCGTCAAGTACACGAAAGTGCCATGTTGCGCCCCAGCCCACGGGTATTGATCTGTGTGCCCTGTGGCGCAACCCAGGTGGAACGCCGGGCCATCCGCGAATCGGCCATGGGTGCCGGTGCCCGTCGAGTGTATCTGATTGAAGAACCGATGGCCGCAGCTATTGGTGCCGGTATGCCGGTGGATGAGCCTCGCGGTTCTATGGTGCTGGATATCGGAGGTGGTACTTCCGAAGTGGCCGTAATTTCCCTGAACGGCATAGTGTATTCGGCATCGGTTCGTATCGGTGGTGACAAGTTCGACGAAGGTATTATCAGTTATGTACGCCGTAACTACGGTATTCTGATTGGTGAATCCACCGCCGAACGCATCAAACAACAAATTGGTTCTGCCTACCCGGGTAAGGAATTGCTGGAAATCGAAGTTAAGGGTCGAAATCTGTCTGAAGGTATACCAAGGAGTTTTACTTTAACCAGCAATGAAATCCTGGAAGCTCTGCAGGAACCCTTACACGGTATCGTCAGTGCGGTGAAAACAGCGCTGGAACAGACTCCGCCTGAACTGGGTGCCGATGTGGCAGAGCGTGGTATTGTGTTAACCGGTGGTGGTGCGCTGTTGCGTGATCTGGATCGCCTGTTAATGGAAGAAACCGGCTTGCCGGTAATTCTGGCAGAAGAGCCACTAACCTGTGTTGCCCGTGGAGGTGGTCGAGTGCTGGAACTGATCGACGAACACGGTGGCGACTTCCTGGCTGTTGAATAACAACTCATTCAAAGCGTGATCGACAATGCAACAGATATTCCTGCGAGGACCTTCGGTTACATTACGCACGATTTTTCTGGTTATCGTGTCGATCATGCTAATGACAGTGGATCATCGCTGGCAACATATGGAAAAATTCCGAGGTGCGCTGGAATCTGTTCTTATCTCCCCACTGCGTTACACCATAAACCTGCCGCTGAGGTTTTTCAGCTGGACTGAAGAATCGCTGGCGAATCATGAGCAGCTGCTGGACGAAAATCGCAAATTAAAAGAGCAACTACTGCGTTCTCAGGTTAGCCTGCAAAAACTTAGTATCCTTGAAAAAGAAAATGATCGCCTGCGCAAGATGCTCAGCGCCAAGCCTAAAGTAGCTCAAAAGGTGCTGGTGGCTGAATTGCTGTCGGTGGATCTTGATCCTTACAAACAGCAGGTCATTATTAATAAGGGGCACAGACAATCGGTGTACCTGGGGCAGCCGGTAATTGATGCCTGGGGTGTTGTGGGCCAGATTGTGCACCTCGGTGCGTATTCGGCCACTGCAATGCTGATCTCTGATCCCAGTCACGCGATCCCGGTGCAGGTAAATCGTAACGGCATGCGCAGCACTGCCTTTGGCACTGGCCAGGTGGATAAACTGGAGCTGCGTTACATACCTCATAATGCCGATATAGAAATCGGCGACCTTATAGTGACTTCCGGGCTGGGGCAGCGTTTTCCACCCAATTACCCAGTCGGGCGGATCAGTGAAATTGAGCGCCCGGCTGGCGAAACCTTTGCTCGAGTCATCGCAGAGCCCATTGCCCATCTGGACAAGGGGCGAGAAATGTTGCTGGTCTGGCACAATCCTCCCGAAAGCTCGATACCTCCGGAGGCTAACCATGCTGACGAGTAAGTGTTATCGGGTAGTACTGCCCACAGTGATTCTCGCCCTGATGCTGGAAATGTTTCCCTTGCCTGACTGGGCCCAGCCATTTCGTCCAGACTGGGTCACCCTGGTATTGATCTACTGGGCCATGGCCATACCTGAGCAGATCGGAGTCACTGTGGCCTGGATATTTGGTCTGTTACTGGATGTGACTCAGGGAGCCATTCTGGGGCAACATGCCATCGGACTGGTGCTCGTGGTGTATCTGGTGCATTTGCAATATTTGCGGATCCGGGTTTTTTCGCTGGTACAACAGGCTATGGTGGTATTTGTTCTGCTCATGGTCAAGCAGTTGCTGGTGCTCTGGGTGAGCGGCATAGTCGGCCAGGCGCCGGATGCTGGCATTTATTTCCTGCCCAGCTTCATAGGCGCCCTTATCTGGCCCTGGCTGTTCATTGTTCTTCGTGATATTCGTCGACGATTTACACTTACCCGCAGTTTCTAGTTATTTCACAGGAACGGTGGGTCTTTGGGGGCAGGGGTGTCACTCGGATGCCCGGTTTTATTCTATATCCAGTCTTAACTGGGGTGTGGCCGCGAATTAATAATTCAGGACCATGCTTGTCAGTCATTATTTATTCTTTAGCTATATAATTACCTGTAAATAAACTGAACATACACGAAATATGCAGTCACTCAAACAGGCTCTGGCCGAATACGGGTTTGAATCCCGTGATAGTTATGATTATGAAGTGCAGTGTTTACTGAACACCCCCAATGACAATATTCGATGTTTGAATGTCGATGGAGATTCAGGACGCCGTAAAACAGCTTTTGCCCATGCTCTCGGGCAGGCGCTGCAATATGACCACCTGTTGTATTACGAATTTGGTACCGAACGGCCACAGCCTGACGTCATTCGTATACATGATGGGGAAGAACAGTCCAGGGAGCCTCCCACTTCACCGTTTGATCGTGTAATGACCGAAGCCTGTGCTTTGAGTGAGGGGGCTAGCACTATTCTGATTCTTGATCAGTTGCAGATGGCTGAATTCATGCAGCACATCCGTCTGTATGAATTTATTCGCTCCAAAGTATGGTCCTATAGCGATGTGCAGTTTGTGGCCAATACACCTAATTTGCTAATTTTTATCGTGTCTACCGAACCGCTATACCACTCCCTGCAGCAGATAAGTTTCCGCATCTGGATTGGCGCTCAGGATAAAGCTGTGACGGATATTCAGCCTGAAGAGCTGGGTCTGGATGAATCATCAGTGGTTTGGCTGGAGCCACTGAATCAGCTACTTGAGGCACTGGCTGTGAGTCCCACTACTTCTGAATATCAAAAACTGGCCTATGATATTGAACAGTACGTGCGTACCGAAGACCAGTTAAGGGCATCCATATTTGGCTGGATCGAAGGGGTTGATCATAGACGTTTGATGGCCAGCAGTATTAATCTCCATCTGGAACGTGTGATGCGGGGAATCGAATCCAGTATGGGGATCCAGGAGGAGATCGAATTAAGCTCAGAGACTGGTGATTAATCCTGATCTTGTATAAAAACAGCAATTTTTGGCTATTCTTTAATTAATTAGGAAAAATTACCATTGATCAATATTGGTACTAACGGCTATAAATCATTCAAAGCCAGTCATTACATGTCTACAGGCTTGTAGGGAGGCTGTTAAGGATTTCAGCGGAAATTGCCGAAAATCTATAAAAAACCTGCTATCTGCCTGTGTCTGATATGGAAATCAATTAATTTGTGAACGGATTAACACCCTGCGGTCTGGCTTGCCATTAAACTTTGTTTACACGAATAATTGACGGTTAATAAAATGCAGTCCATTAGTAATAGCCAGTTAGCCAATAATTTATCATTGCGTGATGTATCGAGTACCGCTCGTTTATTCAATTTCAATCGCCCTGTGTTTATGTCGGATATGGTATGGCAAGACTGTGTTGCCCTGAAGGATCAAAAAGGACGAGCCGCTGATGAGCTAGCGGTCCTGCAGCGTTTACGCCATGTGCTGTTTATGGCATCCAGCGCTTTGCACGGTCGTGTCAGGAATGTGGAATGTGAATTTAGAATTCATCGTGTATCCAATGTTGATGGAGTAAGGCATCCAGAGCCTGCAACTTTGAAACTGGTGGCACATAATAATAACTACGACCAACCTGTGATAACCATAAAATTAATTGAAGAATAAAATGTCAATGATATACCCGGATGATACTAAACAATTTGAGCTGGATCGAAATCCCGAGCTGAGAGATGTTACCAGTACTGCCCGCTTATTCAATTTTCGACGTCCAGTGTATATGGATTCTACGGTATGGGAAGACTGTGTGAACCTGGCTTCCAGCAAGGGAAAAAGCTTTGATGAACTGGCTGTTTTGCAGCGATTAAGGCATGTATTATTTATGGCAGCGAGTGCATTGCATGGAAGATTTGAGGATCTGGAATACAACTTTAGAGTGTATCGGGTCCCTAACAAGGATACCGGGCGACGTCAGCCTGAGCCGGTTAATCTCCATCTGGTAGCGCATAAAGACAGGCATAACCAGCCTGTGATCACCATCAAGTTTCCGACCAAATAAATTTCTTTAGCTCGGCACACAAAATTCGCGTGTTAGAATCATATTTATAATTTATATGATAAACCGGTTTAGCCATGAAAAACTCCATGTTTCAGCGCTTGTTTAATCGTCAGGAAGAAACAGGTCAACCCCATATCACCGATTACTCCCGACTAGAAGGTTTACAGATTCTGGTGGTTGATGACTCGCGCACTCAGCTTTATGCTATTGAGCGTATGCTCAAGTCCGTTGGTGTGCTTACACTGATTGCAGAGAATGGAAAACAGGGAATCCTGATGGCTCGTCACAAGCTGCCAGATCTGATTTTAATGGATATAGTGATGCCAGAAATCAATGGTTTTCAGGCCACCCGTTATCTAACACGACTGGCAGAAACCCGGCATATTCCTATTATTATAATCAGCGGTTCGGATCAGGAATCGGATAAGGCCTGGGGTTTGAAGCTGGGAGCTAAGGACTATTTATCCAAGCCGGTCAGTAAGGATCTGCTATTGAGTAAAATTTGCCGGGTTCTGGCTGAAGTCGCATCAAGTGATTCCGTGGCGAGTAAGTCTGCTCGATCATCTATTGCACAGGCAATCTAAAAAGTCACATATTCCCGCCACAAGCCGGCAGAAATGACGTCAAACAGATAGTTTGAACTGGTTTCATCCTGATATCCTGTCTTTTAAGAACAGGTCTTCTTTTGTATAAAGAATCCCCAAACTTCAGGTATTGGGGCTCCAGGGTGCAGAACGTTTACGGATTAAGTTTACGCCCTGGGGTTTGCTCAGGCTTATTAGGTTTTTTAAATGTAATAGGCCGATGTCGTCATCACTTTGGACATTGCGGTCATCAGTTTTTTGACAGGGCCTGGTAGAGGGCTGCCGCCACCTTCGAGAGCCACCGTGGCATGATGGGCTTCATCCTGTTTCATCTGTTCCAGTATCTGTCTGCTGCGAAGGTCCTGTTTGGGTAACTCGGCCAGGTGATTATCCAGGTGGCGAATTACCTGATGTTCAGTTTCTGCTACAAAACCCAGACTCCAGCGGTCACCCAGAGCGCCGGCTATGGCGCCAATGGCAAAAGAGCCGGCATACCAGACTGGATTAAGCAGGCTTTTGTGGCTGCCCAGCTCATTCAGTCGTTGCTCGGTCCAGGCCAGGTGATCATTTTCCTCCATGGCTGCCCGTTCCATGCTGGCACGTACTTCTTCCAGTTTCGCAGTCAAAGCCTGACCCTGATATAGCGCCTGAGCAGAGACCTCACCAGAATGGTTTACTCGCATGAGTCCGGCAGCGCGGTTGCGCTCAGTCTCGCTGAGCTTGCTTTCACTGGCACTGGCCGGGTTAGGGCGTTCAGTTATCCTTGGTCTACCCAGCACTGTTCTCAGGGCATGGTCGGCCTGGGTGATGAATTGATCAATGGGCGAGAGATGACGCATGGAAGTTCCTCAATATTTGAGTCAGTAATTGTATCACTTAAGGGTACCTCTATTAATTCTGGATATGCCAGATTGAGATTTAAAATTCGTCAGGTCAAGGCGCAGATCGCACGTAATAGCAGGCTATTTTGGCCAGGGATGACCTTATGCCGCGAAGGGCCGGACGCCCGAGAGCGGCGTGCTCAGGGTCACTACTGTATTGATTTTGTGTCCTTTCAGGACGATTAATTCGCGGGCCATCTCCACCCGCAAGGACGGTGCAGGGATGCACAGTAGTGGCTTGAAACGTAGATATGGCGAATTTTAAACTCAAGATGCTTATTTATGATTAATAGAGGTGCCCTTAAGGGCGAGGGCGAGCAGGCTTACTGGGTGTAATACTTCTATCGACAGACCTTTGCGCTTGAGTCCTGCCTGTATATGCAGGCTGCAACCCAGGTTATCGCTCACCAGGTAACCGGGCTGCTTGTCGGTCAATTGTTCAAGTTTTGGCGCCAGCAACTGCTGGCTCAGTTCAGGAAATTGCAATTGATGACTGCCACCAGCGCCACAGCAAGTGGAGCTATCCTGGATGCTTATGAGTTCCAGTTCCGGAATAAGTGATAGCAGTCGCTGGGCAAGTCCGGTTTTTTTCAGCACATTCTGGCTGCTGCAACTTTCATGAATAACGACTCTGGCTGGCAAAGGCTGGAAATCACTGGCCTGGATATCGCTGTATTTAATTAAAAAATCCAGTATGTCGTAGCTCTGGATCTCTTGCAGCTGCTGTTGAAGCTGACTGCCGCAGCCATTGGAGCTGTAGATCAGGGCTTCGATATTGAGCCTGGAAAACAGTTCGTCATTGTTCCGGGCCAGTAATTGAGCCTGTTCCATCTGGCCATTGTGCTGATGCAGCGCGCCACAGCAGTATTGCTGTTCAGGCACATGCACATCGTAACCAAAGTGGTTCAACAATCGAATGCTACTGGTCAGGGTCTGTATATCGAAAATATTTCCCATACAGCCTGTAAACAGGCCAAGCTGAGCTTTGGCGGTTATCTCGCTGGGGTAAAAGGGAGCCAGGTGACCGGCTTGAACCTGCTGGGCAAGTTCCAGTGCCGATCGGGTGCTGTCGGGTAGCCAGGCTGAGGTTTTATTTACCATCCAGGCCAGTCCGGATTTTTTATAACCGGTAAACAGGGCCTGATAGTGGCTCAGCCCTGATGCTTTCAGGGTGTTTTTCAGTAAGTTACGGATTCTGCCAGGCGGGGGTGTTTCAATATATAATTGTTGTTTTGCCTGATCAATGAGTCGAGCATAGGGTACTTTGGACGGGCATATAGCCTGACAGGCCATGCAGCCGAGGCAGTGATCAAGGTGTTCGAGCAACTTCTGGCTGGTACTCAGCTCGCCTCTGGCATAGGCCTGGATTAATGAAATTCGGCCACGTGGTGATTCACTTTCCTGTTGATAGATTTTGTAAGTGGGACACTGGGGCACGCACATGCCACAGAGTACACACAGGTCGCTATCTTCAAGAATTGCTTGCTGCCAGGTTTCCGGGGGATACTTTTTATTCAACAGAATATCAGCCTCGGGTTAAAATGAATGATCTATATGCCTGCTTAGAGGCTGCATCATAAAGAAAAATAAGGAACAGGTAATGTCCTTTTACAAATATCACGTATTTTTTTGTACCAATCAGCGCCCAGATAAACAGATGTGCTGTGAAAATGCCGGGGCCAGCAAGCTTCGGGCCTATGCCAAAGCCAGAATTAAGGAGCTGGGGTTGTCCGGCGAGGGTCAGATCCGCATCAATACAGCAGGCTGTCTGGACCGCTGCGATGAAGGTCCGGTAATGGTGGTTTATCCGGAAGACATCTGGTACACCTATGTGGATGAACAGGATATTGAAGAAATTATCCAGGAACACCTGCTAAATGGTCGTCTGGTAAAGCGCCTGATGATTAAATAAGCCTGAGCAGGTCGGTGCTATGATTACTCAGGTGATCGTTCCCGGTATAATTTTTGATTAAAAAACAGTAGCTTATAAGATAATGGCTTTTTTGGCTGCTGTCAGCACATAAATTTCAGATAATTTTAAAAAAAGGGTTGCCATAATTAAATCATTCTATTAGAATTTAATTATATTCTTAATCCTGACTAGATTGTCTGGGTTCTGAAGTGACTCCTCCATACTCCTTTGGTGGTATTTTTAAGCACGGTATCCCCTACCGTGCTTTTTTTTGTCTGAATTCCAGAGATTTCAGCTAATGCGCTAAATAAGCATGGATTGTGCTTGTGTTGCTATGTCGAATTCTTTAGAATACCCGGCCTTAATTTCAAAGTGTGTTTCCATTAGGATCAGATCATGAAAACATTCAGTGCCAAGCCAGAGACCGTGAAACGTGACTGGTATATTGTCAATGCAGAAGGCAAAACATTAGGTCGTCTGGCAACTGAAATTGCCCGTCGTCTTCGTGGTAAGCATAAAGCAGAATATACACCGCATGTTGATACCGGTGACTACATTGTTGTTGTGAACGCTGAAAAAATTCAGGTGACTGGCAACAAGGCTAAAGACAAAATGTATTACAGCCACTCGGGTTATATCGGTGGTTTGAAATCGATCAGTTTCGAAAAACTGATCATCAAAAAACCAGAGCTGGTTATCGAGCGCGCGGTAAAAGGTATGCTGCCTAAGAACCCACTCGGTCGCGCTATGTTCCGCAAGCTGAAAGTGTATGTTGGTACAGAACACAAACATACTGCGCAACAGCCAAAACCTCTGGAAATCTAATTTTTAGGAATAACCATGGCAGATACCCAATATTACGCAACCGGTCGTCGCAAATCTTCAAGTGCTCGCGTATTTATGCGCTCAGGTAGCGGTGAAATTAAAGTTAATGGTCGTCCAATCGATCAGTATTTTGCTCGTGATACTGCACGTATGGTAATACGTCAGCCTCTGGATGTTGTTGATATGAAAGATAAATTCGATTTTCATATCACAGTAAAAGGCGGCGGTGGTACAGGTCAGTCTGGTGCGATCCGTCATGGTATCACCCGTGCGCTGATAGCTTATGATGAAAGTTTCCGCAGTTCACTGCGTAAAGCCGGTTTTGTAACTCGTGATGCACGTGAAGTAGAACGCAAGAAAGTCGGTCTGCGCAAAGCACGTCGCGCTACACAGTTCTCGAAACGTTAATATACAGACGTTCCCGGCAAGTTTTGGGGAATCGTCTAACGGCAGGACTACGGACTCTGACTCCGTCAATCTAGGTTCGAATCCTAGTTCCCCAGCCAAATACAAAGGGCTCGCCAACCGGCGGGCCCTTTGTGTTTGGCTGGGGAACTAGTCTGAGAAGCTAGAAAGGTTCGGCTGGATTGCCCGGAGCAATCCAGAACAGGGTCGAGTGTTTTATCGACCCTGGCC
>CBDULX010000029.1:0-19838 GCA_965368175.1 uncultured Gammaproteobacteria bacterium | reverse complement strand
TAACAGTGTCAGACATAATATTATGAATAAAATTAACAGTTTTTTAACGCTGGTCAGCCCCAGTAAGCCTGTTAAGGGAACCCCAAATCAGGTCGTAATTGTTTTATGCAGGCTATGTTTAAAGATTATCACATAATAGCTGATACAACTTATAGTCCCTGATCCTGATTATCCGCAATAATTTACCAGGACAGGCAGATAATACCTTGTATCACCCTCGGGAAGTCCTTATTATTTATTTTGAGTATTTTACAAATTTGGATCTATAATAAGTTAAGATTTCCAGCACCCTCAGAGGAGCGTCGCCATGTCAGAAGAACAACAGGTCCCTGTCCCAAAAAAAGCATCCAGCAAAAAAAGCACTGCTGTTTCCCGTAAAAAAAGCGTCCCAAAGAAGAAATCATCGACAAAAAAATCTACCGCTAAAAAAACTGCCTCGACGCCAAAAAAGCCCAGTAGCAAAAAATCGGCCGTATCCGCACGCAAAGCCCTGTCGAAAAAATTTAAAGCAGACATGAATTCAACTCGAGACACGCTAAAATCTGCAAAAGATGCCGCAAAGGAAGAGATAAAACTGGTCAAAGAAGCGGCAAAAGCTGAGATACAGCATCTCAGGGAACAACTGTCCCATGCCCTTAAGCGTGAAAAGGAGCTGCTGAAGCTGGGCGAGAAAAAAGCCAAGCTGATGCTCGCAGCCGGGGAGCGTTGGGAAAAAGAACAGATACAAAAAATCAAGAACATGGTATCAGGGAAAAAAACCAAAAAATAGCCAGAAAGGCTCTGCTGGTTAAATTAATAACGAAAAAGCAAGCCGGATGTTACATGGACATCAATTTCAAAAAAGGAATACGTCATACCTGCGTGCCCGAACGAAGTGACAAAGTACTCCTGGTGTAATGGCAGGTATCCAGCAAGTTATTGACTGGTTTATTATGCAAGATTGCTGGATTCCCACCTGCACGGTATCAAATCGTCTGGAACGATTTAAACAGGCTTTGCCTGGCCCCATAGGTCGAAGGGCACGGCTGCATTGATGCAGCAGGTAGAACAACTCAGGAGACAAAGTCGAGGAGCCCGAAGTAATGACACGAAATTTTAACATCTGTGCCAGCAAGTCTCTTTGCCTACAGATGACTACAGGGTTTTTCACAGCAATAACTGCTCGGTCATTACTGAGCAGTTACCAAAATATACAGAATAGCTCTACAAAAATGGGTTTCTCAGAGGCTCCCTAGCTATGGATTACATACTGCCCAGTGAACCTGACAGCCAGTTGACCTGAATTTTTGACCTCAACATTCAACATAATTCTACTGATCCCTTTCCGTTTGAACAGCTTAATTTTTTTATCAAACTCCGAGTGATTTATAATTTTACAGCTGGCCTGGATATCCTGGTTAACAGGCTTTAGATACTGGATATCACTTTCATGAATAACGATATGGGCATGCAAATTCAATGAATCAAGTATTGAATAAATCATAGCCCAGCCCGCCAGGACAGCCACTGAATACAAACTTCCACCAAAGGCAGTCGATTTATGATTGATATTATTAGCCAGTGGTGCTGATAATATGATTGAATTTTCTGTTAAATAATCAACACTGATACCCAGCGCTCGGGTAATGGGAATTTCTTCATTGAGTATTTTTTGTAGTGATGTAGTATCGATCACACATAAACCTTTATATCTCGAGAACAAATATAGGGAGCCTCTGATTAATTCTATAATGACTTCTGCATGACCTGAAGCGTGCAGTTGCAAGACACAAAGCGCAGTTAATGGCCTTAGTCCTTAACAAGGTTTGCACCGGTTTTTGCTCCCTGCAAAACCGGCATACATGCTATCCATAGCAATAAACGCAGCAAATGTGCGCTTCACTCGCCTTTATGTCCTTTGGGTGCGCAGAGGCTCCCTTAGTAAAATTATCCGACATCATACAACTTCATACGAAATCCTTCGGTCTCCAGTGGTGGCTGAAAGTATGCCGTGATTGTATCGAACTCTTCATCACTGATCTCCATTTTCACACTTAGATCAGACTGATTACGAACACTCAGCTGTTTTTTACATAATGTGTCGGATGCATCGATATAATGCAATAAATGATCAGCACCAACAGATTCATATATTCCTTTAACCCACTTTCGTTCGCCTTGCATATTACCAGCAAAATCGAGTACCACAGAAACTCCGTTCTTCAATAAATTCTGAACATGATGTTCGATTGCATTCCTGAAATCCGATGAATGCTTGAGATAGTCATGAAAATTGTTTATAAAACCAGGATACAGTCTCGATAGCCACATATCCTCACAGATAAAAACTGATTCCGTCTGTTTTTCAATGGTTTTCGCCAGAGTGGTTTTGCCGGATGCCAGTTTTCCACATATAAAATGTAAGGTTGCTGCATTTGTCATAGTTATATCCTTATCTATAAAAAAATTGTTAATTTTTTCAAAACACAAACTACAGATGTCACACTTCTTAAGCCAGTTTACTTTTCACCAGCTGCTGAACCGTTAAATTATCCTGCAAGGGCCTACCCACATTAAGATGAATCGGATATTCTTCAGGCTGGTTATGGATCTGATAACCACGTCGTTGGTAGAATGATATCAGCTCTGCACGTTGACTAATTACATCCATAATAATG
This sequence comes from uncultured Gammaproteobacteria bacterium, assembly GCA_965368175.1. GTDB lineage: Bacteria > Pseudomonadota > Gammaproteobacteria > SZUA-229 > SZUA-229 > CBDULX01. Next base: position 17,181 of record CBDULX010000029.1, on the reverse strand, counting down.
GTAACTGCAGCCATGTTGTTCCAGGCATAGTCTTCGGCCAGTTCTAACATTCGCTTACCTATACCCATACCCTGAACTTCGGGATTCACCGACAGCATCCCAAGATAAACCCGGTCATCGGTTTTTAACAAATGTACACAGGCTATTAGCTGTTCATCTATTATCGCCAGTAACACTACTGATTGTGGCTTATGGATTAATAGCTTAACTGAATTATTATCAATACGACTTCCGGCCACCAGTTCAGATTCGTTGGTCCAGCCTTTATTGATCAATTTAGATCTATAGGCCTGATTGACCAGTTTTGTAATGGCCTCGGCGTCGTCATCCCTGGCCATTCGAATGTTCAGCGACTCAGCTATTGGTTTCACATTTATTCCCTTTAACAATAACGAGAATCATTATCATATCAGATTCTTGTTTTTATTGACCAGTCTTAATTAACTACTGTATTCATACGTATAAAAATTCATCACTACCCTGTTAACTCGTCATTCCGGCGAATGCCGGAATCCATCTATCAGCCAGTCGAAAAACTGACTTAATGCGACCACTAATATATGGATACCGGCTAAAAACATGCCGGTATGACGCCGAATTCCTTGATAGATTCATTATTGATAAGTTGTATGATTTCATGCCTCCAAAAAAAAAATTTTGTTTTTCTATCGACTCAGTAACGCTTTGCTAATGTTAAGCGTAAGTTAACGGGGCAGCAGTGAAAATTCATTTAAAAATAACTTGTTGATATTAAGGCACTGATAGATGTTAAGTCAGTCACGTTTTTCAATTTATGATCCGTGACATTCACTATTTCTTTATGAAAACTAACCCAGATCAATCATTGATTAAATATCCTCATAGAGATAAAAAACCTGATACAGGTTCACAAATAAAGCACCACATCCATGCTTTTATTACATATAGATATATACGCACATTGTAATCAATTTGTATCAAAGCTTCTGATACATAAGTACCCATAACAAAAAAGCTGGAGACAGGCCATGACCAACAAGCTGAGCATCTCTGCGGTATTTATTTTATTTATATTTGCACTAACATCCTGTAATCCGGCAGAAGACGTGCCAGATGACGAATCCGATAACACTGAACAAACAGATTCAGGATCTGGATCGAATCCAGGTACAGAACCTCCTTCTGAGGACCACCATGCTGGTCTGGTTTTTTCGGAGTACCCGAACAACTGTATTGGTTGTCACGACGATGAAGCCAATCAGGTTCATGCATCCACCCACTACAAATGGCTGGGTGAAGCACCGGACATGACCAATGGTGAGTTCATCTTACAGGGCAAGCTTACCAACGCCGTTAACAGTTATTGTGTCAATATCGAAGGCAACTGGCCTGTATGTGGTTCCTGTCATGCCGGACTTGGAAAACGCCCAGACGACATTACTGCGGGGCTGGAGAACATTGACTGCCTGGTCTGTCACAACGAAGAATACTCCACTACAAGAAAACGTCTAGCCGATGGCACTATGGGTGTGGATAATCCTACCGACAACATGGTACAGAACATCCATGAACCCACTCGTGCTAGCTGCCTGTCCTGCCATGCCAAAGCCGGTGGTGGTGATGGTGTGAAGCGCGGTGATCTGTCCCTGGCTCTGGCCAACAATACCGACAGTCACTTTGATTATCATATGAGTTCTACTGGCGCTAATCTGTCCTGCCAGTCATGCCACACTTTCGAGAACCACAAAACTATTGGTAAAGGATCGGATATACGCCCCACCGATGACCTGGCACGGGGCGCTGAATTAAGCTGCACTAACTGTCATGCCGATGATGTCAACGAACACCCTACTGAAGTTCGTCATCATCTCGATCATATCGCCTGCCAGAGTTGCCATATCCCAACTTATGCCAAAGTCGCCACAGAAACGCACCGGGATTGGGCCACTCATCATGATGGCACCGATGCCACCACCTGTAGCGAAGCTAATCCCTGCCCCGGCCATCCTCATACCGATAAAGCCAGCAATCTGATACCCGAGTACAAATGGTGGAATCGCAAGAGTGATAATTACCTGCTGGGTGATGATGCTTCACGCACCTATGATGCAGATAAAGGCACCTATCCGACATCAATTCCTCTAGGTGATGTCACTGACGGAAAATTGTATCCCTTTAAATACAAGACCGCCGTACAGCCTATGACCACTGCTGATAAACGCCTGATAGCACTGGACACCTTCGAGTATTTAAAGAACACCGGCAACGTCACCACTTCGGTAAAAAATGGTCTGGTTAATATGGGCTATAGCGCCGACGAAAACTATGGATGGGTCACTACCGACACTTATCAGATGATCAACCATGGTAGCGGCAACAGCGATGACCGGTTAGCTTGTAGCGATTGTCATAACAATACCTCACGCATGGATTTGCAGGGTAGCCTGGGTTATAACCTCAATGGCACGAAAACAGCGGTTTGTGGACAATGTCATGAAGGTGAAAAACTGACAGATATCGTGAGTGGTGCCAAGGACTATGATTACAGGTCCATCCATGACAAGCATGTAAATTCAAAAGGCAAAGACTGTTCCTGGTGTCATAGCTTCAGTCGCCCGGAACGAAATCTGGACATGCCATAATTACAAACAAGCTATAGTATTAACAAAGGCCACCTTGTGTGGCCTTTATTTTGTATTTTTTTATATTATATTAAGGATTGGGCTTCGCCTCGACCCTCCTCATAAATCAAACCTCCTCGAATCACACTAAAGAGTGATTAAGCAAACATACAAACAGATGAAAATCATTCGCTCATTGCAGTGATAATTGCAAATCCCCCAGGTGAGGCAGCAATTAAATCTCTCTGATACTTTATAGCCTTTGGGTCTGAACAACTGTCTTATCATGGATAACCGATAGATTCAGTCGCCGGGCAAAGTCAATATCTGATAAATATCATCCCGTAGAATTACAGAACAAACGTTGACATATAAAATTAGATGCCGGGGTGATTCATGTGCTGATCTGGGTCATTATATTAACGACTAATGATCAATCAATAGTTAGCATACCTACAATTCTAACTATTCAACCATTCTATGATTTTATATAAAAAACAGGAGATTAAAAACTGACCTCTGGCTTTAAATCAAACTAACATTGCTGTTCTTGAGACATTTAACTCAGTCATATATATTCATATATTATTGCACTTTAATATATTCTTATATTCTTTATAAACTATCCGGGTGATATTCCTGTTTTTAACCAGGGTTATAAAATGTCAAAGAATTGTACATTTCTAATCATATCCATTAAAACAATAGGGTCGTCACAAAAAAGATAAGGTATATATGTTTTAATTATATCTAACGTGTTTCATCCTTGTTTTTTTATTACAAATAATAGCCAACACAATTGGCAGCAGGAGATCAGTCATGATAAATAAACCGGGTATCCTTGTGATACTTGCTCTTTTCATACTCACACTGTCATCCAGTGTCTTCAGCGATATCATTCCACTTTCAGGTAATCATCATGCAGACCTCACGTATGCCGATTACCCGAACAACTGTCTGAAATGCCATACTAATGAAGCCAATCAGGTCCATGACTCCACGCATTATCAGTGGCTGGGTGAAGCACCGGACATGACTAATGGCGAGTTTATCCTACAGGGCAAGCTCACCAATGCCGTCAACAGTTATTGTATTAACATCGAAGGTGACTGGCCGGTGTGTGGTTCCTGCCATGCTGGCCGCGGTAAGCGCCCCGATGACATAACAGCCGGTCTGGACAACATCGACTGCCTGGTGTGCCATAACGAAGATTACGCCACAGCAAGAAAACGACTGCCGGATGGCAGCATGGGTGTGGATATACCAAGCGACAGCATGGTGCAAAATATTCATAGCCCGAAACGAGGCAACTGTCTGTCCTGCCATGCCAAAGCCGGTGGCGGTGATGGTGTGAAACGCGGCGACCTGTCCCTGGCACTGGTCACCAACACCGATAAACATTTTGATTACCACATGAATACCACCGGTCCCAATCTCGCATGTCAGGACTGCCACACGTTCGAGAACCACAAAACTATTGGCAAAGGCTCCGATATCCGTCCTACCGATGATCTGGCTCGCGGCTCTGAAGTGAGTTGCACTACCTGTCACGCCAATGACGTGAGAGAGCATCCCAAAGAAGTACGCAATCACCTGGACCGTGTAGCCTGTCAGAGCTGTCATATTCCGACCTACGCCAAAGTGCCCACCGAAACCCATCGTGACTGGTTTACCCATCATGACGGTACCGATGCCACCACCTGTAGCGAAGCCAACCCCTGCCCGGGCCATCCTCATACCGAGAAAGCCAGCAACCTGATACCCGAGTACAAATGGTGGAATCGCAAGAGTGATAATGCTCTACTGGGTGATGATGCAGCACGCACCTATGATATGGTTAAAAACACCTACCCCACATCACGGCCTCTGGGTGATGTCACTGACGGTAAACTACATCCGTTCAAATACAAGACGGCAAGTCAACCCATAACCACAGCTGATAATCGTTTAATTGCACTGGATACTTTTGAGTACTTGAAGAAAACCGGTAATGTGACCACTTCAGTGATGAACGGCCTGGTCAATATGGGCTATCCTGCTGACGAACCGTATCACTGGGTGACTACCGATACTTATCAGCTGATTAACCACGGCATTGGTGATCATGATGACCGCTTACGTTGTAATGACTGTCATGGCAATACCTCTCGCATGGATTTAAGAGGCAGCCTGGGCTATAACCTGAAAGACACCAAGCAGGTGGTTTGTGCTCAATGTCATGAAGGTGAAAAGCTGCGTGACATAGTCAGTGGTGCCAAGAGCATTGATTTCAAATCTATGCATAGCAAACATGTAGATTCGAAAGAGAAAGATTGCTCATGGTGTCATAGCTTCAGTCGCCCGGAACGGAACCTGGATATGCCTTAACCAAAGCTTTTATTTTTAACAAAGGCCACCTTGTGTGGCCTTTTTTTTGTGCTTTTCAGTTCATCTGGCCATTATTCGCCAGAATAATCTGGGGAAACTCCGATCAAGTCGTGATTGTTTTATGCTGGCTAAAAGCGTCCAGATTTTCCCCGAAGTTCGTTGCAATAGAATAACTATTACGCCTCACTTCGTGAACAATCTAAACACTTTTATCGCAGCATAAATTCAACCAGACTTAATCAGAGGTTCCCCAACCGTTCTGATATGGTTTTTGCAGACTGTTTCAACAGGGCAACCCATTCGTCTCGCCGGCGCTCGATGGGTGCCGATATCGACAGACCAGAAACAACATTGCCGGTATTGTCATGGATCAGTACACCGATACAACCTACGCCAAGTTCCGCCTCTTCATTATCATAAGCAAATCCCTGGGCAACAGATTCATGAACCGCTTTAAGTAAAACATGCTGAGTTGCGATGGTATGACTGGTGTAGGGTTTGAGGCCGGAACGCTCACTGTAAGCGCGTATAAAGCTGTCACCCAGTGCACCCAGCATGAGCTTACCGACCGCGGTAACATGCAGGGGCGCCCGACTGCCGACCACCTGCTCCACCCGCATCATACGATTGGGTGTGACGCGTTCTATATAGATAACTTCGTCACCTTCACGCACCGTTAGATTCACGGTTTCACCAATCTCATCACGAATCGCCTCCATCACATCACGGGCTTCTTCACGAATATCCAGGCCAGGACGCACCTTGCCACCCAGACGCAACAACTTTTTGCCCAGAAAATAATGACCCGCACTGTCCTTTGCGACAAAACCAACGTCACTTAAAGATGCCAGAATGCGGAATGCCGTTGAAGGATGCAGACCGGTTTCCGCCGCGAGAATTTTCAGACTGGCGGGGGTCGGCGATTCCGCAATGGCATCCAGTAAACGAGCAGAGCGGTCTATGACCTGAATAGAAGCAGTAGATTTATCCATATTTCACATTATGAAAACGATTGTGTATTGCGAAATATTAATACATAGGATATTGTTTAGCAAGCATGAAATAAGCGGTGTGATACTATTCAACATCGCTTTTTTATTTAAACTCAGAATTTTGCATTGTGAAATGCGTTACACAGTATGAAATCTCTTCCCCCGAGAGATTTCATCCGCTCAACTGGAGGACACCACCATGAGCAGCAATACCGCCGAAAAATTGACCGATCTGCCCAACTTCTGCGAAGGCATTCAGCACTTTGGAGAAACCTGGGCTGATTTTGACAAACATGCATCGACCGCCATCATTGCCCAGGGCCAGTCTGCCATCACCGACGTCAACAGTGAGAGCGCAGTCTATCAGACCTTGTTGGGCGCAGATGCACTGCGTTATATTACCCTGCAGGTATGCGGTTCAAAAGGCTCGGGCCACCCCGGCGGTTTTGCCTCCAGTGCCGAAGCCCATGCAGCATTGATGATGCTGGGACATACCAACATTGTGACTGAAGTGGGTCATCACGCCCCCGGCTTCTACTCATCCATGTTTCTCGATGGCTCACTGGAAGAGATGGGCATAAATACCATGACGGATATGATGCAGCGCTTCCGTGAAAAACACGGCCTGCTGGGTCATCTTTCCGGTGCCATACCCGGCTTGCTGTCACCGGCTGGGCCATTGGGACAGGGCCAGCATTTCGCCATGGCCGGCGCCTATTTGCACCGCGACAAACTGTTCCCGGTGACCATCGGTGATGGTGGCATGGGCGAGCCTTATGTACTGAATGCCATGATGCACTTCCACGTTGCCTACCCTGAGGTTACCAATTTCCTGCCGACTCTGATCTGGAACGGTTATTCACAGGAACATCATTCTATGGTGTCCCTGCATGACAACGAACAGATGATCAATTACTGGAAAGGTCATGGTTTTGAAGAAGTTATTCTGATCGATGCCAAAGATTTCGATGACAGTAAGCAAACCGGTGCTTATGTGGATAGCAGCCGTTTCTCCTTCAAACAACGTCTGGCATTTGCCGGAGCGGTTCTGCAAGGTATTGATAAAGCTGCGAAGTCTGCCATGGGTGGCAAGCTGACGGCATTCATTATTAAACAGCTGAAAGGCACCGGGGTACATACTGTGGGCGCCAAATCCCATAACCTGTATCCGGTAGACACCCTGGACGCAGAACACATTATCGATGGCCTGAAACGTCGTGCCCTGCCCGCTGCTGCCTGGAAAATCGTACGCGATAACTTCAACCGTGCCGGTGGTGGCCCTGCGGTTAAAACCGTGGTTACAGAGTTCGAACTGGATATCGCCAAATTACCTGCTCTGAAAATGCAGGACTTTGCCAAAGGCGAAAAAGCCGTGCCATCTACTGCTATGGGTGCCCTGGTTGGCCAGGTCGGTCAGGCTGACAAGCGTTTCGTTGTAACCAATGCCGATGGCAATGAAGCCTCTGCTATGAAAAACATCAACGATATATTAAAGATTCGTCACCCGACCCAGGACCCTCTGTACAACCAGGAACCCACTGGTCAGGTCTATGAGCCCCTGAACGAAGATGCCTGCGCCGGTTTTGCTGCCGGTCTGGCGCTGTTTGGTTCGCGTTCACTGTGGTGTTCTTACGAATCCTTTGCCATTAACGGCTGGCCCATAATCCAGACCGTAACACAGGCTATGGCCGAACTGCGTCGCAAAACGCCTTCCATTGTGACCATGTTTACCGCCGGCGCACTGGAACAGGGTCGTAATGGCTGGACCCATCAACGTCCGGAAATTGAAAACTTTTTCGCCGCCATGATGCGTAACGGTAACGTTTACCCGTTATTCCCCTGTGATGCAAATGCCATGCAGGTGGCATACGAATATGCGACCAACAGCTTCAACAAGGGCATGGTGATTATTGCATCGAAAAGTCCGCTGCCGATTTACATGAGTATTGATGAAGCACGCACGGCCACTGAAAAAGGTGCCGCAACGATTTATGAATCAACGTCTGGCGACAAAGGCACGATTGTGTTTGCTGTTACCGGTGACATGGTATTCCTTCCGGTTTTCAAAGCCAAAGACCAGCTGGAAGCCGACGGTTATCGTGTGCGCATTGTGGCCGTACTTAATCCCCGTCGCCTGTATCGTGCCAGCGATGTTGCCTGGGATACCGTTTCACAACCCGACGATAAGTTCATGGATGACGCAGCATTCAATGCCCTGTTCGATGGCGATGTATTGCTGGCGGTAAGTGGAGGCCCCAGTGCATCACTGGAACCGGTATTGTTGCGCACATCTGCACCGAAACGCGACACCATTTGCTGGAAGCGCGGTGAAACCACAGCAACCGCGGATGAAATCATGGAGTTCAATGGCATAACGCCGGAAATCATGGTTGCTCGCGCTAAGACACTAAACAAAGCTTGAAGATATAGCCACGGAGACACAGAGAACACAAAGATTTATCAGATTGGGTTGACCACGCATCTGCATGGCAACCAATTAAATATAAACATCTCTGTGAACTCTGAGTCTCTGTGGCAAATATTGAGAAACAAGAATCATGACTGAAACCAAAATCATTGTGCTTGATGATGATCCCACCGGATCACAAACGGTTCATAGCTGTTTGTTGTTAACCCGCTGGGATGTCGCCACACTTAAACAGGGTCTGCAGGATGATGCGCCACTATTTTTCGTGTTGACCAACACCCGCGGTATGGATGCAGTCAGTGCTGCCGACGTCACCCGCGAAGTGTGCATTAACCTGAAGCAGGCGCTGACCGAGATGGCCGCATCAGGCCACAACATTAATCCCCTGGTCGTCAGTCGTTCCGACTCGACCCTGCGTGGCCATTATCCGGTGGAAACCGATGTAATTGCTGAAGAGCTTGGTCCCTTCGATGCGCACTTCATGGTGCCGGCTTTCTTTGAAGGCGGGCGTTTTACCAGAGACAGCATCCATTATCTAATGGTTGATGGCGAACCGGTGCCGGTTCATGAAACCGAATTTGCCAGAGATTCCGTGTTTGGCTACAAACACAGCTATTTACCCGATTACGTCGAAGAAAAAACAGCAGGACGCATCAAGGCCGATCAGGTAGAGCGATTTGTACTTAATGACGTACGCGGTGACAGTCTTGCACGATTAATGGCCTTAGAGGAAAACACATGCTGTGTAGTGGATGCTGAAACGCAGGATGATTTAAATCACTTTTGCAGTCAGCTAATGCATGCCGCCAGCCAGGGCAAACGCTTTTTATTTCGCAGTGCGGCCAGTTTATTAACCGCACTGGCACAGCTGGAACCACAGCCCGTCAAGCCAGAAAATATGAAAGCCTATGTGCGCAATAACAAACCTGGCGCTGTCATTGTGGGCTCACATGTGAAAAAAACAACTCAACAGTTAAAGGCCCTGTTGACTATGCCCGGCATTGAGGCCATTGAAGTCGATGTTGAACGTATTGAGAATGACCATCACAGCTTGCTGGAAAACATTATAGATAGCATTAAGCAGATGCATCAGGCTGGAAAAACGGCCGTTGTTTATACCAGCCGTCGTGAAAAATCATTTTCAAGCCAGTCTGAACGTCTGGCATTTGGCGACATGGTTTCGGCGTTTTTAATGGATATAGTGCGGAATTTGCCCGAGAGTCTGGGCTTTCTCATCAGCAAAGGTGGCATTACATCCAATGATGTACTGAGCACGGGTTTAAATTTGCAGTCATCCCGTGTACTGGGCCAAATTTTACCCGGATGTTCGGTGGTGCGTTGCCCCGACAATCACAGCCGTTACCCGGATTTGCCCGTGGTGATATTTCCCGGTAATGTAGGTGACGATGAGGCTTTGGCGAAAGCATATCAACGCCTTGCGCTGTATAATGAAGCCGGTGAATAACATTAAGGAAGCTCTGAAAGATTTTCTTATGTCATTACTACAGACTACTGTCTTTTGCCTCAGGCATAAGGCAAAACCCGTAAGAATTTGCTCCAGGTATAAGATCTCTCCACTTCGGTCGAGATGACAGTTAGCTAGAGATTACCTAAAGTATGAAGCACTGAAGTTGTTAATAACTTATGTGCAGTTTGATGACATTAAACACTAAGGAGCCTCTGATCAATTATATGATGCTTCTGGCTTACAGGCTTATTCGTGATCCAGGCATGACTTTGAAAGCAGGTTGGCCACCTGTCGAAAAGTCATAACGTCGAGCACGGAAAAGCCTGTAAGCCCCTGAGGGCGCGGCCTGAAGCGCACATTTGCTGCGTTTATTGCCATGGATGGCATGTATGCCGGTTTTGCAGGGAGCAAAAACCGGTGCAAACCTTGTTAAGGACTAAAGCCATTAACTGCGCTTTGCGTCTTGCAACTGCACGCTTCAGGTCACGCAGAAGTCATTATAGAATTAATCAGAGGCTCCTTAGCATCACTATAGCCAAGAAATTAATCATGAAACATAACAAACAGGAAATTATCAGGACATTGCTCGGCATCTTGCCCAGCGATGCCGTGTTATACGAAAAAGAAGATTTGAGTCCTTATGAATGTGACGGGCTTTCCGCCTATCGTCTCCTGCCTATGGTGGTAGCCTTACCCACCAGCATAGAACAGGTGCAAAACATACTGGGCTATTGCTATGAACATGATATCCCGGTGGTTGCCCGTGGTGCCGGCACCGGTTTATCCGGTGGTGCATTACCCCATGAAGACGGTGTGCTATTAAGCCTTGCCAAGTTTAAAAATATTCTCGAAATCGATGCCGATCAGCGCATTGCCCGGGTACAGCCGGGAGTGCGTAATCTTGCCATTTCACAGGCTGTCGAAGCTGACGGTCTTTACTATGCACCGGATCCATCTTCACAAATCGCCTGCACCATTGGTGGTAATGTGGCAGAAAACTCTGGGGGTGTGCATTGTTTAAAATATGGCCTCACTGTTCACAATATTCAGCAAATCAAGATTGTCACTATCGAAGGTGAACTACTCACCATTGGTAACAGCGGTCTTGACTCCGCCGGTTATGATTTACTGGCACTGATGACCGGTTCTGAAGGCATGCTGGGTGTGATTGTTGAAGTCACGGTTAAACTTCTGCCAAAACCGGATCGTGCACAGGTAGTATTGGCGGCATTTGATGACGTAGTCAAAGCAGGTACAGCCGTGGGTAAAATTATCGCCGCCGGCATTATCCCGGCAGGGCTGGAAATGATGGACAAGCTGGCCATCCAGGCGGCCGAAGATTTTGTCCATGCCGGGTATCCGGTGAATGCTAAAGCCATTTTATTGTGCGAACTGGATGGCACCAATGCGGAAGTCTCCGAACATATTCAAATAGTGCGTGACATATTGAAAACCAGTGGCGCCACAGAAGTACGTACAGCTAAAGATGAACAGGAACGGATGACTTTCTGGAAAGGCCGCAAGGCAGCCTTCCCTGCCGTCGGTAGAATCTCGCCGGATTATTATTGCATGGACGGCACCATTCCACGCAAACGCTTACCCGAAGTTTTAAAAACCATTGACGACTTGTCACAGGAATATAACTTACCCGTCGCTAATGTATTTCATGCCGGTGACGGTAATTTACATCCATTGATTCTTTATGATGCAAATAAACCCGGCGAACTGGAACGCACAGAAGAACTTGGCGGAAAAATCCTTGAGCTTTGTGTTGCGGTTGGTGGCACCATTACTGGCGAACACGGGGTGGGCATGGAAAAAATCAATCAGATGTGCGTTCAGTTTAAATCCGCTGAATTAACCCAGTTTCATGCGGTAAAACATGCTTTTGATCACAAGGGTTTACTCAATCCCGGCAAAGCGGTTCCCACATTACACCGCTGCGCCGAGTTTGGCGCCATGCATGTGCATCATGGTGAGCTGGCTTTCCCTGAGCTGGAACGTTTCTAGAGACTGTAATGATGATTGACACAGATATAAGTAATGAATTGCAGCAGCAAGTTAATCAGGCCATAGCAACAAAAACAGCGCTCTGCATTTCTGCCGGCAATACAAAAGATTTTTATGGCCGTGAACCCACAGGCAAGCCCCTTAATATTGCCCAGCATCGCGGCATTATCAATTATGAACCCACGGAACTGGTAATTACGGCACGGGCCGGCACACCGTTAAGCGATATTGAAGCATTGCTGGCCAGCGAAAACCAGATACTCGGTTTTGAGCCACCTGCCTTCGGAGACAATGCAACTATTGGCGGCACCATTGCCTGTAACCTGTCCGGACCGGGGCGGGCATCTGCCGGTGCAGCACGAGATTTTGTTCTGGGCAGCAAAATCATCAATGGCAAGGCTGAAATCCTTCACTTTGGCGGTGAAGTAATGAAAAATGTGGCCGGCTATGATGTGTCCCGCCTGATGTGTGGCGCCATGGGAACGCTGGGTGTGTTACTGGAATTATCCATCAAGGTATTGCCCAAAACAGACACCGACCTGACGCTGATCCAGGAAATAGATGCCGAACATGCACTGAAAAAACTGCATACCCTTGGTCGTCAATCCTTACCCATCACTGCTACCTGCTTTGATGATAATACCTTGCATATACGCTTATCCGGATCCAGTAAAACTGTACAGGCGGCCGCTAAAATGATTGGTGGCGATGAACTCACATCCGGTAATGATTTCTGGCAACAGCTCAAACAACAGCAACTGGCCTTTTTCAAATCACAGCAGCCATTATGGCGGTTATCTTTAGCTTCAAATACACCACTACTGGATTTACCGGGCAAATATTTATATGAATGGAATGGCGCCCAACGCTGGTTGCTAAGTAATGAAAAAGCGGAAATTATACGCAGCAAAGTTGCACTGGCCGGTGGACATGCACAATGTTATCGCAATCATGTGAATCGAGATATTGTTTTTCATCCACTGAACACAGGGCTGCTTAAAATCCATCGCCAGTTAAAACAGGCTTTTGACCCTGAAGCCATCTTCAATCCAGGTCGAATGTACCCCGAACTCTAGACAAAATTACAAAACCATGCAAACAAATATCAGCCAGCAGTTTATTGAGACACCCCAGGGTCAGGAAGCGGATAACATCCTGCGCTCCTGTGTACACTGCGGCTTCTGTACTGCAACCTGCCCCACCTATCAATTGCTGGGTGACGAACTGGATAGTCCCCGTGGCCGTATCTATTTAATCAAGCAAATGCTGGAAGGCAATGCCGTTACCCGTAAAACACAATTGCACCTTGATCGTTGCCTGACTTGCCGATCTTGCGAAACCACCTGTCCATCCGGTGTTCAATACGGTCGACTTATCGATATTGGCCGTGATCTGGCAGAGCAACAGGTTAAACGTTCGCTATTCGCAGGTTTAACACGTTATGGTTTAAGAAAAATCATTGCTTATCCGCAGCGCTTTAAACAATTATTAAAAATAGCAAACTGGACAAAGCCCCTGCTACCGGTATCGATTCAACGCAAAATCCCTTCGCTGAACAAAAAACCCATCTGGCCAGAACATAAGCACTCTCGACGCATGCTGGTTCTTGAAGGATGCGCGCAAAGTGTCACTTCGCCTGAAACCAATGCTGCCACCGCAAGAGTCCTGGATCAGCTAGGCATTCAGCTGATCGCCGCAGACAAGGCCGGCTGTTGTGGTGCCGTAAGTCACCATTTATCGGCACATGAAGAAGGACTTAATTTCATGCGCCGCAATATCGATGCCTGGTGGCCTTATGTCGATCAGGGTGTTGAAGCCATTATCAGCACAGCCAGTGGTTGTGGTGTTGTATTAAAAGACTATGGGCATCTACTGAAGCATGACCGGGACTATGCAGAAAAAGCCAGACGGATTTCAGAACTGGCTAAAGACATAATTGAAATTATGCAGAATGAAAACTTAAGCCAGAACACTTTCAAACCAGGCTATGGAAAGGTTGCCTTTCACAGCCCGTGCACACTGCAACACGGTCAGAAACTCGATGGCGTGGTTGAATCTCTATTAAAAAAGGTCGGCTTTAGCCTTACCCAGGTTGTCGATCCTCACCTGTGCTGCGGTTCGGCAGGTACCTATTCAATTTTACAAGCAGAACTGTCACAGCAACTACTGGATAACAAACTGACATCATTGCAACAGCAACAGCCTGATGTTATTGCGACCGCCAATATCGGCTGCCAGATGCATATGTCAACCAAAGCAAACATACCGGTCAAACACTGGATAGAGTTGCTTGATGAAGCGATGGTGTAAGCTTTTTATTTTCCTGTTTATGTTTATCTCACCGCTCGGCTCGGTAAAAAAAGGGCTCTGAGCCGCCTTTTTTACTATCAATTCTTTTCGTCTTTGAACCCAATGTGCCAATGCGTACCATCGCAGAAGGGTTTATTTTTTGAACCCCCGCAGCGGCAAAGCGTGTAATGTTCCATGGAAGCACCCTCACCTCGCGGCTGATCCACAAGTTCGATGCCACCGGTAATGGCATAGGGCCCGTTCTTTGTCACAGTAACCATCGGTTCTCGGTCCTGATCTCGATGCTCAATATCATCCACACTATAACTTAGCGCGCCCGATGGGCATTTTTTGATGGTGTTGATGATATCTTTAGCTGTTGCACCCTCTGGATCAATCCAGGGTTCTTCACTCAATTTAAATACTGAACTTAGATTATCGGTACAATAACCGGCATGGGCGCAGATCCCACGATTGTCATGGATGGTAATTTGTTTCCCGGCATAATTATCACGTTTGTTGAGTTTACTATCGGTTATTTTTTCATCGGTGAAGCCATTTTTGCCATGGGTACCATCGCAGAAAGGTTTATTATTTGAACCACCACAGCGACATAAGGCCACCCCGGTGATGGTAGAACAGGGATCACCCTGAGATTTTTGAATATTGGGTATGACTCGTGGCGTGAGATCATTAAGCAAATAATACGGCCCGTTTGGCAGACAGGCGATTTTGGGTTTCTCGGCACTCATTTTGAAACCTCCATGCTGTTATTTTACGTCTAACAGTATGATAACGAGGCCCAGTGTCTCGTTATCATTTAGCTAAATACTTTTGCCATCAAATACATCTATTTTAAGATCACTGGTATCAATATCGTCAATACAGCCCAGATTGACTCGATAATGACCCGGTTTGCGTACTGTTTCATGAAAAGGGTAAATACCACAGGTTTTACAAAAATAGTGTTTGGCCACTTTAGTATCAAACTGGTATACGGCCAATGAATGGTTATTTTCTTTTATGTTTAATTGTTCTGGTGCGAGCGTAAAACCTGACATAACCGCTCCTTTGCGTCTGCATATTGAACAGTTACATCTCAGGCCCGAATCTATTTTCTCATGTTCAAAAGAAAATGAAATATTACCGCAGTGACAGCTTCCATTATAAGTAACCATTGTTTATCCTTTTTTCATGATTCTAACAACATGGTAACAAAACCATATCTCATGATCATGCTTTATGTGTTTTAGCAATTTAATTATTCTACCACCTCAACTCCACGCCAGAATGCTACATAAGCCGTGATTTCGGCTGCAGCCTCTTTCGGTGATGGGTAATACCAGGCAGCATCTTTATTTTCTTCTCCGTTCACTGCTATTGTGTAATAACTGGCTATACCCTTCCATGGGCATTTAGATGTAGTTTCACTTTTGATAAAAAACTGCATATTTAAAGACGACGATGGAAAATAATGATTATTTTCGATTACGATTGTGTCTTTACTTTCAGCCAGTAACTGATCTTTCCAGATAGCCTTCATGTTTATTCCTTAAGGAATCTCTGATCGATATCAGAAAAAACACATTCTAATATTAGAAACAATTTATCTATGGCTGGTCTAATGTTTAATTTCAATCGGGTGACTCTTTTGGTTGTTTATTCAGTTTATGGTATTGGTACATCGATACCGTATTTGTTTAATATAAGCCCAAATTCCTGTGTTTGAAAATAGTGCACCAGCATGTCTCTTGCTGCAAGTTGTTTGGCACTCCAGTCTCCTTTGATCTTCAGTGCAAACAGGGTCCCCACCTTATTTCCAGGCAGAGGGTCGGGCATATCGACAGTTCCACCCAATGGCACAATATCAAATTGTCTGGGAAAGGTAAGTTTAGCATAGAGTGCAAGGTGGTAAAAAATGGGAGCAACATCCGCATGGTCGCGGGCAATTAACCAGGGCACCTCCCGGTGATGTATACGACGACCTGAGGCCCATTTATCATCCATCGTACTGTTAAAAATTGCATTATACAATTCATCGGCCTCAGTACTCCCCACAGGTGTATCATTTAATGCAATGTTATAAATACTACTGGAGTAATTACCAAAACTGCCAGGCTCATTGTACGGATTAGACGTGGCGACACGAACATCTATGCGTTTAAGATCCCATATTGACTGAATATTTTTTGGATTGCCTGCACTTACCAGCAACACATTGCCACGGTTTCGAATAACGGGTACAGGCTCTCCATCTGCAACACCAAGAGCAATCACCTCATCCATTATCGAACCTGGGCCGACTACAACCTGAGGCAAACATCGAGCTCGCACATTACCAATCGTTACGCGTTTATTGGTAATTTGAAGTGGTGAAATGGGAGGACTGGTTGTGTATAACCAGGTTCTTAAAGGATAACCAGCCGTAGCCATGGCAGGGAGATAAAAATCATACCAAAGGTCTCTTAGCGCCATATGGTAGTTACCTGAAGTTGACAACGCCATATCACAATCGTTAAAGCGCGCATGCATATCCAGTACTGTATTCGAAGTTCTTTCAGTCAGGTTAGGCGCACCACCTGCCACATCTCTAGGCCAAAGCAGTATGTTGGGACTTATTAATTTTGGTGAGCCGGTAATAACTGGCGTGGCTTGCAGGATGCTTGATGCAGCAAGAGCATAGAGGCTCAGTATGAATGTAGTGATTTTTCTCATGCAATTACTCCCTTAATTGTTTACGATTAGAATAGGTCTTGTAGTAAACAATCGGGAATAGCGCAATAAGCAAAGCTTAAATCTGATAATCGGTGCTTTTTTTATTTTCTTACGATAAGCTAAAAATCAATCGACTCTGACACCTTTGATTTTACTGTTCACAAAAAGATTTCTCCCTCTGGTCGAAATGACACTATTGTCATCCCGAGCATGGCGAGGGATCTTTTGACTTATATTGCTTATACTTCTCGAGAATGGAGTCTTTTCGGGCTATCCATGCCCTCACGAGACACTTGTTCTTCCATGAACATC
>CBDULX010000028.1:0-20127 GCA_965368175.1 uncultured Gammaproteobacteria bacterium | reverse complement strand
TCCGTCATGAATTCTTTTATAGTAATCATTGATGGCCTTCCGAATTATGAGCTTACAGCAATTTCAGTTTCTTCCCATACCTTAATCAGAGGTTCCCTGGAAATTTAATAAATATTCCCAATCACACCAGGTAAGAGGTATAAAACCTTATCGCCAGCCTCTACAATATTAATGAGATCCCGTGTTGTTCATTTATGTATAGCAGAGGTAAGCATGAAAATCTAAAATAAAGGACGATAATCAGGTACAAAATACGATAGTCCCATGTCATATATAATGATAGTTTAATATAGCTCTGAGTGCACTCCAAACTTGTAAAAGCCATCCTAAAGGTTAAATATCACGGAAATTACACTGAACAAGCTGACTAACAAAATCAGCTAGTCGGTTGTCTACTAATTTTTAGCCAAATCACTCCCTCCACTATTTTTCTACCTGCTAATTTTTATATGTTCATAATTTTGTAATGGGCATTCCCATCAGTGGCCAGATTATACCAATAGCAAGAGCAACAACGGCCATTAAAACTATACTGGCTGGAACACCTGCAACAAAAAATTGCCCTGTAGTGAATTGCTTTGAATCATAAGCAATAGCATTAGGTGCGGCCCCCACCAGCAACAGGAAAGGACAAGCTGAAACAATCAGCGACGCATACAGAACCACTTCGGGGGACACACCAAGATAAGGCGCAATAACCAGAGCCACTGGCAGTGAAATAGCAATGGCAGCAACATTCATAATGAAGTTGGTCATTATCATAACAAAGAAAGAAATTCCCATTACGAAAACAAACCAGTTGGATTCCTTGAACATAACTAACCAGTTAATCGCCAACCATTTAGCCGCACCAGTTTCCCATAAACAAAAGCCAATACTCATAGCACCGGCAAACAGCAAAACGATATTCCAGGGAATTTGTTCCAGCTCTCTGACTGTTAAAATTTTAAACAAAAAAAAGATAATGGTGGAAACTAGTATCACAGAGGTTTTATCAATGAAAGCCATCGCCGGTATAAATGATTTCAGTGATAAAGTTAAGATAACCCCGAACACCACCAGAGCGACAAATATTTCATCTCGGGTTATGGGACCGGCTTCTTTATAAAGTCGTTGCGCCTTTTCACGCAGACCGGGAATTTCTGTTTTCTCGGGTTTGAACATCACCATCATCAAACCCCAGCAAAGAAACACCATCAACCAGCCCACTGGAAACATATAATAACTGAGTTCAAAAAATGACACCTGACGTGCCTCAATGTCATTGAAAAAACCAAGGGCTACCGCCCCACGTGCAGCGCCTAATAACGTGATCATGCTACCGGCGCCGGCTACAAAAGCCATGCCAATAAATAGACCTTTACCAAATTTCGTTGGCTTATCCCCTTCCCCATAAAGTGAATAAATCGCCATCATTATAGGAAACATAGTGGCGGCGACGGCCGTATGCGCCATAAAATGCGTTAGCAAAGCCGTGACCATAAAACAGCCCAGATAAATCATGCTGGTTTTTTCACCAACAATGGTGAGCATTTTGTAAGACATTCGTCTTGATAAGCCCACTTTGGTAAACACCATACCAATAACCAGCGATCCAAAAATAAACAGCACCGACGGATCCATAAAATCATTAAACGCAGCTTTAGGTGTGCGAATTAAAAACAACGCCTGGAACACACCGATAGCCAGACTGGTTATGCCAATGGGGACCACTTCAAACACCCACCATGTGCCTGCCAGCAAAAACAGTGCAATCGCGGCTTTTCCTTCTGGGCTCAATTCAAAGTGCTCACCCATGGGATCGACGGCATCGGGCAAAGGATCGGCCAGATAAAGCCAGAAGAAGAAAAACAGGCCAAGAGAAATAAAGATGATGCGTTTAATGTCGAAACTTTCAATCAACAGACTGAATGGATTATTATTCACAACAGGTTCCGACATGACTTAACCCTCATCTTTTTTATGCAGCCATACCTTTTCAACACTGGCTGCAATGCACTCGAACACATCGACCTGACGTATCACACCAATAACCAGATCATTTTCTACTACCGGCAAAACGATCACATCGTGAAGGAGCATCAAGTACATGCATTTTGATATATGATCCTCAAGTGACACCTGATCTTCCATCAGAGTCATATATTCACGCACGGGGTTTTTTAATTCACTGTGCAATTTAGCGGTAAAGCCCTCTTCCCACAACAGGCTAAGTGTTGCCAGATCCGGAGTCAGCCCTTCAAAATTAAATGGCTGATTGCCTTTTACAGCAGGCTTTCTTTTTTGCAGATAGTCTGGGCCAACTGCACGAATCAGATCTTTCAGGGATAAATAACCCTGCAGATGATCATCGTCGTCCAGCACCAGGATATTGCGGTATTTATTTTTATCCTGTAGTACACGGTGCATGAAGTAAATAGCATAACCAATAGGCGCATCGAGAGAAATATTGGGATAATCATCTATTGTTATATATAGATCTTTAACTCGTACATTATCAAGCATGGCTGTTAGCCTCCCATCTCCGTTATCTGGCAGCTATGTATTAACCAATATATGCGGTACATTTATTGTTACATTACCAGCTATAATAACCGACACCCATTTAAAGTGTATGAAAAAACACTGATCTCATCAGTGTAACGAACCCAGCAAATACTACTGATTTACTTGTGGAACTGGCACATTCATTGCGGATCACGACCATATAATCAAAAATAAACAGATACAAAAGTATATAGCTTCATTTTTAAAAATTAGTACTTGCTAAATTTATGTAATTAGCCAATATCATATCAATAATTTTTTATAATCTATGCTTTAATAAGACTTTGCATCTGATGTTAGATCAAAACTTGTCGTTAGTTGTTATTTTAATTAATTTTCTGATAATAAAACACTGCAGTCCCAATCACTTTTACTTCATGGATTAAAATAAAAGCTGACCTTAATCTGGCTACCTGATCAAGGCTTAGCACAAGTTATCACTGCTTACGACTAAGCGACATACTTTGATAAAAGCAAACGCTCCCTTTCCACAATGTCCACCAGCTGACTCCGCTGCCGTAACGGTACCCGTTGTAACTCCATTAGCCGTTCAGCATAAGATGAAGTGGCATCCATCGCGTCCTGAATACATCGCTGTACCTTCTCCATCGGCAAATCAAAGGATTTACCCAGCGCAACAAAAAAAGCGCCATGGTCCTCGTAGCCCGATGGATCGAAAGGAATCGCACTAACCAGATTATGCCGTGGCCATGCCCGCATGGGCGCAGGATCGTAAATCGGTGTTAAGCGACAGTTGCTAAGCCCTCCAAGCAGGGCGATATTATCCAGATGCAGATCACCGTTACCGGTGAGTAACGCCATTAACATTCTGCGGTAAAGTTGCTCACCAGTGTCAGTTGCCAGTGCGGCCACCTGAGCCAGACGTTGAACTATGCCGCCCAGTTCATCCAGCAGAATATCCCCGGTTTCACGAAAGCGATGATCACCAGTGGCAATCACTGAAAACAGGGATTCCATGGGAACAGGCATGCCGTTGACTCGATCGAATCGCTCCACTGCCAGGAAATGCAGACCCTCATCATCATAACGATGGTAGTTGGGTACTTCGAATCCAGCTTCACGATGTAAATCCAGGCACAGGGCTTCGAGATCGAGTAAGCCATTGTATTCCGGCGGCTCGATTTTCAGCACCACATCGGTTTTATCTTTCGTTCCAGGGGGATAAAAACCGGGCTCTGTATCGGTGGCAGTGATGGATACCAGTAGCTTGGGGATCATGCCGCCCACTGAGGGCGTTGGACCTAAGGTTTCCTCGATAACCTGTGGATCAAACTCGAGGTTTTCATCCAGCACATTGCGTTTGAGCATGCGCCAGAGTTGAGATCGATTGTTACTCGCATTCACAGTGGCCAGGGTGCGGGATGTTTCAGAACTGCTACGATACCAGGCTTCGGCCAGAATATCATCGGCAAACACGTCAATATGACCTATGCCTCCATGGCCACCCATCACCAGTAATTGCCATTCAGTTTCCAGGCCGGGTGGTGGCTCCTTGCCCAGTTTGCTGCGCAGGATATCCAGGTAGTTACGGCGTTGCAGGTTGCGCGGGTTATTACCGGGAATCAGTGACAGAAAACGTGGAAACACCGGAATACGTTCACTAATGGGATAAGTGACGGTATCGCTGCCCCAGATAGCGCCATCACCCAGCAGGCAGAAACCGGGACGCCCGGAAGTTAGATAATCTTTACTATAGGTAAACGAGGTTTGCTCGGACGACAACACCAGATCGCCCATTTTTTCAGGTACACCGGAGATCCGAGTCCAGATAACAGCATGTTGATTTCGCGCCATGGCTATGCCTTCTTCTCTTCCGACTTATCTTTCGGGCCGGTGGAGGTTCGAAAGAAAGCCCCGGATTTGATGGCTTCGGCGGCTTTTTCTTTAGACCTGCGAGGAACAAACGCCAGTTCAAGATCCAGCTGGCTGGCCAGTTCCTCCAGCGTGGAAACCCGAATATCGCCCCGACTCTTGGCCTTGCTGAGCCCGACCGCTGTCACTCCGGCCATTTGAGCCAGCTGGGCCTGGGACAGACCTCGAGCCTTAGCCGTTGAAATAAGCTGATTGATTAAAGCTTTAATATGCTGAGACATTAAACTATCGTTTAATTATTTAGTTAAACATGGGTGAAGTATAGCATAATTAAACTATTGTTTAATATTATTTGGTTTTGAGGAGGAATGAGTGGGCAGTCAAAATCTTGTGGTCGCCTATCTTCTTGTCAACCACTCATTGAAGCTTTTACTGATAACTGCACACTGATAACTGCACACTGATAACTGCAAACTTGTAACTTGTAACTTGTAACTTGTAACTTGTAACTTGTAACTTGTAACTTGTAACTAATGACGAAGTAAGTGCCTGGTTTGTTCTAAATATTAAAAACAATTGTGCTATGACCCAACTTTAAAAAAACAATCCCAGCTTTTGTTTTACAATAACATTATGAAAATCCAGCTGCTTAAATTCCTACTCATACTCACCTCATACCTCCCCCTGAAGCTGGCCCACTGGATCGGCACACTCATTGGCTGGATTTACCAGATCAAACCCAGCAAGATGAAAACCATAGCCCGGATTAATATCCAGCGTTGCTTTCCTGAACTGGAACCCACACAACAACATCAGTTGCTGCAGGATACACTGCTGGAAACCGGTAAATTGTTGAGTGAAATGGGCATTATGTGGGGCAGAAACGCCCGATCCGTACTGGCAATGGTGAAGTCAGTGGAAGGCGAGGAACTGATTCATAAAGCCAGACAACAGGGCCAGGGCGTGTTGCTGGCGATACCCCACATCGGCTCATGGGAACTGGTTGGCCTGTATTGCGCCAGACACTTTCCCATGACCACGCTGTATCGCCCACCCAAACTCAAGGGCTTCGATGAAAAAGTGCGTCAGTCCCGACAACGTACCGGCGCCACTCTGGTACCGACCGATAATACGGGTGTGCGCGCTTTGTCAAAAGCTCTGAAAAATGCCGAGTTAGTAGGGGTGTTACCCGACCAGGAACCGGGTACGGGCAATGGTCTGTTCGCGCCTTTTTTCGGCATACAGGCCTACACCATGACTCTGCTGCCGAGGATGGCGACTAAATTTAATTGCCAGGTTATCTATGCCTATGCCGAGCGCCTGCCCGCAGGCCGTGGATTTAAAATGGTGTTTAAAGCGTCCAGCGACAGCTTCGCCGACAAGGGCCTGCAGGCCGCCACCGAACTCATGAACCGGGATGTGGAACAGCTGGTGCGTGAATGCCCGGCTCAGTACCAGTGGATTTACAAACGCTTTAAAACACGTCCTGATGCTGAAAAGGCGTTTTACTGATATTTCTTCTTGAACTGGTTTTGTTATTTGATTTGTTAAAAAACGCAAATGGTCACTTCTGTGCGCTTTAAACATAGACTCTAAAATCTCGCCATCGCTTCACCACCATTCTCTATCCAGCCGTGAATCATTTTCTTTGTGGTAAAACCGCTGCAACAGTTGCCATCTTTGTCGATAACGATCACACCACCGCGGCCTTTGACTTTGCGAGTTAGATATTCAATCCCGGCTTTAGTGGCATCTTTGCCATTCATACCTTTCATATAAATAAAATCGGCAATGGTTTTTGCTATTACCGTACGCATAAAGTCTTCACCATAACCTGTGGCGGATACTGCACAGGTTTCATTATCGGCATAAACACCCGCGCCAACGATGGGGGAATCACCTACTCGTCCCATGCGTTTGTTAACGATACCACCGGTAGAAGTTGCCGCCGCCAGATTGCCCTGCAAATCTCTAGCTATGGCGCCAATGGTGCCGTATTTCTGATCCTCACTATCTTCTTCCGTATCATCATGATCCAGCATGACCTTATGCTTTAAGCGTGCTTCCTCCAGCTGCTTGACTCTATCTGGGGTGTAAAAATAATTCTCCGGGACTCGCACCATGCCACAGTGATCGGCAAAACGCATAGCACCCTCAGCAATCAACATGACATGTTCGCTCTCGGTCATTACATAACGTGCCAGCTGGACAGGATTGGCGATATTATCCACGGCGGCTACCGCACCGGCTGAGAGATCTCGACCATCCATGATGGCGGCATCCATTTCCACTTTGCCGTTTTCATTCAATACCGAACCGCATCCTGCATTGAACACCGGATCGTCTTCCAGCAGCGAAGCACAGGCTTCTACCGCCTGTAACGCAGAACCACCAAGTGTAAGTACCTGGCGACCATGTTCCAGTACACAGCGAATACTTTCCAGGTAACGAACAGCTGTTTTAGGGTCCTTGACGTTATCCAGTGCACCGGCTCCGCCGTGGACCATAAGTGAATAACCAGCCATTTGATTCATATATAACTTCTTGTTGATGTAAGTAACCAGATGCACCTGCAGCTGGTCAAAATTGCGCTTACCATATCAAAGGCGGCTGCTAAGTTCTACCGCCAGTTCCTCCTGGAACTCACTGGGTCCGGCCAAAAGTATGACCAGCTTACCCGCCAGTACAGTACCCCAGTTGACAATAATCACTCCATTGCCAGTTTTTTTATCAAACTCAATTCCACTAAGATCTATATCTGAAAGCTTTCTATATTGAGTGGTTAAGCTGACAGCCGTCCATTCGGGTATATCCAGTTTATGTGCAATCATAGTCGGATAGGACGCACCGTTGAAACGTGGATTACATTCGATGGCCGGGAAACGCAGGCCCTTATCAGTTTGTACCACAGCAACATCAAAAGCAAAGACGCCTTTCATACCATGATCTTTTAACCAGACCGCCATAGTATCCACCGCTGCCCAGGGCTGGTAACTCGCAGGTACTCGATTACCCTGATGAACAAAACCATCGAGGATCTGTTCACTGGCCTCCAGCCTGACCACCTCATCAGCAATAACCTGGTATTGCAGATTAAGAAATGTTTCAGTGATCACTTCTTCCTGTACCTGTACCGGTACATGCTCAGCAAAGCCTGTTAATGCCTCGCTAAAGGCCGCTTTATTTTCACAACGGTAAATCCCCACTCCTGACACAGATATAGCCGCTTTCAAATAACAGGGAAATACAATATCCTGCATGGCCTTTTCATCAATCGCTGTGACATTATCAAAACACAGGGTTCTCGGAACATCTACACCCAGTTCCTGCGCCAGTGCCATGAAATTGTTTTTAGAATTAATATACTTAACCGTCTGAAGCCATTCCTGATCACCCCAGTTTTCACATTCGTCGGGGCCAAAATAAAACACCGAGGGCCTGTGATTTATATGCGCCCCCAGCTGTCTTAAATTCAGATCCCAGATCACGTCTTCACTATAACTAAGACCAATTCGTTGATAGTGTTCTTTAATATCAGGCCACAGAGGTTTTAAATCCGGATGCAACTGGATAATGTCCCAGGGTTCTGAAAGCCCCAGAGCTCGGCCCGAATACAGATGATTACCAACTACTCCCTCAGCTGTGCAGTTCATAATATCGTGATTAATAATATATTTAGCCGATGCCAGGTAGCTGTGCTCAATAACTGCCGACATAATTCACCTCCATTCATATTTAAGGATGTCCAGCAGAGCTGTATGAATAGAGATGAGCAATTATTGGGCCAGAGGAAAAAGCCTGATATCGGACAAAAATCGCACCTATTTGGCGCAAAGAAGATAAATTCAAGCTTATTCGCTTGAATATGGTGCGGCTATTTTGATAAGCACGGTGGTGAATAAATCATAAAATTAAACAATTCATTTCAGTGACGCAGGATGCAGATATACATTCAGCATTTCCCGGCCATGACCCCGGACGTTGATAAATAATCACAGAAACTGAACCTGGTTTTGCCCGAATTCATTAACAGGGCTTCAGCTAATCAATCAGAAAAAATTATCCATCGGTTTCATAGTGACCAGGAAACTTCAGGAAGACCCGAGACCCGGGTAAAGGATTACCGCCGTACGCAAGCGATTGCTGCCGAAAGAGGACATGGGATCAAAATCCTTAAGTGTGATCGGTAAATACTGACAATCCAGAAGATCCTGGTGCTTCTCATCCGGATCGGGATCGTGTACATAAAAACACTGATCATCGTAGCCACTTATTGCTACCCAGTGAGGTGCTTTTTTTCGATCCATGCGGTAAGTACTGATCAATACAATGGGTACTGCGCCCTGATCACAGGCATCGATCAGTGTTTCCTGGTTGATGTTTTCATAGTGGATGGCGATACCTGCCGCTTTACTCTGCTGAACAAAATCATTGTGCACTGTTTCAATAATGGTTTTTTTCTCATTGCTGCGTACACCATCTATAAACAGTGGCTGACGCTGATTTATCCACACATCTGCATTGAATCCACGTCTTTTGGCGGCCAGAGCCAACCCTAAAGGATGACAGCCACCATGACCGGAGGTCATAAATATAGTGGTGGCTTCTCGCCACAGCTCCAGCTCTTCGGTTAGACGTAATTTATAGGATGTATTTAATCCAGCCATGGCCATCATCATCGCGGCGGGGCCACAGGTAAATGCCGTGCTTTGCTGATACCAGGGTATTAGTGTATGAACAGATGCCCTGTCAGGATAACGAATACGCTTTTGCATACGAAGCGCATCGCTATGGTCTTCATAATAATCCTGCAGTAGTCCAAATTCCTTGAACCCCAGGGAGTGATACAGGCCTATTGCACTTTGGTTAGTATTATTAACCTCCAGACGAAGATAAAGCGCACCTCGCCGTTGAGATTCCTCTTCTCCATTGTTTATCAGTTTTCGAGCCACACCCTGACCACGCCATTCTGGATCTACAGCAATAGAGTACAGTCGCGCCAGACGAGTGCCCCGATGAAATGTGACCAGCAGATAGCCAACGATGATTTCCGCCTGTTTAGCCACCTGAAATACACTCTGCTCATTGCTCAGGAAGCGACGTAAACTACGACGACTAAGCTGGTCTGTAATAAAACATTTCTGCTCAAGTTCAAGCAGTGAATCGAGATCATCCAGGGTCGCCGGCTGGATAACAATTTTCTGCTTAGTCATATTGAAGACCATCCACCGCCTGCTGAATAACCTGTCTGGATTTCACCAGCACCAATTCTCTCCAGTAACTGTCTCGTGGACAGAAATGTTCTTTCATTGCCTCAGCACTCTTAGTCATTGCCTGCCGATCATTCAGTTTCCAGCTACAATGATCCTGCAGGATTACATCAAACAACGCCTGTGTCCGGTAACTGCCAAACTCCAGTGTGACAAAGCAACCCCGCTGTTTCATTAACGGATGCCAACGGTAGTCTAATAACCCAAGCTTTTTCACCGAACTTGAATCCCCTTCCGCGGGAGAGGCCGCACTGGCACCATACCATTTATTGGCCACTGTATACCCTGAACTGTCGAGGGGATGATCATTGATCACCTCGCCGTAGGCATAGGGCCCCAGGCCTGAATGTATGTCAATCACGGCCAGATGACGCTGAGCCAGCTGATAACGTTCAATAATCTGATCCATAACTTTATGCCCATGGGCCGGCTTCTCACCCCCATAAAACGGACCCAGAGGATCTGTATACTGGCCTCCACTCACGGCAATCTCAAAAGCCGTTTGGCCCCATTGTTGACGAAAACCCTCAAATAGCCGCTGCCTTTGCACAGGGTCAGCACAGTAAATGGCGTCCTTTATGCGCTCATAACCATCGTTCACAGGTAGTGGCTGATCAAAATCAATAAAATTACGATTAAGATCTATGCCCATTTCATCGCAGCGGCGATACTTAACGAAGCCGAAGGGATTGAGCGCAAATACAATCATGAGCGCCGTATTTTTCGGTAACGAGTAACCCTGTTGAAGGCGTAACAGCAAATCGATTTGAACGGCAGCACCCACAAAACCTTCTACACCGTGCGTTGCTGAAATTAACACCACAACTTTCTCTGCCGATTCTGGACCTAGCCATATTATTTCAGTCGACAGACGCTCATTATCAATGTCGCTAACGACTTCCAGAGGAAAGCTGTGGACAGCTTTAGTCTGAGCACAATCCTCTGACAATGCCATTAGCATCTTCTTTGCACTAATATAGTTCTCAGGAAAAACCTCAAGCTCTTTAGCACTCAGTGCTACAGGTATGGTCATAAAAAATCTCAGAATCAATAGCGATACAGGGCGACTACAATAAACCGAAAACACTGAACCCATGATATAAACCCAAAATAGGGTTCAGGCATAACCTGATCAGAGGTTCACCGACATAATCATCGCTAAGAATACTCTTGCTTACACCAATAAAGAATCACTTTTAATAAATAATTTTTTGTATAAAAATGATTGTATAAGCATATCATTCGTCGCACAATTACCGCTTCATTTCAGGCTGGGAAGGCCATGTCAGATACACTGATTATTATTGATAATAAAGCCGACTGGGGGCCCTACTACCCAAGCGATAACGTAGTAACATTCGAAGAGTATCTCGATAGTGACTACGCCCGAACTGCTAATAGCCCCGATGGCAAAGGTTTACGACTAAGAATCATCAACCTGTGTCGCAATAATCGTTACCTCTCAGCAGGTTATTACTGCTCACTTCTGGCTGAAGCCAGGGGTCACGGAGTTATTCCCTCTGTGCGCACGCTTAACGACCTGAGCCAACGAGCACTATATCGGTTAGAACTCAACTATATGCCTGAAATGCTGTCGAAAAAGCCAGCGCCCAGCACGGGAGATGGGCTATTAAAGCTGTACAGTTTTTTTGGCACCACCATCGACCCGGAATACAGTGAGCTGTCTCATAAGCTGTTTGAACTTTTCCCCTGCCCGCTACTGGAGATCACACTGCGCTATGATAAAGGCTGGAAGATTGACATGCTTAATATCCGCAGCCAGAGTATTTTAGATGATGCAGATGAGACCGCCTTTGCCAAAGCACTAGATGATTTCAGCCGTAAAGTATGGCGTAAGAAGCGCAGCAAAAAGCAGTTCCGCTATGATCTGGCCATTCTGGTTGACCCCGAAGAAAAGCTACCACCTTCAAATAAAACAGCCTTAAAGCGTTTTATTGCCGCAGGTAAATCACTCGGCATAGACTGTGAACTCATTACCCAGAGAGATTATTTACGGCTGCCTGAATATGACGGGCTTTTTATACGTACCACTACCTCGATCAACCACTATACCTATCGCTTTGCCAAACGTGCCGAGGTTGAAGATATGGTGGTGATAGATGATCCAACGTCTATGTTGCGCTGCACCAACAAAATCTACCTGGCGGACCTGTTCCGAAATAATAAGGTACCTGCGCCTCGAACCGAATTATTGCACAAGGGGAAACCCCACCAGATAGCTCAGCTCGAAGAAAAACTGGACTATCCCATAGTACTGAAAATACCCGACGGTTCCTTTTCAGTGGGTGTGGAAAAAGCCAACGATCGTCAGGAGCTGCAAGAGGTTCTTGAGCGTCTGTTTCAAAAATCGACCCTATTGCTGGCACAGGAATATTTGTATACCGACTTCGACTGGCGCATTGGTGTGCTTAATAACAAGCCAATCTATGCCTGTCGATATTATATGGTTCGCAACCACTGGCAAATCTACCAGCACGGAGCAAAAAAAACCGCCTCAGGCAATTTCGAAACCCTGCCTACTTTCGAAGCACCTAAAGCTGTTCTGGATGCGGCCATGAAAGCCACCAGACCGATTGGTAATGGCTTCTATGGCGTCGATATAAAAGAAAAAAATGGCATTGGTTATGTTATTGAAGTAAACGACAATCCAAGTATCGACAGTGGTGTCGAGGACTGTTATCTTGGCGACGAATTATACAGGCTCATTATGTCGGAGCTACTGCACAGAATGGAAGCGCGTCGAAATGTTAATTAGGGAACCTCTTATTAAATCATGATTGTTTTATACTGGAGAAAAGAGCCCAGCTTTTCCCGAAGTTGATTGCACTAGCATACTACTGCCTCACTTCGTGAACAATCAGAGGTCCCTATACACTCATCACAACCTTACAATCAGACTTCATCAGTTGTTCGCTAGCGTATTGATGTGCTTATAGGATTATATAAATATGGTTTTTAGCAATGATCGTGTTTCGGCCATAAATCTGGGTGACATTTTTTTAACTTCACCCGAGGAACAGGATTTAATCAACAATGAGCGCGGCGTTCGTTATCGGGACGCAGTGCACATCAGTTTACCCAGTGGAGAACTGTGGGTATTTGACTATGGCATCGTGGTGTTCTGGGGTGTTGATGAAGGTGAACGACAGGCCCTTTTCAATCGACTTCAGTTTGATGACACTCAAGTAGAAAGTAATAGACAGGAACACTTTCGATTTACTACCGAGGGTGAAGAGTTTCGCATTAATAGAGATACCATCAGTCTGGCGGATGATAATCCACTGACACGGCTGGCGGCGAGTCATGCACTTGCTCAGTCATTAAAACTGATTGAATATGAATTGCAGGCACAGTGCACGATACAAAATTACTCCCACCTGCCAGAAGCATTGGCCACCACGGGCAAGATAGACCTCAGTCGACGGGAAATTGCCAGAATTCGAGGTCGATTATTCAGCACCAAAAGTGACATCATTCTCCACTATGGCCTGCTCGATACGCCGGAATTC
This sequence comes from uncultured Gammaproteobacteria bacterium, assembly GCA_965368175.1. Classification (GTDB taxonomy): domain Bacteria; phylum Pseudomonadota; class Gammaproteobacteria; order SZUA-229; family SZUA-229; genus CBDULX01. The sequence goes on along the minus strand of CBDULX010000028.1, from coordinate 6,947 downwards.
TTCTGGGAATATCCAGAGTATGAATCAACCTATAATATTGCAGCGCGCTATCTTGAGATACACCAACGGGTGGATCTATTATCTAAAAAGCTGGAAACGATCCATGAACTTTTTGGCATGCTGGCTGACGAGCAGAAACACCAGCATTCGGCTTTTCTGGAATGGATCATCATTATTCTGATAGCCATTGAAATAGTAATGTTTGGTGCTCAGGAGATCCAGAACCTGCTCCAGTAGTCATCTGCTAAAGATCTGAAGGCTGTAGTTATTTTGTAGCCATTTTTGTGCGTCTGCAGCTGCATATCTGATGAAAAAGCACCCAGGAACCTCTGATTAAATCAAAATTGTCATCCGTCGAGTCGAAATGACAACACATCAGAGGCTCCTTAATTTTTAATCGGGACTATCAATCTAAATTATTGATCGTATCAATTTGTTTTTTTCACTTTACCCACAAACTGATTACCACTAAAAGATAGCGGCGATCTCGATAACCTTTACGACCTAATTTAGGAGCAATCTTAATGAAAATTAGTTTTAATTTTCACACTTTTATAATTGCAGCTATGCTAACTATAAGTGGAGCCTGTTATGCGGAAGAACAGGAAAATATGAATGACGGCTACTCAGATGATGCTGTTAGCACTTGTGAAAAGGAAGCTGAAAGCTCCGAAAATCCAGACATATACCTTCAAGAATGCATCGATAGACACTTATACCCCGAAGCCACACCACAGGAATTGGGTGATCAACAATAAAAACTCAGGGCAATCCTTTTAAGGGATTGCCCTTGCCTGTGCCTGCCGGTTTATTTCTTACTACCCTTCAAACCTGAAAGTACCGACAAGACTTGAATAAAAGCACCAACAGAAGCCAGCGGTGCTGACTCTGAAAGGGTGTGATAACCCGAGGTTGGTATCTGCAATGTGGTGCCATCAACAAGACCATTAGATGCAGAAATGATACGACCCATTTCTGTTGATCCAAGTGAACCAGGGCTTTCCCCTCTGGCAATTAACTCGGCATTCATCGTTTCGACATACTGGTCTTTAAACTGAAAACTGATGCCATGCTGCTGACACAGTGACACCAGCTTTTCCGTAAGCTTCATATTAAAAGCCGCATTGGCGTCCTTGTTACGCAATACCAGGTTTTGCTGTTTGGCAGCTTCAAGATTTGGATAAGGGCTGGTATCCACTACAATCAGCTGATTAGTTGAACCACCAAAGCGACGAAACCATTCCAGTAAGTAGCGCCAGCTTTTTCCAGCCTCTTCCTGTGCTGTAAAGAACGCCGTGCCCTGAAATCCCAGCTCAAAAAGAAACACCAGCACAGCAGCCGTGAGAACATTGTCCAGTTGCCCAACCAGGGCTTCATCTGAGACCCTCAGCTTATCGGAAAAAGCAACCGGCGTACCGGCGACAAGATGTTCCATTCCATTCAGCTCAAATATCAGGTTGTTTCGGTATTCACATATGTAGGCTCGATCAATAATGCCACGACCACGATAAGTCCCGGACCAGGGCTCATAGGCATATACAGATTCAGATGCAAAGCGATCAACAATTTTTTTCATCAACTGCTCATCGACCGAGTTGCCTAACAGATCTGAGCGGGCACCTGCAACAAAGGCCGCATACTGGAACTCATTGGGGCCAGTACACATGAGACCATGGCGATCAATATGAGCTGAAAACATGACACTATCGGGTTGATTGCCCTGTGCTACCAGCAAGCCTTCATACCAGTTTACTTTAGCACCTCGCTCCTCCAGCTCACGTTGCAGTATACGAAAAAACGAATGTTCAGCACCTGCAACACTGGGACTGCGGATTAAAGAGGACAATAAATCCAGATATGCATCAGGCAGGTTCAAATCATTAGTAACGCCACTGTCGGCTATATATGCACGAGTTGAGTTCAAGGTTGTTGTCTTCATATACGGTCAGTCCAGAAAAGTTGGAACGATGCTTGCCACATCAAGAACTGACGGTCTGGGCACCCCAACCATTGGGGTGAAAATTTAGTTAAATATCACTGTTTCAGGCGTTTGGCAATTAAAATCTACAACCTGGAATATAGCTGAAGTCTAATCGCACTTAAGTCGCTATGCCCTCTTTCCTGGAAACTTTGCCAGGACCCAATTTCTGCAATTTGTCTCGGAAACCACTCACTTAAAGGTGCACTCAAAAAACTTTAACAGAGCTATTCGTCATCCCGGTATGCTTTTGAGCCAGGATAGATTATTCTATGTTCTGCTAAAATCATTCCTTAGCCTACTATCTCAGCATTGAATCCAGTTGATCGACAACAATCGCCCAGTCTGCGTCTTCATCAACCGCCTGTTTGAGAAAAGCCGCCTGCGACGGATTCCAGAAATCGGCTTCATGAAGCAGAACATTGTGAGCCAGAGAATTATGTTTACTGATGAACAAGTCTATAGCTTCGTCGCTATTATCCAGGCCTAATTGTATAAATAATGAATTAAGACTATGGTTTGGTGATTCCATTATGCTCTCCTTCATCAGCAGAAAAAAGTTTGGTCTATTTATTTTTCCTTTTATAGAAAACATTCACAAATAATAATGCTGTTGCTTCTGTATTCAATTCATGAGGCTGCAGTAACAGGTGGTTTGATTTTTTCTGCTTCAATGAATATTCGTTTTATCAGAGGATATTGTTCCTTGATTGCCCGATCGAGTTCAGAAATGGTGCTTTCAATCTGACCAGTGGTCAGGCTTTTTTTAAAATCAACACTCAGATTTGCCAGGATGAAGTCAGGGCCCATGTGCATGGTTAATACTTCGTTTACCTGCTCAATAACCGGACTGGCCTGTAAAATGGCTCTGATACCTTTGACGACATGACGATTGGCACTTTCACCAATCAGCAATCCTTTAGTTTCATAAGCCAGCCAGACCGCAGTACCTAGCAGGATCAGGCCAATCATAATTGACGCGGCACCATCAAAGTACAGGATACCTGTGTACTGAGTGAGTGCAATACCCACAAAAGCCACCAGTAAACCCAGCATGGCGGCAGAGTCTTCGAACAGAACAACGAATACTGAAGGGTCTTTGGTACGCCGTATGGCTTCGATATAACCCCATTTGCCTTTTGTACGACTAAATTCACGCAGAGCGTAAAACCAGGCGACACCTTCAAAAATCATAGCCAAACTCAGTACTATGTAGTTAATCACCGGGCTTTTTAGCTCTACAGGATGAAATAAGTGCTGTATACCTTCATATATAGATATTCCGCCACCCAGTGCAAATATCAGGATGGCCACAACAAAACTCCAGAAGTAAATTTCTTTGCCATGACCAAACGGGAAGTTTTCATCGGCGGGTTTGGCCGCTCGTTTAAGGCCATAGAGTAACAAGATCTGATTACCGGTATCCACCAGAGAATGAATACCTTCCGACAGCATTGCCGAGCTGCCAGTTATTGCTGCAGCAATAAATTTTGTTACTGAGATTAGAGCATTGCCTATAAGTGCGGCAAAAATGACTTTTTTTGATCCGGTGGACATAACTAATTATTTCCCGTGTTCAGCGCTATCATCTTTTTTAGAATAGTAAAAACTAAATCCGATACGAATAATACCCAGTACCAGTAGCAATATACTGTAGGCATAAATATCATCGGTTTTCAGTTTGTGCTCATACAGGCCAATCATAATATCACGCAGCACAAACACAATGCCGGCATCCAGAATAACCGGCAGCCTGATAGTATGCTCCATAAAATACTGGAAAAGTGAACGGGATAATTCCAGCAATATGACCAGGGTAAGTACATCGGAAAATATATACAGATAGTTTCCAGTAACACCGGACTTATTGATTAAATCATACAATCCATAGAACAGTCGAAAGGCACCAATCATCAGTGCTAAAGTAGTAAATAATAATATAATACCGAATATATAGCCGGTAACCTTATTAAACAGCCATTCGGGATTTTTCCAGTCATATTTTGAAAGCAACATGTTTCTACTCTACTTTAGATGTTGTCGATGTTTTCATTAACTGTCGTAACAGTATCGGCACAATCAGTGTGGTAACCAGGCTCATCAGTATAATGACAACAAAGCTGTGTTGTTCAATTATATGTTGCTGTAATGCGAGCAAGGCAACAATCATAGCCACTTCATCTCTGGGTGACATGCCCAGACCAACAATAATAGAATCTCTGGTCGACATACCGGTTAGTTTCGCGGGTAGCCCACAACCGGCCAGTTTTGTTAAAATAGCCACAATACTAAACGCAATCAGGAAATATAATAAATCGAGAGTGAACGAATTTTGCCGACCACGACAGGCTGTGAGATAAAAGAAGCCAGCACATAACCAGACAGGGCTAGAATAAGCAGTAGACTCATCTGAAACTCAACAGAACCGAAAATATCACCTCCGTGCATTAGACGACCTCTATATTATTGTTGTAGCATATGTTGTCAAAGTAACCCATAATTAAAACACTAAATGAATAGTCTTGAAAGGATTGTTTATGACGGGATGGCCCGATTATACTCAAATAAAAACAGTCGTTGTAGATAAGTTCATCGAGCTACAAATGGCGCTGGCTTCCCCGGAAATATGGGTACAGCTTGGTGTTATCGTTGCGGTATTTGTACTGGCACGCTGGTTTTTAACACCACAGTTGCAGGGCATACTTGTCCGTCTTGGTACTGCCAGTGGCCGCATTGCCAGTTTTAATCGCCTCATTGTTACCCTGAACGAATTTGCCAATACCCTGGTATGGTTAATATTGCAATGGATCGCCATTCAGATTTACATCTTTCTGGATAAATCGCACCTTCTTCTAACACCTGTCGCCAGCCTGCTCAGTGCCTGGTTGCTGATACGCATTGCATCGAAACTGTTAAAAAATCAGGCGGCCTCACGATTCGTTGCCACCGTGGCCTGGACCATGGCCATACTAAATATTTTTAACTGGCTAATACCTACATTTGAATTTCTAGACAGCATATCACTAACACTGGGCTCGGTGCGTCTGTCACCCCTGCTGGTGATCAAGGCCGGCCTGGCATTATGGTTTTCCCTGTGGCTGGCCAATGTCCTGGCTGCATTTCTAGATCGACGACTCGAAAATTCTGACAACGTCTCACCGGTCATGCGAGTCCTTAGTGTCAAGCTATTGCATATTGGTCTGATTATCGCTGCATTTCTAATCACTTTTTCCGCAGTCGGAATCGACCTGACCACACTGGCTGTATTCGGTGGTGCCCTGGGTGTTGGTCTGGGTTTTGGTTTACAGAAAATATTTTCCAATCTGGTCAGTGGAGTCATTCTGCTGCTGGATCGCTCCATCAAACCCGGCGATGTCATATCTGTCGGCCAGACCTTCGGCTGGATTAATCATTTAAGTGCCCGCTATGTATCGGTAATTACCCGTGATGGTATTGAACACCTCATTCCCAATGAAGTATTAATTACCGAACGGGTGGAGAACTGGTCATACAGTGACAACATGGTGCGGCTAAAACTCCCTATAGGCATTCACTATAAATCAGATGTGCGCCTGGCCATGAAACTCTGCGTAGAAGCCGCCAATGCAACACCGCGTATTCTTCAAAAACCCGAATCAAAATGCCTGTTCAAAGGCTTTGGTGACAGCTCAGTCGACCTGGAACTGCGAGTGTGGATCGATGATCCACCCAATGGACGATCCAATGTCTTAAGTGAGGTACTACTGGGTGTATGGGACAGATTCCATGAACATGGCATAGAAATTCCTTACCCGCAACGTGACCTGCATTTACGCAGTGGCTTTAAACAACTCAGCGATCGTGTTGACGATTAAGCGTATTAAGGAGACCCATTATGATGCAGTTTATGTTGTGCCATGAAAATACGACCCAGGTTGGCGGCAGGGAGTTGTTACAGCAATGGCGAGACACACCAGACAGCTGGATCTGGGTAGAATTATTTGAAGAACCTGTCGATCAAGAACGGAAATTTCTTAGCGAACAGTTTGATCTGGATGCAGTCGCCATAAGCGAAGCACAACGCAGCCGCCACCCACCCAGCTTTGAAGTTTATAAAGATTATATTTATCTGCTACTCAAGCCTCTGGATGCAGAATCCGATTCACTGGATTTCAACACCCTGCAACTGGCCATGTTCGCCGGCGACCGTTTTCTGGTAACACGCCATTCCAGAGAATCTCCCTATCTTGCAAAACTTTGGCAGACCCTGGAGAGCAATGGTTGTGCAAACGAGTCTCCTATGTCCCTGGTAGCGGCCATGAGCAGACGAGTTGCACAACGTTACGGAAAAGTACTACTGGATCTGGAGCAACGCCTGGATATCATCGAGGACGAGCTGTTCGACACTTCCTCAGATAGCCTGATGAAAGAGCTGATAGGCTACAACACTGGCTTACGTAAAATGCATCGCATTCTTGCCTACTATGTAAATGTATTTGGTGCATTACGTCAGCAGCTTGAGAAAACAGCTAATAAGCAACATGATGATTTCGATGATATTTATGCCATTCTCGAACGATTCAACAGTCTATCAACCTTATATCAAAATGTAATCACCGACCTGATTGAGGCCTACATCAGCATTAATGGCCACCGACTAAATCAGATTATGAAAGTGCTCACCATCGTCACTGTTATCTTTGTACCCCTTACCTTACTGGTAGGCGTCTACGGTATGAATTTCGAGAATATGCCAGAACTGAAAAGTGAACACGGTTATTACATATTGCTGTCGATCATGTCAGGAATTGCGGTTGTGATGCTTTATCTGTTCCGTCGAGTGCGCTGGTTGTAATGATTGCACTGAGATTCATCAACTGATAGAGCATTGATACATAGTGCCTGTTTAAAATAGCCAATTACTGCATTTATTTCACAGTGTGCCTGCTTTCGCTGGAGATAACGCAGTTATGGTTTATTTTTCTTTCTC
>CBDULX010000027.1:0-21078 GCA_965368175.1 uncultured Gammaproteobacteria bacterium | reverse complement strand
TGGTCTAAAAAGTGTCGCTTTAGGCTTGATTTTACAAGGATTTTCCCGCACTCTTATGGATGAAGATGTGGAATCAGAAATAACAAAGATTGTAACTGCACTAGGTAAAGATTTCGGTGCTACACTGCGGGAGTAGAAATGGCATTAACCAAAGCGGATATGGCTGAATGTCTGTTCGATGAACTCGGTTTAAATAAGCGTGAAGCCAAAGAGCTGGTCGAGCTATTCTTTGAAGAAGTTCGTGATGCACTGGAGAATGCTTACAATGTAAAGCTTTCGGGCTTTGGAAACTTTACATTGCGGGATAAAACCCAAAGACCGGGACGCAATCCAAAAACCGGGGAAGAAATTCCCATTTGCGCACGTCGAGTGGTTACTTTTCGTCCAGGACAAAAATTAAAACAACGGGTCGAGGCATATGCTGGAAGCCAGCAATAATAACGAACTACCTGTCATACCAAGCAAGCGCTATTTTACCATTGGTGAAGTAAGTGACCTGTGTGGTGTGAAACCCCACGTTTTACGTTACTGGGAGCAGGAGTTTACTCAGCTCAAGCCAGTCAAGCGCCGGGGCAATCGACGTTATTACCAACGACACGATGTAATTCTGATTCGCCAGATTCGCAGTTTGCTTTACGATCAGGGCTTCACCATTGGCGGTGCTCGGCAGCAGCTCACCGGTGATCATGCCAGGGACGATAACAACCAGACTCATCAGGTCATCAAACAGATACACAGCGAACTGGAAGAGATTCTGGATATGCTAAAAAAATAGCCCCAGGGGGCTATTTTTTTGCCTGATTTCCAGCTTCTACACCATTTGGCCCTGAAACATTCAAGTTTCCGCTTTAATCGACCACCAACATAGTGTATATTTCATCGCCTTATCGGGGCGTAGCGCAGCCTGGTAGCGCACTTGACTGGGGGTCAAGTGGTCGGAGGTTCAAATCCTCTCGTCCCGACCAACAAATAAAAAAGGCCTCTTTTGCAGAGGCCTTTTTTATTTGTCTGGGTGGGTTGAGTGGGTGCGTTCTTTAGCGCCATGCTTTCAATGGTGCGTACTCGTTCACAACATGGCAGGAGCCATGTTGAACGCCCTGGTTTAGAGGGCGGCCTGCAGGGCGAAATACAGGAATGTATTTCGTAGATCCTCACGTCCCGACCCAATTCATCAATTCAGATACATTAATCCGGTTTGCATCCCTGTAGCAGTGATCCGGCCCAGTATCCCTCGATAACGGCACCTGATTTTCGTTCCTGAAATGTATAGGTGTATAATGATCTGATTTTTTAGCTGGGCTAAATTTAGTTTCAGATTGCAGCACAGGTTTTACATATGTCTCAGATTGTTATATCCGCCCTGTATCACTTTGTTATTCTTGATAACTACAGGGAATTACGTCAGCCTTTATTAGATTTAATGCTTGAGAATAATATCAAGGGGACCTTGTTATTAGCTCATGAAGGCATTAATGGCACGGTTGCTGGAAGTCAAAAATCAATTGATCTTTTATTAAACTGGTTAAAATCAGATGCACGCTTATCGGATATTCGGCATAAGGTTTCCTATGATGAGGTTATGCCATTTTACCGTACACGAGTAAAATTAAAAAAGGAAATCGTCACTATGGGAGTGCAGGGTATAGATCCAAATCATGTAGTAGGAACCTATGTGAAACCAGAAGACTGGAATGCCCTGATTTCTGATCCTGATGTAACATTAATAGATACACGTAATGGATATGAAGCAGCTATCGGTAGCTTTAAAAATGCAATAGATCCGAATACGGAAACCTTTCGGCAGTTTCCTGATTATGTAAAACAAAATATGGACCCGGAAAAAAACAAAAAAGTAGCTATGTTTTGTACGGGTGGTATCCGATGTGAAAAATCCACGGCTTATTTGAAAGAGCAGGGGTTTAATGAAGTTTATCATCTACAGGGAGGTTAAATATCTTGAAACCGTGCCAGAAGAAGAATCACTTTGGCAAGGCGAATGTTTTGTTTTTGATAATCGAGTGAGTGTTACTCATGCCCTTGAAAAAGGAAATTATGATCAGTGTCATGCCTGCCGTTTACCCATCACAGAAGATGACAAAAAAAGCAACAAATATATTCAGGGTGTGAGTTGTCCTCACTGTTTTGATCAAAAAACAGAACAACAGCGTAGTCGTTTTATGGAACGTGAGAAGCAGGTTCAATTAGCCAGAGCACGTGGCGAAGATCATATAGGTTCGGCTGTTACGGAGATAAATAAACAGCGTAAAGAAATGAAATACAAAAAACGCCAGGTAAAGAAACTCAGGGAACCTCTGATTAAGTCCGGACGTTTTTAGCGAGTATAAAACAATCAGGTGTCACATATAATGACATAAATTACCTGAAAATATCGGAATTTGAGCTGATCGATTTTGTTGCTGTATTAGAGGATATAATGGCAAATATAATGCAAATTTCAATTTGCAGGAGCCTGAATATCATTACTGCGTAGTCCGGGTCGTGGCCGTAGATATCTCGGTTATAGGCATGTAATAAGAGTGGGATTGCGATAATGATTCCGAAAATATATATAGCAGTATAGATGTAACGAAGCCGATTTTGATAATTGGAAACCGGTGTCAGGGTGGCAACTGCAAAAACCAGCATGGATAATATTCTAAATAGTTGAATTATAGTGCTGGATTCGGGTGTGACTATTAAACCAAAGATAGTTAGTCCCAGAAATAATCCTGATATCGATCTGAATAATGAAATGGTTTCGCTGAGTGCCATGTTTGCCCAATGCTGTATTATTTAATTTTCTAAACGCTTACCTGACTATCCCCTGGAATGATTGTGAACAGTCATTAACAAAGCTATTTCAAAGGTCTGTTTTGAGGTATAGCTATATCTTAATCGATGGAGTATACATTTTGAAGCCGTTTGAGTAATTCATAGTCAGCGCATAATATAGATCACCATTCTCTAATGCTATTATAGATCACCACTGCTAATTTGCATTTTTTGATGAGTTTAACTGGATCATTGATCGGATTATTAAATCCAGATAAATACATCAGCCCGAAAGAATTCTTATCAGAGTGTGAGGTCAGGCTCGTAATCGCAATTTATTAGATTAATCAGCCTGTGAGAGTATTCTAATAACTAAAATTTGATTAAAAAACCAATTAGTATTAGTTAATTAGAATATAGATCCTGATTATTGCTGTAGTATGGTGATTTTAAACGACCTGTCTAGACAGCAGGTTCAATCTCCGTATATGCCAGAAATTGAACCTGCCTAAAAGTCTAAATTATGCAGAGATAATGTCGGGGTGCAAACCTTGTTGATGTAAAGATTCCATGATTTTTATTGGAGTTGACTGGTTCGATGCATTGTATTCAATGACCACATCGTGGGGCATAGAAATTGTGACAATAACATCCTGGACATGAGGGATCATTAATAAAGCTTCTTTGATTTTTTCCAGACCGTTGGTATCAAGGGTTTCATCGACGTAAACTTGAATTGCATGCATGGTTTATTACCTGCCATTAATATCTATTTGGTTATTGTTATATAGTCAGCAGGGTCCTGGATAGCAAGCTTCGGATGCCGTATTATGTATATTTTATTTAACATAAGTATTTAATTATGTAATGAATTAAATGTGTTTAAATTATGTGGGACCGAGAGTAAAGGCACTTACTTAAGACTAAATATTAACGTATTGCGTTATTCCGGTATGACGAAGCAGCGGGCTAAATATTTTCCTTAAGTGAGAGCCATTAGAGATCGAGAGATCTTATGGTTTTAGTATAAGAAAAGCATTTTAGATACACCACTACGCTTCACTCAATCGAGATGACACAATTACTAATTTGTATGTTTTCATGTTCTATAAAATGATATGTCTCGCTGTAAGCTTGTGCGAGCGGACATATGATTAAAATCTATAGAGTTAGCGGGGCAGCAGTGACAAGTCGATTAAGTATGTATCGATTCAATCGAAGTCACAAAAACAGTTGATTTTTTGATATTCCATTTAACATCAAAGTTATATATACGCATGGCATATTCTTTATTGTCTGTATGGGTTTTATATGCGGGTCTTGGGTCAAGTTGCAGGGTTTCTGTCAAGACCTGCTGAATATGCTCAGCATCATTAAGTTGCGAAAGTTGATTACGAGCTTCTGGTGTGAAGTCTACATTAAATTTTTCATCAGGTTTGGTAACAGCGTAACCCGCCATGGCATCATGGATGGAATCTACATAAGGAAGGTAAGGTTTGATATCCAGGACTGGGGTCTGGTCCAGGAAATCGCCGCCAATGATGTCGAGCTCAATGCCCCTGGATGTCGATTTCACCGCAGACAGTTCAACCACTGAAAGGCCTATGGGATTTGGCCGAAACATTGAACGACTGGCAAATATACCTACTTTTTCATTACCACCCAGGCGAGGAGGTCGCACAGTCGGTTTCCAGCCATCATTTCTGGTTTGATGAAACAGGAAAATAATCCAGATATGTGAGAAAGTCTCAAGTGCTCTGAAGGCTTCTGGCTGTGAGTATTCAGGTTTCATAACTATCGTCGCCGGTATCTGGGTGAGTCCGGGTTGCCTGGGTATTCCGAATTTTTCTTTAAAACAGGAGTGAATAATGGCAATTGGCTGCAGGCTGTCTGTATTTGTCATGAGTGTGATAATGTTAAATATAGAGGTATGTAATTATTAATGTCATTATTTTACTTAAGACAGTAGTATAAGGTCTACATCTGGACTTAAATAAATCATTAAGGAAGTGATAGTAAAAATCTTATCTCCGGGTTTTTAGCATGCTAAATCAGTTCCTAAGCAGTGGTCACCTGTTCCAGAATCATGAAAATGATCTGGTATTTAAATTCCGTGTGCTCAATTTGTTTATGGGAATTGCAATTATATTTGCCTCCCTGATAGCAACACTGGGTGTCATTGGGCTGATGCAAATAGGTATTATTCAGTCCATTATCGATTATGGATATGCCCTGTTTAATGTCTTTTTGATCTGGTATTTGCGTCAATCTAGACAAAATTTCACTATAGTTGTCAAATTACAGATAACGGCATCATTAATCACATTTGTTGGTGCAATGATATCTGTGTCTAATGATGAGTTCCGGCTTGTCTGGTTTTACGCTGCAGTTTACATTTCTTATATTTTACTAGGTGTGAGGGCTGGAATTGTCGTTACCGGTGTTTCTATATCAAGTATCTTATTGTCTCATCTATTCCTGAATTTGAATATTACTGAGACCGTCATTTACACTACTGTGTTTGGACTGCTTGTGATTAGCCTGTTAACGAGTGTATACACGACTCAGATGAGTGTATATGAAAGCAGGCTAAAAGAACAAAATAAACGCCTGGTAAAAAACATTCATGAGCTGGATAGTGCCCTGAGCCAGGCCAATCAGGCTAATTCAACCAAAAGCCTGTTTTTAGCTAATATGAGCCATGAAATTAGAACGCCAATGAATGGTGTATTAAGCATGGTGCAGGTGTTGCAGAGCACTGATTTAACTGTGCAACAACAATATTATTTACAGTCTCTGGACCGTTCAGGTAAAAATTTACTGGCCTTGCTCGATGAATTGCTGGATCTTTCCAAAATTGAGTCTGGTACTCTTGAATTGAATATTGAGTCATTCGTCTTATGGCGTTGGGTTGAAGATATCCTGATGTTAGTAGAACCTATGTTTGAAGAAGGGAACGTGACCTTAACTGTAGATGTGGATAATGATATGCCCTACAGTTTAGTCGGTGATGAAACACGACTTAGACAGATTGTGCTCAATCTGGTCAGTAATGCTGAAAAATATACCGAACATGGCGAAGTGAAATTAAAAATATCTGGGCAAAATATGGGCGCAGATAGTTTTAAGCTGGTTATAGAAGTGGAAGATACCGGTGTGGGTATTTCACCACAAAAACTTGAAACTATATTCGAACCCTTTCAGCAGATTTCACCTGAAAGAACAGCCAATAAAGGAGTGGGCCTGGGGTTGTCGATCTGTAAACGAATTGTCGATAAAATGGATGGTAAATTGATAGTGTTGTCTGAACAAGGGCAGGGCAGTAAATTTATTTTAACTGTGTTATTGCCAATAGGTGAATTAACTGTACAGGATGAACAACTTATACAGAACTCAGTAATCGGAAAACATCTGAATATTCTGGTGGCGGATGATGATCGTATCAGTCGGATAGCTGTCGAAACCCTGTTAACTGGTCAGGGGCATAACATAATGACTGTGGAGAATGGTCAACAGGCAATAGAGGCGTTGAAGCAGGGTGAGTATGATTTATTACTTATGGATATTCATATGCCGGTGCTGGATGGTATCGCGGCAACCAAACTTATAAAAAAACAATCTCTTACTAAAGCCCCGGTGATCGCAATGACTGCCAGTGTAATGACCGATGAACGTGATAGTTATTTTGCAGCAGGCATTGATGCTTTAATAGAAAAACCATTCAATTTTGATTCGTTACAGCATATGATCAAGCAAATTGTTCAACAGGAACCAGGGAACCTCTGATCAAGAATATGATGCTTCTGGCTTACAGGCTTGTTCATGATCAAGGTATGGTTTTGCCTGCACGAATTTCTGCAGAAAACAACTAGCAGGTTTATTAAATCCATGTATTTTAAAAGGTTAGTCTGACTGGACATATGTATAAACTGTCATTACCAGTTTAAGCAAGCTCTGTCCAAATCGTGGCTCAGGTGAATAAGAGTTCACAATCGGTCGTGGCGACGTTCTAAATCCTGTTATTAGCCAGCTATTGTCCGCTGCTGATGACCTGTCTTTATCGATTTTGAATCTTAGATTGTTCTACCCACAATTAATCAGGGCTTCCTTAGTTTGCATCAGTCACAAACTATTGTATTGTTTCTGCTCCCAACCGTGAGATCTGATATGGCCAAGAATGCGACACCAGGTACTGTTTATTTAAAAGAATACACACCACCAAAATACTGGATTGACACCGTCAAACTTCGTTTCGAGCTGGGTGAATCCGAAACCCGCGTGGTTTCCGAACTGGCGATCAGGCGCAATCAGTCGGTAGAGGGCGATAACAGCCTGTTATTGCATGGTGAACAGTTACGCCTGGGTGAGGTATATATCAATGATCAGTTACTGACAGAAACAGATTTCAGGCAGGATAGTGAATCTCTGTTAATAGCGTCAGTGCCTGAGCAATGTTTGTTGCAGCTTGAAACCTTTATCAGGCCCCAGGAAAACACCTCGCTGGAAGGGCTATACAAATCCAGCGGTAATTTCTGTACTCAATGTGAAGCAGAAGGTTTCCGTAAAATCACCTATTACCTTGATAGACCGGATGTTATGGCTCGGTTTACTACCACCATCGTCGCGGATAAAGCCCGCTATCCGGTACTGCTGTCCAATGGTAATCCAGTAGAGCTTGGTGAGATGGCTGATGGTCGACACTGGGTGACCTGGGAAGATCCATTCAAAAAGCCCAGTTATCTGTTTGCCCTGGTGGCCGGTGAACTGGCCTGTGTGGAAGACAGCTACCGAACTATGTCCGGCCGTGAAGTCGCCTTAAAAATATACGTGGAAAAACATAATCTGGATAAATGCGATCATGCCATGCGTTCCCTGCAAAAATCTATGGCCTGGGATGAACAGATGTATGGCCGTGAATATGACCTTGATATTTATATGATCGTGGCCGTTGATGATTTCAATATGGGGGCGATGGAGAACAAGGGCTTAAATGTCTTTAATTCCAAGTTTGTTCTGGCCAGGCCGGATACCGCTACTGATGTTGACTATGTGAACATAGAAGGTGTCATAGGCCATGAGTATTTTCATAACTGGAGTGGAAACCGGGTTACCTGTAGAGACTGGTTTCAGCTGACGCTTAAAGAAGGGCTCACAGTGTTTCGTGATCAGCAGTTCACCGCTGATATGACTTCAGCCACGGTGAAGCGTATTGATGATGTGAAAGTGCTCCGAACCCGTCAGTTCGCAGAGGATGCAGGCCCTATGTCTCATCCCATCCAGCCGGATTCCTATGTTGAGATCAATAACTTCTACACCGTAACTGTATACAACAAGGGTGCCGAGGTAATCCGTATGATCCATACCATTCTGGGCGCTGAAGGTTTCCGCAAGGGTATGGACCTGTATTTTGATCGTCATGATGGTGAAGCCGCCACCACTGAGGATTTTCTGAGCGCTATGGAAAATGCCAATGACATCAAGCTGGAACAATTCCGACGTTGGTATCACCAGGCTGGGACACCGACCCTGAAAGTGAAAGGGGAGCATATACTGGATCAGCAACTGTACCGGTTGCATGTAAGCCAGTCGTCCGATAAACCGGATAACCAGCCTTTCCATATTCCGTTGGCAGTCAGTCTACTGGACAGTCAGGGACGGGATATACCCGGCACTCAAAAATTATTGCAGGTTACCGAGACCGAGCAGGTGTTTGAGTTTAGTGGTATCACCGACGAACCGGTGCCTTCGATACTACGTAATTTTTCCGCACCGGTGAAACTGGTGGTGGATCTAAATAATGAAGATCTTGCTTTCTTGATGGCCCATGATAGCGATGATTTTAATCGCTGGAATGCCGCACAGCAGCTGGCAGTAAATATCATCATGGCACTGATTGAAAATCATCATCAGGGAAAAGCACTGTCACTGGATGACGCGTTTGTGAGGGCATTTAAACAGGTGCTATTGAATGGGGATCTGGATAAAGCTCTGGCGGCCAGGGTCCTGACCCTGCCTTCGGAAGATTACCTGGCAGAATTGATGGAAGTGGTCGATGTGGACGCTATCCATCAGGTCCGAGAGTTCTGCCGCAAGGAAATTGCTCGGTTGCTGGGTGAGCAATTACTAAATGTTTACCGGAGTAACCAGACAGAGAGCTATCAGCTGGACGCCGAGGCCATGGGTCAACGCAGCCTGAAGAATCTGTGTTTATCCTATCTGTTGAGTCAGGGTGATGAATCCGCCACTCAGTTGGCGATGGCTCAATATCAGACGGCCGACAATATGACGGATCAGATGTCAGCACTCACTGGGCTGGTTCATAACCAGACCGATAAGGCCGATGAGGCACTGGACGATTTCTATAAAAAATGGAAAAACGAAGCTCTGGTGGTGGATAAATGGTTTATGGTCCAGGCAACCTCGTCCTCTGTCGTTACTTTGAAGCGGATTAATCAGCTGATGGCCCACGAAGCCTTCGATATGAAGGTTCCCAACCGGATACGCTCACTGGTGGGGGCTTTCAGTCAGGCCAATCCAGTTTGTTTCCATGATAAAAGCGGGCAAGGTTATAAAATTCTGGCTGACTGTGTCATTCAGCTCAATAGCCTTAATCCACAAATAGCCGCGCGCCTGTTATTGCCATTGATTCAATGGCGTCGCTTTGATGTTCACCGTCAGTCATTGATGCAGGCAGAACTGAAACGAATTGCGGCGATTGATAAGCTGGCTAAAGACGTTTATGAAATTGTAAGTCGTGGACTGAAGCAGTAAAAGAGGCTGTGTAAATAAAAAAACCGGACAAACTGGTTGATATTTAATCAAATCGTCCGGTTTTTAGGCTCGTATTAGTGCCAACTATCATGAGCAATATGCTGGTCTATTAGCCAATTTTACCGGCAATTTTTCCTGCAAAACCTTTAATCAGTACTATAATCATTATCTAATATAGGAAAGAATCCTAGTCTGTTAGATAGACTTTGAATTTTCAGCAAGCTGAAAATTTTAGTCTAGACTTAAGCTTAATGATCTACTCTAAAGCTATATCTGAAATGGAATAACTAGAAAGTATATGGCCTATTCAAAAATTGTTAATGCATGGTCGACGATTAAAGAGCACAAAGATCCACTGGTGCTAATTGCCGATGATGATCCATCCATACGTCTTTTATTGCGTCATGCAATGGAAAAAGACGGTTATAAAGTTGTAGAGGTGGTAAATGGAGCGGAAGCAATAAAAGCAACTGAAAAATACCATCCTAACCTGATTTTAATGGATGCCGTGATGCCGGTTATGGATGGCTTTAATGCAACCTCCACATTGATGGAGATGGAAGAATTTAGCGATATTCCGGTATTGATGATTACAGCCCTCGATGATGATCGCTCCGTTTCCAAGGCGTTTATATCTGGCGCTCTGGACTACATTACCAAGCCCGTAAACTGGTCGGTGCTGAAACACCGGGTTAGACGAATGCTGCATGCCGCAGAAGTAGAACATCAGATTCGTCACCTGGCTTATCTGGATACCCTGACTGGGTTACCCAATCGATTGTTATTTATGGACAGGCTGGATCAGGCCATTAGTCGCTCTATGCGACAGAGCAGTATATTCGCACTTTTATTCATCGATATTGATCATTTCAAGGTAATTAATGACTCCATGGGCCACCACGCCGGTGACAAGTTATTGACCAGTGTTACCGCACGTCTGCAACAGAGTGTTCGACAGTCAGACACTATTGCACGATTAGGTGGGGATGAATTTACCGTCATTGTTGAAAACATCAATCAACCGGAAGACGTGGTGGTGGTGACCAAAAGCATTCTACGCATGCTCAGTGATCCCATTATGATTGATAACCGGGAAGTGTTTATCAGTGCCAGTATTGGTGTTTCAGTTTATCCGGATGATGGTGATGACCTGGGTACTCTACTAAAGAATGCTGAAACCGCTATGTACAAGGCGAAGGAACATGGTCGTAATAATTTACAGTTTTATCGTGCTGAGATGAGTGAGGCAGCCATGAAACGTCTGGAGCTGGAAAATAACTTACGCAATGCCATCGAAAAAGAACAATTGCTAGTGTTCTATCAGCCCAAATTTAATCTACTAACCGGCGAATGCCTGGGTATGGAGGCACTGGTGCGCTGGGATCACCCGGATAAGGGACTGGTGCAGCCTGATGAGTTTATTCCTCTGGCCGAGGAAACCGGGATGATCCTTCAGCTCGATGACTGGGTGATTCGCACTGCCTGCAAGCAGTTGAATGTCTGGAAAACAGCAGGTTATGACATTGGCAGTCTGGCCATTAATGTGTCTGCACGACAGTTCAAGGAGCATCGACTGGCCGGGGTAATCCAGAAAGTACTGGATGAAACGGGCGTACAGGGGCACGAACTGGAAATCGAACTGACTGAAAGCACGCTGGTGGACAACAATGAAAATGCCAGGGAAATGCTCAATGAATTGCATGAGATGGGGATAAAAATTGCACTGGATGATTTTGGAACCGGTTATGCTTCGATGTCTTATCTAAAAGACTTCCCCATTGATACAGTGAAAATCGATCGCTCATTTATCTGGGGTATTCCCAATGACAAGGAAGATATGGCCATAGTAAAAGCGATTGTGGGACTCGCCGATGCCCTGGATTTATCTCTGATTGCAGAGGGTGTGGAAACGGAACAGCAGATTGAATTTTTGAATAGTATTGGCTGCAAGTTTGCCCAGGGATATTACTGGAGTAAGCCGATTTCTGCCATTATGTATGAGCAGGATATTTTAAAAGTGGGATAAAGTTAAAAAGCTATATCCGGTGCAGGGGACTGGACCGGATATAGAATTGCTGACTAAATAATCAAACAAGAGGAGTCCAGGTTCAAAAATTAAACCTGCCTGAATGTATGAATAAGTCATTCATTCAGTAAATATATGGACTTTCATGCTCAGAAAAAGTTCATGATTCTTCTTGAAAAATAATTCCATCATCTCTTAGACTGTACTGGCTTGTTTTGGGGGCTTCTTTCAGCTGCCTGGCGCTATCCATAAGC
Source organism: uncultured Gammaproteobacteria bacterium (assembly GCA_965368175.1). Classification (GTDB taxonomy): domain Bacteria; phylum Pseudomonadota; class Gammaproteobacteria; order SZUA-229; family SZUA-229; genus CBDULX01. The sequence continues at coordinate 9,255 of CBDULX010000027.1, read as the reverse complement.
GAATTTTTCCAGTTATATTGCGGGATGTAACCTATACATGACTCGGCCAGTTTACTGTCCAGTTCAGGGTTGGCGAGCAGTTGAAGCAGTGAGCTGGGCCATTTGGAATCGGTGATGAAACCCGGCAGCCAGTGCTTCAGCCAGTTTGAGGCCTTTGCATAGCCCAAAGGTCGGGTCAGTATATGTTGGGGCCTGCCCTGTATTTCATTTATGTAGCGGTAAACGTCACGGTGGTTTGGCGTGACCGGGCCTACTATATTCAAAGAGATAAAATTTTGCTGTAATGGCACCAGTGAGGCACGGGCAAAAGCCTGACCTATATCTCGGCCATCCACCAGGGGTAAGTAGCCATATCGACCTCCAATGGCGGGCAGTTTTGGTGATGCCTGTAACAGGTAGCGGAGCAGGCCGAGGTTCAGGCGACGACCGCTAAAAATACCCGTTCTAAGATTAATTACCGAAAATCGCTCATTGGCATGGGCCTGCAAATAATCTTCCACAGCCAGCATGCAGTTGAACATAGGGGCGCCTCGGTGAGGTTTTCCCCTGACCTGAGGTTGATCGCGTTTGCTTAGTGGGGCCAGGGCAACAGTGGACAGATTTATGAATCGAGTTACCTGCCAGTTAATGGCACGATTAATCAGATCCAGAGCAGGCTCCAGATAAAGACGCGAGCAGGCAGCTTCATCTGTGGTGAAACTGGTCCAGCCAGCGCAGTGGCAGATTATGTCTATACCTGCCAGAACCCGGTCCAGATAGCGGGGATCTCTCAGGTCACCCACACGGACTTCCCCGCGATAGTTAGCCAGCAGTTTCTCAGGGCTACGACAGGCGGCCACGATTTCCAGTTCCTGATGGTTAATAGACATCAGGGTTTCCAGTACATGGCTGCCAACATAGCCGGTAGCGCCTGTAATCAGTATTTTCGTGATAACAATATCCTGTTATTGATCTTGCCAGTAGCTACATCGGCTAGTGGTCTGGGTATAATGAAATATTGGATTTTTTATGAAGTATATATTGATGACGGCTAATATAGATCGGCATCAATACAGCTGTCAGATAAATGTATAAAATCGCACACTTTTAATAAAGTAAAAATTTATTGGATACTCCACTCACAATTACCCAGGCATTTCTTATCGGTCTGGTGAGCAGCTTACACTGTATCGGCATGTGCGGTGGCATTATGGGGGCCTTGAGTCTTAGTTTGCCAGAACAGGTTCGTGCCAGAAAATCACATCTATTGATCTTTGTTAGTCTGATGAATATTGGCCGAATTATCAGTTATGTTATCGCGGGTATGCTGGTTGGAGCCTTTGGGGTGGAAATACTGAAGGCATTTGGTCTGGAAAACGGGCATGAAATTTTACGTGCCGCTGGTGTGCTCTTCATGGTGGCGATAGGATTTTATCTGGCGGGCTGGTTTCCTCAACTGGTACTGGTGGAGCATATTGGGCAACCGGTCTGGCGCAGGCTGGAACCCCTTGCCCGAAAAATGATGCCGATCAATTCGCCTGCGCGGGCATTATTGTATGGTATGGCATGGGGCTGGTTGCCCTGTGGTCTGGTTTATGTGGTCCTGCTAATGACGGTTACATCAGGATCCGCACTGCAGGGCAGCATGATGATGCTGGCCTTTGGCCTGGGTACCTTGCCGACAGTTTTGTCCGTGGGTATTATGGCTACCTGGGTAAGGCGTATTGCCAGTTCACAGTCAACCAGACAGATCATAGGTTTAATAATTATAATTACGGCTATTGCCAGTTTATTTATAGGTACGGGTGATGGTCACCATCATCATCATTAAGGTTTTAAACGATGAGTGCATTTAACAATCTTATTGGTCAATCGGCTGAATTACTGAATGTCATTCGTTCGGCACAGATAGTTGCGGCCACCGATGTCACGGTACTGGTGGAAGGGGATACCGGTACGGGTAAAGAGCTGTTAGCCAGGGCCTTGCATGAATCCAGTCTCAGAGCTGACCAGGCTTTTATCACCATCAATTGCGCAGCGTTGCCCGAGGCACTGGTAGAGTCAGAACTGTTTGGCCACAGAAAAGGTGCTTTTACCGGTGCCATTAGTGATCAGTCTGGTTACATTCATGAAGCGGAAGGGGGCACTCTGTTTCTTGACGAAATTGGCGAACTGCCGCTGTCAGTTCAGGCCAAGTTATTAAGATTTATCGAGAATGGCGAATGCCAGAGTGTTGGCGATTCCCACACTCGTACGGTAAATGTACGATTAATTGCCGCCACCAATCGTAATTTACAACATCAGGTGGAACAGGGCAGTTTTCGTGCAGATCTGTATTACCGTCTGAAAATCGTGCCTCTGGAATTGCCCGCACTGCAGCAAAGGGGCAAGGATATTACTCTGTTAATCAATCATTACCTGACTTGTCTGGCCGAACAGCATGGACTAGCCAGGCCTAAATTGAGCCGGGCAGCCTTGCATCGACTACAAAATTATTCATGGCCAGGGAATGTACGTGAACTGCGCAACTTGTGCGTACGGCTGGTGGTGTTGTTACCCGGTCAGGTGATTGAAGATACCAATCTGCCGTTGTTGTCTGAGCCCGACTCAGTTGGATCTACGAGTGATGCTCGAGCATTCAAACTGCCACGGCAGGGCCTGTGTCTGGAAAGCCTGGAAACCGATCTGATTCGACAGGCACTGGGCCAGACGGGCGGCAATAAAAGTCATGCTGCGCGCTTACTGGGTATCAGTAGAGACGCCTTCCTCTATCGTTTAAAAAAATATTCTATCTAAGGAACCTCTGGTCAAGTCGTGATTGCTTTATGCACAGCCTAAATTCAATCAGACTTAATCAGAGGTTCCCTAAGGCTGCTCGATGATTTATATCCCGGTAACAATTTGCCGGGTCTATATCTTCTGGCCCAGCTCCAATACCAGTCAGTCGTGTTAAGCTCCCGGTTAATTCATTAATTCGTTGTCTCTCTCGTTATGAAAAAAATGCTCGTACAGCTCGAAACTATTATTAAAGATCTTGCTGATAAAGAAATCATGCCCAGGTTTAACCGTATTGGTTTTGAATTTAAGGAAGATGGCAGTCTGGTAACAGAAGCCGATACTGCTATGCAGCATGCCGTGACGCATGCACTGAATGAACACTGGCCTGAGTATGCCCTGTTAGGGGAAGAGATGAGTGAACGGGAGCAACAGACTTTGCTGGATAGCGATAATGCTCAGGGGCTGTGGGTACTCGACCCTCTGGACGGCACCAGTAATTTCGCATCGGCCATACCGATATTTTCTGTGTCACTGGCATTGATCCAGCAGGGTGATGTTTCGCTAGGATTGATCTATGACCCGGTGCGTAAAGAATGTTTTACAGCTCTGAAGGGACAGGGCGCCTGGTTGAATGGTGACCCACTAAAACTCCAGGTTGAAAAGCAGGCGCTCAATCAATGTATAGCTCAGGTCGATTTTAAGCGACTGTCAGAAACCATGGCGATGCATATCGCTGCTACACATCCCTATGCATCGCAACGCAACTTTGGATCAGGGGCCCTGGACTGGTGCTGGCTGGCGGCGGGCAGGAGTCAATTGTATATTCATGGCGGGCAAAAACTCTGGGACTACCTCGCCGGTCAGTTAATATTGAGTGAAGCTGGCGGAATAGCCGAGACATTTGACGGCGAAGAAATTTTTAAAAAACAGTTAATGAAACGATCAATAGTGGCCAGCGTAAACAGTATTTTGTTTAATAAGTGGAAAGCGGCCATTAAAGCCTGATAAAGTTTTAAGCGGATCACTTTTTTTAGAAATATATTTGCTAGACTCCATTGCATATCAATATAAAACAGATGAAACAATGAAGCCTTATGTAATTGATCGTAGACAGCTCAATTTTTATATATTTTTCGCCGTAGTATTGATTATCACCAGTTTTTTTTTAGGGTTTTTTACGGCTCAGTACTGGACTGGGAACAGGTTCCTGAGTCTGGATTCTGAACAGGCTATTAAAGAATCAGAACTGCAGAATACTGATTCAGATGTATCTGATACTGTCTCAAAGGCACCAGGTTCTGATGTAGAAAATTCACCCGTGATCAAATCCCCCCAATCAGGGGCTGCTGACCCAGTTAGTATAAAACCTGCTGTCCCCGTCACTCGCTCAAGGCCTCCGGTCCCCTCCCAGACTAAATCAACAAAACAACCAGTAAAGCCCGTGCCCCAGGCAACGGCAAAGGCCGGCTCTGATACTGATGATGAGGAAACGGCCTCAGTGGCACCTGACATATTCAAGTACTCGGTTCAGGCGGGTATGTTTGGTAATCTTGAGAATGCCAGCAGGTTTCTTGATCAGCTGCAAATCGCCGGATTTGATGGTTATATGGAAGAGCATGAGGGTGCTGATGGTGTTATTCGCTACAATGTCCGATTTGGTCGGTTTGCCAGCCGTGCCGAAGCTGAGGAGCGGCTGGTAAGCTATAAGCGAGGCTTTAGTACGCCAGCTTATGTTATTATTAATCCGTGAAACTCAGTGGCATAAAACTCCTGACCATCGACCTGGATGACACCTTATGGCCCTGCTTGCCAACCATCCAGCACGCTGAACAAACCAGTTATAACTGGTTGCAAAAAAACAAACCCAACATCACTAATCGTTATAGTCCCCAGGATTTACTGGAAAAGCGCAAGCACATGATGCGCGAGTCGCCCCATCTGATACATGATTTATCCGAAGCCCGTCGAGTTCATTTTCGCGAACTGGCTGATGAATGTGGCTATGATCATGAATGGGTGGAAGAGGGTTTCACGGTGTTCCATGCGGCCAGGCAAAAAGTGAACCTTTATGAGGATGTTCTGCCTTCACTGGGTCATCTGCGTGAACGTTACAAGCTGGTTGCTTTGACCAATGGTAATGCGGAAATTGCCAGAGTTGGCCTGGCTGAGTATTTTGATATGCAGATTTCTGCTGCAGATGTAGAACAGGGTAAACCCCACCCTGCCATGTTCATTGAGGCGATGGAGCGTTTACAGATAGCGCCAGAACAAACTGTGCATATCGGCGACCATGCCATCCATGATGTTTATGGTGCTCGAAATGCGGGTATATTGTCCATCTGGGTAAATCGTTCCCGGCAGGTTTGGCAGGAAACCGAATTTAACGCGGATTTCGAAGTTACTGATCTACAACAGGTGGTGAGTTTGTTTGATGAAGGATAAACCGGCTTTGGATTGGCCGTTTGCCCCCCATTTCCTATATAATTCGCCTCACACTATCAACCAATGCAAGATTGAATTTTGATGAAGTATAAAACTGACGATTTACGTATTTCAGGTTTACAGGAAGTGCTGCCCCCTGAGGAGCTGCACCGTGAGTACCCAATCACCGAACAGGCATCGGATACGGTTTATCACACCCGTCAGGCCATTCATGACATTCTGTCTGGCAATGACAGCCGTTTACTGGTGGTCGTAGGCCCCTGTTCTATTCACGATCCTAAAGCTGCTCGAGAATATGCCCAGCGACTGAAGAATATAATCGACGAGCTGGAAGATGATCTATGTATCGTCATGCGGGTCTATTTCGAAAAGCCTCGCACCACCGTAGGCTGGAAGGGGCTGATTAACGACCCGCATCTGGATGACAGCTTTAACATCAATCATGGTTTGAGAGTGGCGCGTAGCCTGTTACTGGATCTTGCTGAAATGGGTGTGCCATCGGGTACTGAATTTCTGGATTTGATCAGTCCGCAATATATTGCGGATCTGGTCAGCTGGGGTGCTATAGGGGCTCGTACCACAGAAAGTCAGGGGCACCGGGAACTGGCCTCGGGTCTGTCATGCCCGGTGGGTTTTAAAAACGGTACCGATGGTGATTTACGGGTGGCTGTGGATGCCATACTTGCGGCAGATCGGCCCCATGTGTTCATGTCACTGACTAAACAGGGTCATTCAGCCATTTTTTCGACGACGGGCAATGATGACTGTCATATCATCCTTCGCGGTGGTAAAAAACCGAATTATGATGCCGAAAGTGTTAATCAGGCAGTTAAACAGCTGGAAAAGACTGGTCAGCGTAATAAGCTGATGATTGACTGTTCCCATGCAAATAGTGGCAAAGACCCGGCTCGACAGATGGATGTCTGCCGTGATGTTGCCGGACAAATTGCTAACGGAGATGAGCGTATTTTTGGCGTAATGATGGAAAGTCACCTGGTGCGAGGGCGTCAGGATGTAGCGGATATTAATGATATGGTCTATGGGCAGAGCATTACAGATGCCTGCATGAGCTGGGATGAAACCGATATATTACTTCGCGAACTGGCTGAAGCCGTTCGTCAGCGTCGAAACAAGTCCTGATGAGTTTGGGGTGGTCAGGACACCCTGAACTTAGCTCAGGAACCACTAAGGAACCTCTGATTAAGTCTGGTTGAATTTAAGCTGCATAAAAAATCATGACTTGATCAGAGGTTTCCTAGACATCACAGGGGTGTTCGGTGGCTCTTTAACTGTTCATTTTTGCATCATCTTTCGATGGCTGGCCTGATGTGCAGCAAACTCTTTTTGGGTGACTTTACCATCGCCATTGCTATCGACATCTTCAAATGCGGGTGCGCTGGCGGCATTTTTCATTGGAAAGCCTTCATCCGCTCGAAGGTACATACGTTTGGCACGTGCTTCGTAAAATTCCTCTTTATGCAGGACACCATCATTATTCAGGTCGAAGTCTGAGAAGGCAGGCATATTACGGCCACCGCCCATGCCACTACCCCGGCTCATACCCTGCCCAACAGCTCGTCCAGTACCAAATTTTTGCTGACGCATTATGATCCGGCCATCGTTCAGTTCCTGGGCTGTGATTTTATTATCGCCATTAACATCAAAAAACAGGAATCCCGGCTCGTTCATGGTGTGGTTTAACCCGGCTTTTTCCTGCATTTTTTTCCGTTTGTTATAGGCGGATACATATTCGTCCGGACTGATGGTTTTATCTCGATTTGTATCCAGAATTTCAAATGGCATAGGCCCGGTCAGTGGCATGTCAGCAGCCTGTAGTATCCAGGGGCTGAGCAGAGCAAACAGAGCAAGTGAGAACAGCTGTTTATACTTGATTAGGTTCATGTTGATCTCCCCGGTGCATCGTTGTTTCTATGTTGTTATTTAATCAGAGCTTCTTCAAGTATGGGCTAGTAATTGAAAAATGTAAGTGAATTGCGGCTAGATTAAGCAATAATTCATGAACTTTTAGCTGGAAAATCAAAGTAATAAATCGTAGACACAAAAAAAGCCGGTGTCAGGCACCGGCTTTTTCGTAATATGCAGGTTGTTATACGCAACCAGTGGGTTTGGGCAGTCCACCGTATTTGGTAATCGGCTTCATTGGTCCGGTCATCCAGAGCTGGAAAACTTCTTTTTTATCCAGACCGACATGTTTGGCAAATTTACGAATCGGTGGTACGACACTGAACTGGTTGTAATATTCACGAGCTGCATTAATCTGTGACCATTTATCATCATTCAGCTCTACGCCGTCTGAATCGGCCATAGCCTGTCCAATTTCAGGAGTCCAGACATTCATATCAGCCAGATAACCGTCGCCATCACGTTCTGGTAAATCCATAGTTAGTACCTCTTTCAAATCTCAATTCATGGGGGGAGTTAATAATACCTGAGTAAAATAGTAAGGTATTATTGGGGTGAAGATCAAGTATCCACACAAAAAAAATACATATTATTGGTGGAATCTTTATAAGTTATTGAAATTATTGGAAAATAATTATTCATGATCTGAATGAACTAAGAATTTGAGCGCAGTGCGGGCAAGCTTTCAGGGGAAAATGACAGGTTTATTGTCTATGTTCCATACCGTATATTTACGCATTGTGGTGTGGAACTGGGGAGATTGCAGATAAAATCTGAGCCATTGTTGAAGTTTTGGATAGGGAGCCTGATCAAACCACAGTTTGTCGACATGGGCAAACTGTCGGATGAAGGGAATGATCGCATAATCGACCAGTGTGGCATGATGGCCAAGTAGAAAAGCTCGGTTGTTGAACTGTCTTTCCAGTTTCTGTAAGAACCGCTCACCCTGGCTTCGGTATTCTTCAGTTGAATATTCAGGAAATCGATCGGAATACTTGTAATGATCCAGATGCGTTTTAAACTCAAAATCATTTTCATGAATCAGGCTTTTAGTCAGCAATTGCAATTGTTTTGATTCTGTTAACCAGTGTTGCGGGTCATTCTGGTTTAATGCCCAGAGCATGATATCCAGGCTTTCATCGATGACGCTTGAATTATCCAGAACCAGTACAGGCACTGTGCCCTTATTTGATGCCTTGAGCATAGCCTTCGGTTTGTCGGAGAGCAGCACCTCTCTGAGTTCAACTTCAATGCAAGAATTAACGAGTGCCATGCGGGCACGCATGGCATAGGGGCAACGTTGAAATGAATAAAGAACAGGATAGGTGTGGTTCATAAACGAATTCAGGCTTGTATCGAGTGATCAGGAACCGGACATGAATTGAACAGTCTACCTGTGACCGCTCTGGATGATTCAATGAAAAAAATAATTTCTGTCTGCTTGTTATGCAGTCTAACATATTCTGTATACGCACAAAGATACGAGTCTGCCAGTCAGCTGACAGTGGTCGAACTGTTTACGTCAGAAGGTTGTAGTAGCTGTCCACCCGCCGATCAATGGCTGGCATCTTTAACATCACATCCCCAGTTATTTAAAACTCTATTCCCCATGGCATTTCATGTGGATTACTGGAACCAGCTGGGCTGGCATGATCGTTTTTCGTTACCAGGACACAGTCAAAGACAGAGGGTGTATAAACAGCAGAAGGCTATTAGCCAGGTCTACACGCCCGGCGTACTGGTAAATGGTGAGGAATGGAGAGGCTGGATTCGCAAACAGAGCCTCCCAGTATACAAACCTGATTATGGTCGACTAAGTGTCGATATAAAAAATAATAGATTACAGGCTTGGTATACCGGCTTAAAGGATCAGAAACTGGTTTTGAATATGGCTTATCTCGGTATGGGTTTGAGCAGCCAGATTGCATCTGGAGAAAATTCAGGAAAACAACTGAGCCATGAATTTGTGGTGCTGGACTATAAAAATAAGCTGGGTGTAGATGAGTGGGTTTTGCAGATGCCAGACATACCGGAACTGGGTCAAAAGCAGACGGCGGTGGTGATCTGGTTATCTACTCTGAATCAGTTGAAGCCCATACATATGGTCGGTGGAGTACTGGGCAACCACTGATC
>CBDULX010000026.1:0-21301 GCA_965368175.1 uncultured Gammaproteobacteria bacterium | reverse complement strand
AGCATGCTTTTAGCTGGAATCCATCGCTTAAATAGCTGGATACCGGCTAAAAGCATGCCGGTATGACGGACTTAGGTCTAAGCTTTCCTTAAGTAAGTGCCATTCTGATCTCTCTTTTTTACAGGCAGTTTAATTATGTTTCGCATTCGAAAAATCTATGACGATTCATCGCCGCACAATCGCAATGCCATCGAGCAGGTGCTGGAGATACTACGCCAGCAATTTCCCGGTGCACGCCAGGCTGAATTTGAAAAGTTACCAAAGCAGTTAACCAATCCACTTAAGTATAAATACAGGTCAATGCTGCTGGTTGCGGAAGATGCTATGGATAAGGTCAAGGGTTTTGCGATGTTATTGCATCTGCCCGATATAGAGATAGTATATCTTGAACTGGTTTCAGCCGCAGCCGGTGAAACTGGAGGTGGGGTAGGTAGTGCACTTTATGAACGTGTTCGTGAAGAAGCTTTATCACTTAATGTATATGGCATATTTTTTGAGTGTAGCATTGATGACCCAGAGCTTGTAACTGAACCTGAGTTGCTAAAGCAGAATATCGCGCGACTAAGATTTTATGAGCGTTATGGTGCTCGTCCAATTATCAACAATGATTATGCATCACCGGTTACACCAGAAGATGAAGATATATATTATCTGGTATTTGATGATATTGGACAGGGTGTCGAGTTATCGCGAGAGGTCTCACGCAATGTTGTTCGTGCAATACTGGAAAGGAAATATTCAGATGTTATTCCAAAAAAACAGATTAATGAGGTAGTCAATTCGTTTATTGATGACCCAGTGCAATTGCGAGAACCGAGATATTTAACACCCAAAAAAATTAAACAGACTGTACCGCATACAAAAAGTATCGCATTGATTGTTAATGAAGGTCATGATATTCACCATGTTAAGGACCACGGTTATGTTGAGTCTCCCGTCAGGCTCTCAGCCATAATGCATCATTTAAATAAGACAAGCCTGTTTACGCGGATTAATCCAAAACGAACATCGGAGAGTCATATAAAGGCGGTGCATGATCCAAATTTCGTACACTATCTACGGCGTGCATGTGCGAGATTGCCTATTGGTAAATCCATTTATCCAATAATATTTCCAATTCGAAACGTGATGAGGCCACCTAAAGATTTTGAACTACAGGTTGGATATTACTGTATGGATACATTCACTCCGTTAAATCGGAACGCTTATTTAGCTGCACGTGGTGCAGTGGATTGTGCAATTACCGGTGCAACCTCCATACTTGAAGGATTTAATATTGCATATGCACTGGTTCGTCCGCCGGGGCATCATGCTGAACGTAGAGCGTTTGGTGGTTTTTGTTATTTTAATTCATCTGCTGTTGCAGCCCATTACCTGAGCAGTTACGGTCGAGTGGCAATTCTGGATGTGGACTTCCACCATGGTAATGGGACGCAGGATATTTTTTATAATCGCGCTGATGTGTATACCGTATCTATTCATGGCAATCCGCACTTTGCCTATCCTCATTTTTCAGGCTTTGCAGATGAAACAGGGGAAGGTGATGGTAAGGGGTATAATTTAAATTTACCTCTGCCTGAAAATACCAGTGTTGAACGTTATCAACGAACCCTGGCTAAAGCGCTTAAGAAAATTATGGATTATAAGCCAACATTTCTTGTTGTGGCTCTTGGCCTGGATACTGCTAAAGCCGATCCCACTGGTACCTGGCAGTTGGCAGCAATGGATTTTCAGGTAAATGGAAACATGATTGGTGCATTGAAGTTGCCGACCCTGGTGGTTCAGGAGGGTGGTTATCGTACCCGCACACTTGGCAGCAACGCACGTCACTTTTTCGAAGGTTTATGGTCTACACATACTGCTAAAGTTAAACAGGTGAAAGAGACTAAAAGGAAAGCCAGGTAGATACCAACAGAGTTGAGATAAAGCCAGGGCAATACAGGTACTTCATTACAGGATATATCTAGCCTGATTGCAATCAGGCTAGATGGTAGAATTTAGAGTCTATAAGAATTTTAGAAAGTTCTTTTACCAGGCAAATTCCATCAAATTAAATTCTTTTGTATATTGTTTTCTAGTATTCATTCGTACATTCCTCAATTCAAGTATGATAACACTTAACTGGGGTGTACCAGGTCATTAAGCCACGTCAGTTTAACTTACCCTCAATCCAATGACGACGACGTCCATAGCTGGTTGATGAGTTGATCTTCACCGCATAGGAAGGCGCGACGCATGCAGATATACAATGATAATAGGGAATAGCCTTTAAGGATGCCCATATAAGGAAACTGTAAATAATCCCCTGTTCGGGTGATTGACTCAGCCAGCTAATAATACTTAAATGATCTTAAATGACAGGGTATCCGTCGTTCTTGCACATTGTTCCCTGGCGAGGGTTATTCGGAGTTGTACCTGTCAGATTTTCCCTACAAAAGAATCAGCTAAACCCTTATATCCAGGGATTCACTAAATCATTATTATCAGCATATCCAGTCAGGGCTGACTTGTAGGCGTTTTAGCAGGGAAGCCGAATCGATTTTATTGTCAATGTAAAACCTGGTAACACACAGTGGAAAAATTCTACAGAATTAAAGTTAGCTTTCAAGAGCCAGACAGATTGAGTGACAGTTTTAAGTCGCAATTTAAGAAAGAGCTGGCAAGCAATACTATCTATCTGGGTATCAGGTTTAATCCCACAAATTTTAATCGAAGCGCAGCAATCAATTCCCAGGAACTGGCTTATCGGTGTATTGAGCTGTTTGAAAACACCTCAACCGACTATGGGCGTGTTGTCTGTTATGTAAAAGAGTACCCTTGCTATAGTGATTTTATGCAAACTATTATTGACGCAGATACGCGTACATTAATGAATTATATTGAGAATGTAAATTTAAAGTATAAAGATAATAAGACCTTTATACAGAGTATCTCATAAAATTAGAATATGGCTATTATAACCAGTCACCTGATCCGTTACCACCAGCTCTATTCTGTTTGTTATATAAATATATTGCTCAGGCATACTAAAGACCTCTGATGAAGTCCTGGCTGTTTTATACTGGCTAAAAGCGTCGAGATTTTCCTTTAAATTCTTTACAAAGAATGACTATCGCCTCACTTCGTGAACAATCTAAGCACTCATCACAGCCTGCTATAACCAGACTTAATCGGAGGTTTACTAAGGGCTCGCGTTTATTTACGGATTGAAATATTTTGTTTTAATCGTCAGTTCAGCGTAGTGCGCTCATAATTCATAAGCTGTTAAGGTGAAGCTTTTGCCAGATAATGACACCGGCAACAGTAAAGGTGGTTCCACAAGCAAGGAACAATAGTGCCATCAGTGTGAAGCCATTTTCATTTAGAGATGCAATCAACGACAGGCCAGTAGTAAGTAATCCGATCAGAATACCGTGGAATATTTTTAAGTCAGGAGCCAGGTTGGCTGCCACATAGCCACCTATAGACATGATGAGCAAAAATGCCATGATACCCACCAGATAAGACAGGATGATTAATGGCGTAGTCAGGGCGGGATAAGCCTGGGTGAGCTCGGTGTAATAAACTGCCAGCAGGAGAAATCCCAGTTGGGCTACCAGGCCCAGAAAAATAATGACAATGGAGCCGGCGGCGAGGGCTTTGATGCTAATTTGTTTTAAAATAGACATAGGGTCAGCTCAGGAATAAATAAAGTCCAGTGAATATTGCACTCACCAAGTAAGTCATATTTAGCGCAAAAACCTGTTTGGCATAGCGGCGTTTATAGGGCTGTTTTATATAGGCCAGGGCACCAAATGCGGAAACGACCATCAAAATTTCACAGACGAATACCGTAATTACCGTGCTGATGCGTGGGTCGTTGCCCCATTGTTGTAGTCTGGAGGTAATTGCGACACTACTGCCCAGCAGTGCAAAGCCAGTGGGCAAAAAGGTTACGTAATGCCAGGCACAGAAAGGAGGTTTACTGCTCATGCTTTATTCAGATCAGTGTGTATGATGGCTCAGGTTTTCTTCTAAAGACCAATTTTATTTGCCCGGTTAGTAAAGAAAATACCACTGGGCTTATCGACCTTGATACTGCTGATGACTTCAAAGGTTTCGGTATCGACTATGTCTACCCTGTCTTCATCACGTACCGACATCCATACCTGTTCACCTCTGGGCGTAAACTCCATATGTAAAACCGCTTTGCCGGGTTTCAGTGTTTTGATCACTTTCATGGTCTCAACATCGATAACCTGAATAGTATCATTTCTGGGATGGGCAAAATTAACCCACATCTGTCTCTGATCAGGACGGGCCATAACAAAGATGGGCTGGCCATGTACTGGAATGCGACCTACCGGCTGCCAGTTGTTTTTATTCGCGACAAGGACTTCATACTGGCCTACGGCTGGCATGAATACTTTATCGCCAGCCGTGGCCCAGCCCTCCAGGTGTGGCATTTTGTATACAGGTAACTTTTCTTTACCACGACCGTAATGATTCATTATCCGTTGAATGCCTTTATCCAGATGCCACATATCCAGCAGTGCCATGCCGTCTTCACCAAACAGGCCGGCAATATAATAACGACCGTCCGGGGTAATCAATCCATCATAGGGAAGTGTGCCGGTATTTTTGAATTTGGTTATTTGTGGCTGTTGCAGATTTTTCATATCCACTACCCAGGTTTCACCGGCATCGTATAAGCTGTAGACAAATTTATTTCCTGGTGCATCCACCAGCCCCACCGTTTTTGATAGCTGATTGTCACCATAGCTGGCCGGAATATCGGCCACCAGGCTCAGGGTTTTGGCATCAAATATTTTCACTCCACCCGGCTTATAATTAGAGACCGCAATTAAACGACCGTCCTGCGAAATGGCACCACCGATGCTGTTGCCAGACTGGATGATGCGTTTGTCGATGGACTGTTTCAGCATATCGACTTTGGTCAGGCCACCGTCACGAGCGAACACATAGCCGTATCGCTGATCCCGGGAGTAAACGATGGAGGCGTGAGAGAGATCACCCAGGCCATCAATCCTTGCCAGTACCTGTTTATTACTGTGTTCGATCAGTGTGAGTCGGCCAATGGCCCGCTCCACGATCAGTCCCATGTCTCCGGTCGCACGAAGTTCTGTATGTGCACATGCGCTCAACAGGCTAATGATCGTTAATAGGCCTGCGAGTAATTGGGTTCTAGATTTCATTGTTTTTATTGAACACCCTTGCGTAGTTGTTGAATAAGCCAGTTGACATCCTGCTTACTGAGAAGAGCTTTCCAGGGCGGCATGGGGGTGCCGGGACGGCCCTCCCAAATGGTGACAAACAGCAGTTCATCGGGTTTTTCAGCCAGTGCTTCGGGCAACAGGGCTGGCCCCAGGCCACCTTTTAAGGTCATGCCATGGCAGGAACCGCAATCGTGTTTTAACAGGTGTGTGAGTTCCTGTTCTCGATGTTTGCCAAGCTCAGCTGCAGTGGCAACAGCATGACTGCAGGCAGTTGCCAGCAGCAGACTGATGAGCAGAGCTCGGATATTGATATCAGTGTTCAACAGCTTGTGGGGTATCTTCATAATTAATCTGGGGCTGGAACCAGTTAAGTTGCTCGGCAAAGTTAACCACTTTACCAATAATCATCAAGGCCGGTGATTGAATATTCATGGCCTGAATGTCATCAGGCAGTTTATCCAGGGTTGAAATGCATCGACGCTGTTTGTCGGTGGTGCCGTTCTCTACCGCAGCCGCAGGTGTATCGGCCGGCAAACCAGCATTGATTAGTTGCTGGCGTAATTGCGGCAGGCTGGCCAGCCCCATGTAAAATACCAGCGTGGTATCCGGATCGGCCAGGCTTTCCCAGTCAAGTTCCAGAGGTTGGTCAGATCGGCAATGACCGGTGATTAAACGAACACTGCTGGCGACTCCACGATGAGTGAGGGGTATTCCCGCATAGCCACTACAGGCGGAGGCAGCAGTAATGCCCGGGACATACTCAAAGGTCACACCGTGTTGAATCATATACTGTGCTTCTTCACTGCCGCGGCCAAAGATGAAAGGGTCGCCCCCTTTCAGGCGCACAATGAAATGGTTTTTTTTCGCCAGGTTTACTAGCAGCTGGTTGATTTCATCCTGCCCCATATGATGTTTACCAGTGGATTTTCCGACATAGATTTGTTTAGTGCCATGGGGAATCAAATCCAGTATTGGCTGTGACACCAGTCGATCGTAAACAATCACATCGGCCTGCTGCATTAAACGCAAGGCTTTAACCGTCAGCAATTCAGGATCGCCGGGGCCTGCGCCGACCAGGTACACCTTCACGGATGGCGATTGAAGATTATTTGACATGAACTACACCGGTCATTTTCGGGTGAGGGCCACAACGGTAAGGGAAGCTGCCGGTTTTTTCAAATTTACGCTCATAAGTATCATCAGGGAAAAGATAATCCGGTTCCGGTTCACCCAGTTGTTCGAACCAGACACTGTGGTACTGACGTTTTTCTTTATTTATCCAGCGCACGGTGCTGCCTGGACTGATGGTGATCTCCTGTGGTGTAAATGCAAACTTGTAAATCTCAACCGTGATCTGTTTCTGATCGCTCAGGCTGATCTCGGGTAGCAGGAGAATAATTAGCAGCAAAGTGAGTGGTTTGATCATGTTTAGCATTATTGAGTGACCTTGATAGGTTTATGGGGTCTTTGATTAATTATTATCTTTTCCTTTGTTCTTCACAAGTCATACTCGTCAAACTATCCATTGCTGCGCCCTCCCGTGGTGGGCGCAGCTCAAGGATTATTTTTTCACCGCATTAATTTCAGTTTCGGGATTATCAAATCCCAGCTTATAGCCAAGTGATACGTGGTGATAGCGGGCATTGGTGTAGTCATCGTGGATGGCAAAACCCATGTTATATACCGCAGAGGTGTCGAAGCTGATATCTCCAGGTTGATCAGATGTGAGCTTACGTACTACTTCGACTGTCCAGGTGCCATTATTCAAAGAACCCGTGAACTCAACGTTTATGCCATCATTAACGGCACGGTCTGCCAGAATGTGGCCATTCTCGGAAATATTTTCACCGGCTTTGTAGCGCAGCAAATCCATAAAATGTCCCGCATCAAGTTCAGTTTTGATTTCTCCGGCCTCTTTTAATTTATCCCAGCCACCCAGTGGACCCTTACGGGTTTTGAGATTAATTTCGGTACGGCTTTCGCTAATGTATTTGGTGATGCCATCTGATGAGTTGAAGCTGGCCGCAGAGCTGCCCGCAATGGCAGCTTTATCCGGTGAACCAGGCATGCTCCTGAGATCCACATGACAGGTGCCCCAGCAACCGGCGCGGTCTGCGTATTCGACATCATCGGTGGCGAACATAATGGCCAGTTTTACTTTGTTGGCCGGGTCCATTTTGCCGCCATCAACAAAAGGTGCCGGCGTATGTTCTGAATCAGCCCAGCTAAAGCGCATGTACAAATTTTCGGCATCATGCGAAGCCTGTACCTGAACCGGGAAGCTACCGCGTTTGTTGGGAATCAGGGTGGGCTCCATACTGCCGTCATCCAGTTCTTTTAAACCGGTAACAATTTTCTTTCCGATATCTGCAGCTTCCTTGTCATGACAGTCGAAACAACGGTCGCCGGTATTGAAGGCGCGTTTGCCGCTATGATCACGACCCAGCATCCACTCCATGGATGCTTGACCTGGATAGAATATTGTTACGGTGCGTCCAGTGATGCCACTCCAGTCGATCATACCACCTGAACTTACTGTTGTGACATCCGCCTCCTTAGAGTCTTCTGTTTGTGAGATAACTGGCTGAACGTCAGAAGCAGACGCTGTTTCTATAACCGCCGATTCAGTGGCTTCCGGGTTTTCCATTGCCAGCCATTGCTGGGCCATAGGACGAATGTAATCGGGGTTAGGTTTTTCAAGCTGTTCCAGCTCTTCATCGGTAAGCTGATCATGAACCTTATTATGCGCAATGCCTTTGTGGCAGTCGATACAGGTGTTACCCGCTTTCATCGCATTTAAATGCTGTTTGGCAGAACGGGGTTTCTGGTTTTCGGGATTCATGGTGTCAAAGTCGTGACAGTTACGACACTCTCTGGAATCCGTGGCTTTCATGGTTCTCCAGACGTTTTTAGCTAGCTGTAAACGTTTTTCATCGAATTTTTCAGGCGTATCGATAGAGCCCAGCATTTTATGCAGGACTTCGTTACTGGCCTGTATTTTACGTACTACTTTATGTACCCAGGGATCAGGTACATGGCAATCGGAACATGTGGCCCGAACGCCGCTGCGATTAGTGTAATGGATGGTTTTTTTGTATTCCTGATAGACATTGTCTTCCATTTCATGGCAGGTGATACAGAAATCGAGAGTGTTGGTTGCTTCCATGGCGGTGTTGAATCCCCCCCAGAATATGACACCAACAATCATGAAAACTATAGCAGCACCGACTGTAGTCCCAAGGATAATTTTGCGTGAAAGTAATTGACGATAGAGGTCGTACATGGGATATCTCCAGGAATAGCCGGACCTTTTTAAACAGGAACTTGTTATTAGAATAAGGGCGAGCCGTGATGCCCGCCCTTATAGATTGCTACCTTATTTATGTTACGTGGTGAATTCTGTTATATACGTTGAATTTACCGGTTGGTGCATAGAAGCCTTTAATGCGTTTTTTCTCTTTAAGAGTTTTTGCGTCGAAGACTACGATTTCACCATTAGGTTCTTTGGAGTCTGAACGATTCCAGACAGACACCCAGACTTCTGAACCATCATCGTTAAACTCGAAATGGACCGCGGCATAACCTTTTTTATCGGTCAGACGTATGGTTTTAACAATCTTCTGGGTTTTCTTGTCGATAACCTGGACTGACTGCTGTACCTCGGGTTCTGGATGTTTGGTCTGGTCTGCCCATACATAATCTGATTTTGGATGGGTGCGCAGGAATACTCCGGGACCATCAGTTTCAACTTCGTAACAGACCTTCCAGGCATTGCTTTTGTGTTTAACTGGATCATTACCCCAGACAGTGACTTTACCTGTACCAAGATGTGTAGTACCGGCTACAGGGCCGCATTTTGGATCTATCCAGTTAGCGCCTGGGCCAGGATGTGGCAGTTTATCAACATCAATCATGGCTTCAAGTTTACGTGTCTTGGTATCTACCACTACCATTTTGTTCGAAGCGTTGGCCGCAATCTGGAAGTATCGGCCAGTGGGGTCGAAGAAACCATCATGCAGGAACTTGGCGGTATTCATTTGCACAATACTCAGGTTATTAATGTCTGAGTAGTCTACCTGCCACATCTGTCCAAGCTCTTTCATGGCAACAATCCAGGAAGTTGCATTGGGTGTGTCGTAAATGGCGGCAACACGTGATTCCTCTGTGTATTCACCGTCAATATTTACACCTCTGGAGGATACTACTTTTAGAGGTTCCATGGTGGCGGAATCGACAATGGCAAAATGTGGCGGCCAGTAGCTACCACCAATGATATATTTGCCATCACCGGATACAGCTACGTCACGAGCATCATAAGCGACCTGTACTTCTGCTATTTTCATATTTTCAGGCTTCGCCCAGATATCGATTTTGGTGAGCTTGCCGTCGCGACCCATGGTGTACCAGAAACGGCCAGGATTTTCTGTTTTTAACAGATTGTGATGTTCAGCTGTTTTAAGTACATGTACCGCATAACCGGTCTGTATATGAGCAACGATTTCATGTTTGTCACCATCGACAATGGCTACTTTTCCTACGTCACGTTCAATAACCAGAAAGAAGTTTTCCCAGTTACGACCATGCATGGGCTTAGTTGGATAATCTTTAGGTTGAACAAAAACTTTATGACGCTCTTTCATTAATGCCAGCGACATTTCGGGTGGTTTAGGTGGATCAATCTGGATGTAGGTGGCCAGCATGCTGATTTCTTTTTTCGAAAGAATATCATCAAAGTTATTCATGCCACCTTCGGTGCCTAGAGCAATAATTTTTTCCAGGCGATTCTGGCCTTTTTTAATTGTGTTCTCAGGTTCCAGGTTTTTACCTGTAGCGCCTTTGCGCAAAACGCCATGACAACCTGCGCAACGCTGGAAGTAAAGTGTTTTAGCGGTTTCAAAATCGGCTTCGGACATTGTAGGTTGTTGTGCTTTTGCAGCGTATGCTGCAGGCATAACAGCAATTGCTGATGCAGCAATAAAACTGGCTGTTATAAACTGCGTCAGGTTTTTTCGCTTCATTTGCCTCACTCCTGCTGGATGTAATAGGTAGTTGTTTTTATCACTGCGTATGCTAGTGGCTCAGGGCATGTTTATGCTTTGATATGAGTCAACTTATCTCAACAGTGGTGGAAATCAATCTCTAGTAAAAAGTAGTAAAGGATAAATGGCCTTGATGTTCGTCAATTCATTGAGCGGCATAAGAATTTACTAATTTAGTTGACAG
Source organism: uncultured Gammaproteobacteria bacterium (assembly GCA_965368175.1). GTDB lineage: Bacteria > Pseudomonadota > Gammaproteobacteria > SZUA-229 > SZUA-229 > CBDULX01. The sequence goes on along the minus strand of CBDULX010000026.1, from coordinate 10,862 downwards.
CTATTGCGATATATAAGCAGAGATTTAACTACAAGTAAAAACAGCAGACTCCAGTTAAATAGCCAGCTTATAGCAGCAGGATAGAAAAAAACTGTGGGATATTGAATGGCCGCCAATGTCATGAAGAGCGACAGTATATGAAATAAAAATTGCATGAAAGATTTTTTATGCGGTATGATCTCATTCATAGTAGGAATGTTCGACAGGCTGCGGTTTGTGAAAGCCAGTCTGCGGTTTAAATGCAGCCAGATCAGGAAGGGTATGATTTTATAAAACATGCCGTTAATAATCGAAATCACAAAGCCAGTAAAAAATATCAAGCCTGTTAACATGCTCTGGTCAGAATAATCTATTTTAGAATATAAAAATACAATGATTGAAATAATCAGGTTTATGAGGCCCGCCAGTAAGAAATAAAGTGAGCTATCGATGAGTCTTTTTTTACGTTTCATCAGTAATCGTATGCTAACAACTACATAAATTACTAATAACAGGCAGATAAATAGTTCCAGGGTCGTACTAAGCCAGGACAAATTAACGATACTGGACAGTGTGAAATAACTGACGAGAGTCCAGCAAATCAAGCCTGTAAAAATAGCAGGAATCAAAGCTCTTTGTATAATATTGGGGTAGCTATTGGTGACCTGGAACATAGGTGTTACCTGGTAGGCAATAGCAATGGTCATAATCGTGATCCAGCCAATACTGGCCCAGGCTACATGCAGTCCGGTATATTGTCGTAATAAAGCTACGGATTGCCAGCCATGACCACTGGCCAGTATGGTGCCGAAAATCAGTGTTATCCATAAAGCCAAAATTGAATATTTCATGCCTTTAACTGATGCATGACTGGACTGGGCTTTAGATAAACTGATACTGGCCCCGATTAAAAATATGAGCAAAGCAGGTAGCAATAGAAACAGTGCTATTTTAATCAATAGCGGCTGGGAGCGTGCAAGTCCAAGGCTAAGACATACTACGCCACCGCTAAATAATGCATGAATCAGTGGACTGGTGATACTGAATTTTGGAAATGAGGACCCTGCGAGAACGGGTAATAACTGAAACAGCGCACCCAGCATCGACATGGTAACAAAGCCCAGGGTAATCAGGTGAGTAGCTGCGATGGTATTGGGCAGCCAGCGACTGTAGAGCATTTCCGGTCCGTTGATGATGAATAACAAGGCAGCCGCGATCGCGAACAGGGGTGCAGTAACGAGAAAACGCATAGGCGTGGCTATGCTGGGTGCCTGTTGCAGTGATAGCTGGGTGTAATTCATGGATCTTATCCAGAAGTGCTATACAGATTGGTTAATTGAACGTTACACGGTGCACTGGCTTTGTAAAAGAAAACGCAAATAAACGCGAATTAACGCAAATATTTTTTATATATATTTCTTGATCTGTAAAATTGATACGATGTCGGGGTGGGTTTATAGCCGACCTCCTGTTTGTTAAATTTGCGTGCATTCGCGTTTTCTTTTCAAGTCTCGTTATTATGAATGAGCTAATCAGCTCATATTATTTATAACCTGTTCAGAGTCATTATCGCCCATTTTCCAGATGTAAATATCAAAGCCATGTTCCCCTGGTTTAACCAGGTATCTGAAATTATTTTCGGCGAGAATATTATATAAAGGAAAAGGTTGCATGCGGTGAATCATTTTCAGATACTCGCCAGCTGCAAGTTTATCCAGGGCGTCCATTGCCCTGTCCATAGGTTCAGGTGGCGGTAAATCGTGTACATCTAGCACAATTTCTTTTGCCATGTTTCTATTCCAGTTGAATTACGATTAAAAGTTCATGCAACATTTGGCTGATCAGTGACAAAGCCTGACAATAACTGTTCCGTGTCATTGCTGCATTCCTGATCGATCATTGGGTATAAGATCTGTTCCTCTTTCATATTATGCTGTTGCATGAATATATGCAGGGTTTCGGCCAGGCCGAAGAAACGATCGCTATTTTTATCAGCGGTAGCCTTTAGTAATTCATCCAGAAGCTCTCGTATTTGCTGATGTTCCTGTCGCATGATCATGGTTGGGCCCTGGCGCATTCCGGTAGCATTTTCGAAGGCTGGGAAGAGTTTGTTTTCTTCCTGATTGAAGTGCTGTTTCAGGGCCTGATAAAATTTTTCCGTCATTAGCTGTGTATTGTCCCAGTCCATTTCCATAGCATGATTTTCGGCCTGTGCAAAATAATCGTCACATCGTTTGTGATCCTGGGTCATGATGTTCTGTATTGAAACCATCTGTGTCTCCTTGTTTTCGATTATGCTAAATGTCGGTATGCCAGATAACTTTAATGTAAATCAATTTTCACAGACAGATTTTTTATCCGGGTTTTCCATCAACACGCTGACTCAGGTAAACCGGGCCAAAGCGAACCACCCAGGCTGCCATGCACAGTACCCACAGCAATACAGCAATGATATTAAGATTAATGCCGAAAATTTGATTTAATGCAGTTGTGTCCGACAATATGCGAAATACAGCCGTTAGTTGAATGCCCAGAAATAGTGCCCAGACTGTATTGTCCAGAATCAGCATACGGCCGGAGTGGCCGTAACTCACGCGAGAGGCCATGGCAACTAGCAGTGATGAAAAATAACCAATGGTAATAGCATGCAAGGGTGCTCGTGTCAGAATTAATTCATCTGTTAGTAATAGATAAAGACTTTGCACACTGTATAAGGTCATGCCTATTCCCAGCCAGAGGAATGCCATGTGAAGTACGGCCAGCAGACGATCGACGAAGCTGCCGGGTAAATCCCATTTTACACTATGATAAATGGCAATGGCCGCCATCGGGATATCGACCAGAAACAGCCATTGTGGCAGTTGGGCAAGATCGAGTATCAGGTGGCCAATACTGGCGGCGAGAAGACCGAATAAACTCCAGCGCGGTTGCACTACGATATAGTTTCTGATTACGGAACTGCTGAAAAAAGGCAGCATGCGATGACTGACAGTAAATAACACCGGCAACATGAATATCCAGATACCGGCTTTTAACGAGAAGGACAGGTAGAACCAGTCATCGGTTAACATCCAGGCCAGGAAGCTGGCGGCACCGAGCCAGCCGCCTGTGAGTGCAATATTTAGTATTGTTTCATAAACCTTGTTTTGTGCAGGCGCTGCCCGATAGACCTTAAACAGGGCATACAGGCCATAGGCCCAGCCGAATAAAAAGATAGACAGTCCGACAGTGGCCAGCAGTGAATTGAAAAAAAGGCCTAGTTCGAACAGTATCAGACCCAGTGATAGCCAGATAAAGGTACTGATATAACTGTCTTTGGGCACCAATGGGCCATTCATCCAGCGCGGGTAAACGGTAAACAGGAAGCCGAATATGAAAAAAACAAATACCCCATAGAGCATGATAAAACCATGGGCCCATGTACTGGGGATAGCTATCTCCAGCGGTGTCCATAGTTCTGTATATCGTCCGATTAATTCAATCGACCAGAACAGTGCCGGTAATAACAATTGTATGGCACCGGCAAAAAACATCATACGATGCGGAGCCGAAGTGAACGTGGTCCAGAAGGGTTGTTTGGTGAATTGTGGTTTTTCTTCTATTTGCATTATTCAGGTGTCTTTGCCAGTTTTGCTGACTGTTAACGCGTATGTTACCGGATTATCTATAACAATGACGTATTCGCATTGATGTAGGTTAACTATGCATAATTTGTGATACATAGGCTTGATATGAGGATGAGTAATAACTTAACAAAGGAAAAAGCATAAGTCCGCTAATGAACGCAAATAAACGCTAATGTTTTATTTGTGCGCCTGTGGCGCACAACAAACAGATGCTTTGCTTTTAATTGCGTGCATTTGCGTTCATTAGCGGACTCATGCCTGTATATTTTCAAATGACTATTCTACTGGTTATTGCCGAGTCAGTCGGTAATACAGTAATGGTAATTCTTTTGGCAGGTCTTCGGCTTTGCGAATAACGACATAGCCACCAGAGCCAAACAGGTGGGGCAGGTAGTCGCCGGCCTCCTGGTCAATGGTGACACAGAAGGGTTGTAGTCCTTTATGTCTGGCCTCCAGTATGGCCATTCGAGTATCTTCTATGCCATAACGGCCTTCGTAGGCATCCAGGTCATTGGGCTTGCCATCGGTCAGGATTAATAAAAGTTTTTGAGTGCTGGACTGTTTTTCCAGAAGATTACTTGAATGACGAATGGCGGCCCCCATGCGAGTATAAAAACCGGGACGGATGGTCTGAATCAGGCCTCGGGTATGGGCGGTGTATTTATCGTCAAAAGATTTGATCAGGTTAAATCGAACATGATTACGATTACGTGATGAAAAACCGTGGATGGCAAAACGATCGCCGGTGATGGTGAGGCTTTCGGCAAACAGGTACAGGCTGTCACGAATCACATCGATGATACGTCCGCTGTTGCTGACCCAGGCGTCTGTGGACATGGAGAGGTCGGCTAACAGCAGACAGGACAGGTCTCGATGGGCAGCACGTAAGTTTTTATACAGGTTGCCGGTCATTTCGCCATGGCCGCTGGCGCGATCAGTAGTGAATGAAAGGTAGGCATCGAGATCAATTTCACTGCCATCCGGTTGTGCTCGAAACCAGACCGGCGTCGGCTGAATGGATTCGAACTGTGCTTTCAGTTTACGAGCCGTTTTTTTCAGGTGTAGTGGCAGCTCACAGGGTTCGAAATCTTGAGCCCGCATTTCCTGCAGGCAGCAGTAATCTGGCTTCATGATCTGTTTTTTGTAATCCCATTCGGGGAGTAATATACCTTCGCCGATGGGTAAATCATCCTGACTTGCTGAAGGTAGATCAAGATCGAATTTTAATTTGCTGGCAATGGTTTTATTGTCCTGAGTGAGGTGCAGGGTGTCCATGTCATCGGCAGCGGCTGAGGCCTGGTCCAGATCCTCTTCATCTTCCGAATTTCGATTAAGTTTGATGAACTCTCCCCAGGAAAAAATATTCTCGTAGCGTACAGCCAGTAGTCCTGCCTCTTTTTCTTCAAGATCTTCACGCTGGGCAGACCGTTTACGTTTATCCTGTTGCTGCTGTGGGGTGGATTGAGGGCTATTATCATCTGGATCAATATCGCGAGCAGCGCTGGAAGTGGCAGTGATTGGTGGTGATGGGTGCATCCACATCAGGACCGGATGCGGAGGCCGTCTGGCAACTGGAAAATGGTCATTTTGTCCTGGGTATTTTAATGCCAGCTGGACGGCCTTTTCCTGATCGGCTTCATCTTCTGGTAGAAGACGAATATCAGGCCGTATCGCCAGCTGGGCGTCGGCCAGTTTTTCATAATCTGCTTTCAGTCCGGGGAATCGATGCAGGGCTTTAAGGGTTAGTTGCTGGTTACGGCTGAACCAGGGGCCAGGCTGTCCATCATCGGTAGCCGCCAGAGCGGCCAGCCAGATGTAGAGTTTTCGGTTTAAGCCACTATCGGCAAAAATATCGATTTTTTCAGGTAGACGCAGGGCGTGATCATCCACCCAGCCCAGTTCAGCTTTAGACTGGCTGCCGGCAATGCGTTGCAATAAACCGCGTCGTGCATGGTGTTCGGTGGCGGTGGTAGTTTGAACGCTAATACCTTTATCGCCGCCCATGGCTCGAAAGATAATGCCCAGGGTTTTGTTGATGTCTTTTAAATAAACCGCAGCATCGGGGTAACTGGTCTGGCTTGCTCGTGTCACCAGGCGATCCCAGAATTTACCGACATGTTCCTCGAGTTCGAATATATCCAATATCATGACGGACTTTTCAGCTGTTTATTATTCGCTGTGTGTCGGCTGGGTTCAGGTTTTACCTCAAAACAATGTTCGGGTACTTTTGGGTATTTGCCAAAGCCGCGGTCGGAAACATGCAGCGCACATTCATCGCTGACCCATTTCAACAGACCTGCACGTTGTCGGCTTTGTTGAGTTGTCTGGCAGGCGCTGATGCACTCGCCGCAGGTGGTGCAGGTAAACATTTTCCGCTTTACCGTGCGCGGTTTTAGACGCATGGGGCAAATATTGTCACAGGCGTTGTTACAGTTCTGACATTCTCGGGCGTGTTGTTCGTTGAATCCAATCACCATGGCTTTTTTATTACCCATCCATGACAGGCTTTGGAATACTCCCACAGCACAGGCAAAACGACAGAACAGGTGGCGGGCGAAGGTGAATTCTATGGTTAGTAAGGCGGTGGTAACAAACAGGAAAATACCCTGGTTACGGGTAAGTTCCGCAGTAAACAGATTGGTATAGATAACTTTTGGTGGCAGTAAATAGGTCAGGAAGGTTACTGCCCATAAAAAAGAGAAAAACAGTACAGTGATGAATACACTGATCCAGTGCAGTCTATTAGGTGTAATGATTCGATTGTCTGCCTGCTTTGCAGGTAATGGATTTTTTTCCCAGATACTGGGTTTGCCACTGGCACGAAACATCAGTTTGTTGATCATTTCCACCACAGAAAAGTGCGGACACAGCCAGCCACAATAAAGACGGCCATATTTCCAGGCACTGCCAATCACCAGGCCTATAACAATAAAGAGGGGAATGAATACCCTAAGGAGAATTTGTAGCGCCGCTTCACCAGCTGACATATCACCCAGTTGAAAGCTGCCCAGGCCCAGAGTCCAGTTCTGGCCAAATATAATAAAGTGCCCCAGATACAGATCAAGCCGGAAGATATCCAGAATGGGTGCCAGCATAAATGCCAGAAAAAACAAAGTCTGGGCGGTGCGACGACTGATCTGGAGCTGGGTCATAACCATAGTGTTTAGGTTGCTATAAGATGGTAATAGTTCATTGTTCGGCGCACCGATTGCCAATGATCGGATAATGATAGTGCCTGCCGGCCATGGCTTTCGATAGACCTACTACGCCCAGTAATACCAGTGTGGCGTGAATGCTGGTGAAATATATGATTAAAACCACCCAGGTCCAGGGTTCTGAATAACTGCCCAGTATAAGAATCAGGCCGTTAATAATGACGAGTAAAATGCCTGCCCAGATACTCGCATTCATCGTTTGTTTAAGATGGCAGCGAACCAGTGGCGGCCCGTGTGCAGCATGTCGGACATACAGCAGAATCAAAAAAATAAAGGCAATACCTGGCAGTAGCAAAAGATTCGCCAGATACAGGGCTTCTGCCTGAGTAGCCAGTTTAATGGCGTTCGGGTTATCAGTCGTATCCAAAGGTGGCATAGACCACCTCCATCAGAGCGTTAATGGTTTCAATGTCATCGGTTAAAGGTTCCACCAGTGCATTGCGACAGGCTTCAACCGGATCGTAACCGGCCTGAATCAGTCGAATGGTGTACACCAGTAACCGCGTGGATGCAGCTTCTTCAAGGTCATGGTCTTTCAGTGATCGCATGGCATTAGCCAGTGACACCAGACGTTTCGCCATGGCAGGGTCAATACCTGTTTCTCCACAGAGAATGGTCTGTTCATGACCCGGTTTGGGGAAATTAAAACGCATAGCAACAAAGCGTTGTTTGGTGCTGGGTTTCATGCCCTTGAGTAAATTTTGATAACCAGGATTGTAAGACACCACCAGCATAAATTCTTTGGGTGCCTCGATAAGCTCGCCGGTACGTTCGATGGGTAATATACGACGATCATCGCTCAAAGGATGAATTACTACGGTGGTGTCCTTGCGGGCTTCTACCACTTCATCCAGATAACAGATCGCGCCTTCACGCACAGCACGCGTTAAGGGACCATCATTCCAGTAAGTGGCGCCATCACCAATCAGGTGACGACCAATTAAATCTGAGGCGGTTAAATCATCATGACAGGAAACAGTGTAAAGAGGTCGTCCCAGTTTTTTCGCCATATGAGTAATGAAGCGGGTTTTACCACAACCGGTTGGGCCTTTAATTAGTAATGGTAACTGATTGTTATAGGCGTGCTGGAATAATTCGACTTCATTGCCGTGGGGCAAATAATAGGGAAGTTCTGATACGCTTTTAAGGTCTGCCACTTCGGCCGGTGATTCTTTCATGCCTGTCTCCAGGGGGTTTGGGCATTTATGATCTTTTTGTTTTTATCAATTGTCTTGATTAAAACATTTCATAAAAACAGTGATGAATATTTGTTTGCTTGCCAGTCACACAGCTTTTAAAAAACGTCCGGACCTTTCGGTCCGGACATTAGGGCTTATGACGATGCTTCTACAGCGGCTTCTTCACCGCCTATAAAGAAACTGGTGATATAAGCGATCAAGCCAGTCAGGAACACCAGGCCGGCTATTTCACGCATCCAGTAAAATATGGCGATATTGTCCTGAACCGCCATAAATGACTGAGGCGAATCACTGAAACGTTGCAGCCAGACTTGCAGGATGCCGGCACCAGTCAGGAACAGGGTTATGAAGACCATAGAGATAGTCATTAACCAGAAACTCCACATTTCAACCACCTGAGCTTTAGGACTGTTGGCAGCTGCACGACCACGAATGAGTGGCATTGAATAAGAAATGATGGTGATCACGATCATGACATAAGCACCGTAGAAGGCCATATGACCATGTGCCGCTGTAACCTGTGTGCCATGAGTATAGTAGTTAACCGGTGCCAGTGTATGCAGGAAGCCCCACACACCTGCGCCCAGAAACGCCATTACTGCAGTACCCAGTGCCCATAAAGTAGCGGCTTTGTTGGGATGCTCGCGACGACGACGGTTTACCATGTTAAAGGCAAACAGGGTCATCATAAAGAATGGGATAGGCTCCAGTGCTGAGAAGATAGAACCGATGGTCTGCCAGTATTCGGGTGCACCAATCCAGTAGAAGTGATGTCCTGTACCCAGAATACCGGTGATCAGGGCCATGGCGATAATAATGTAGAGCCATTTCTCAATGACTTCACGGTCTACACCGGTCACTTTAATAAGTACAAAAGCCAGGATTGCACCCATGATCAGTTCCCATACGCCTTCTACCCAAAGATGAACTACCCACCACCAGAAATATTTATCCAGCACCAGGTTTTCAGGATTGTAGAAAGAGAACAGGAAGAACACGGCAAGACCAACCAGACCTAAGAATAAAACCAGATTGATGCTGGTTTTACGGCCTTTTAAAATCGTCATGCCGATGTTGTAGAGGAAGCCGAGAGCCACTACTACGATACCTATCTTGGTAATGGTGGGTTGTTCCAGGAATTCTCGACCCATAGTGGGTAACAGGTCATTACCTGTAGCGGCTGCCAGTGTGGCGTAATTAACTAACAGATAAGCAGCTACGGTTGCACCTGCGGCACCGAGGAAGATCCAGAACAGAGCTACCGCCAGTTTGGGACTGTGGAGTTCAGTTTCAGCTTCTTCAGGAACCAGATAGTAGGCTGCACCCATAAAACCGAATAACAGCCATACAATTAATGTATTGGTGTGAACCATACGCGCAACATTAAATGGGATTTCCGGGAACAGGAAATCACCCACGACATACTGTAGACCCATGATAAGGCCAAACAGAATCTGAGCAGCGAAAAGTGCAATAGCTGCTATGAAATACAGCTTTGCGACCGATTGTGATTGATATTTCATATATGTTGTTCCTCAGTCTTAACCTTGAATATTGGGTGGCCAGTTGGCATCGTCAATTTCAGATGTCCATTTAAGAAAATCTGCAACCGCTTCCAGTTCTTCCTGAGACAGATTGAACTGGGGCATACTGCGACGACCGGGGATGCCTTCAACTGGGCGACTCTGGATAAAACCGATAATGGCTTCCTTACTTTTGCCAAACCGGTCATAAACATTACCAAGTTCTGGAGCAAAGTAAGCGCCTTCACCCATCAGGGTATGGCAGCCAATGCAGTTATTGTCTTCCCACACCTTCTTACCTAAGGCAACTTGCGGTGTAATATTTTCGCGATGATCACGCTTAGGCAATGCCCCCATCGTATCAAAGGTTAATGCAATCAACATAAGCATGAAGAAAATACTTCCCCCATAGAAGATGTTCCTTGCAGTTGTTTTAGTGAATGCTCCACTCATTTTTTTTTGCCCTCACAGGGTTTTAGGATGGTCGGCGGATTATCACATCGTGATTAAATTTTTGGCTTGATGTACGTCAAAGTGGTTAAATGAGACTGTTATATTGGTGTTTGGTTATATAAGACTTGGGTGATGTAAATAAATAACCAGCGCAACAATATGTTGGTGCGCTGGTGAAGGAGAGATGAAAAGAAAATTATTTAACGCCCTTCTGTTTGAGAAATGGCGCGTAGTCCTGGTCACTGCCTTTTATGTGATTTATTAACCAGGATTTCAGGAACTGAGTAACATTATCGATTGTGCGGGTTTTGTCGACACGATATTCATCAATAAACCTGGATACCTCCTTTATCATGGTTTCATGCTGTTGTTTATGAGCATCAAAATCAGGATAGGCATTGGCCTGCATGATTTCTTCTTCACGACTGAAATGATATTTGGTGTATTCCACCAGTTCATTCAATGTTTTTTCAATCAAATCATCATCGGTGTGGTAATGAGCCGCGGTTTGTAACTGGTTGAGCATGCCCAGTAGCCGTTTGTGATCGGCATCGATGGCTTCGATACCTACACTTAATGAGTCGCTCCATTCAACAAAGCGATTGGATACAATTTTGTCATGTATAAAAGGAATAATGGCAAGAACGGCGATCAGTATCCAGGGCAGTGGATGGGTGAAGCCCAGCATGAATCCAAGAACAATCATTACCAGCAGCGCCATGATCAAGGCAGATAGCAGGAACATGCTAATGCCCTTGGTTAAGGTGGTCATTGAATTCTCCTTTGTCTGGTTGGGCTCATACAGTAAGGCTGGAGCATAATTAAAAATTTTGTTTCAGGAACTGATGTAGGTCAATTTACTTTAAC
>CBDULX010000025.1:0-21658 GCA_965368175.1 uncultured Gammaproteobacteria bacterium | reverse complement strand
TGTGAAAGTAGAGTTTTCAAATCGATCACCCCGGCATTGGCCCGTGAAATATAGTTGGCCATTACCAGTGAATGGTTGGCGAAAAAGCCAAAGCCACCGCCGTTGAGGATTATTGGGCTCCATACTGTAGCCTGAGTGGCTTCCAGTTCGCGGATGATCTGGCGTACGCTGATCAGCGCATTCTTTTTGCTCAGGATTTCCTGAAAATCGGCTTCCACGGCTTTTAATAAATGCAGCAGGGCCCAGGCACTGCCGCGGGTTTCGTAGAACACGTCATCGATTTGCATCCAGGGTGTTTTAACTTCCACCAGGCTCTGGGTCTGGGTGGACTGTTGGGCATCCGGGTCGCCAGACAGATCAGTGTTAATGCGCTCCTGGCCAACACTGGCGCTGAGGCGTTGCGATAAACTGCCCAGACGTTTTTCTACCAGTGCCAGCCAGTCGCGCAGGTTATCGGCGCGGGCATAGAACTGTGCATCCTGTTCATTGTCATCGGCCAGTCTATGCAGGTAGCCTGTGAGGGCCTTGAGTCCCTCGCGGTATTCACCTTCGGTGGCGGGCAGTATCCAGGAGCTGGAATCAAAATTGAACTGGGGTTCTGCAATGATCAGGTCAGGGTCTTCCACCGACTGAGACTGTGAACGGCTGATGTCGTTGCGCAGGGCACGGGCGATGTCGCGTAATTGCACCAGAGCACCGAATTCCCAGTTGGGTATGTTATCCATAAACACGCCTGGCGGCATTTTGTCATTGGTCAGATAGCCACCGGGTTTATCCAGTATTGTTTCACCGATGCGGATGGCAGTAGCGGTGGTGATGTAACCGGTCACCATGTTTTCGTTATTCTGTTGTGATAATTCGCTGGCATAGGCAACCGGATCGAAACTGTCCGGCTCGCTACTCCACAGGAAGCCGAAGACAATCTGTAGCACAATAAATACCGCTATCAGTACAAATAGAAATCGGAATGTCCAGTGATGTTGTGATGAGGATGGATTAGACTGTCTACGACTGAGTGGCGACGTTAGTCGAGCATAGACGTCAAACAATGGATCAAGTATCTTCATGGTGCTTCCCGTGTCACATGTTGGCCCTATTGTAACTGTTCGGAGTAAGGAATGAAGCTAATTAAAAAAACAATTCTGGTGCTGGCCGGCCTGTTTCTGCTGTTGTTGATTGGCCTAAGCATATTTGTTTATACCTTCGATGCCAATCGATACAAACCGCAAATTTCCCAACAGGTTGAAAAGGCCACCGGACGAAAACTTGATATAGAGGGGAATGTGAAATTGACGTTATTTCCCTGGATAGGCCTGTCCATCAATCAGGTAACATTGGCCAATGCACAGGGCTTTGGCCCCAGTCCATTTGCCAAACTGCAGGCACTGGATATTAAAGTTGAACTGATGCCATTGTTAAAGCAGCAATTTAGTGTGGACAAGGTGCGTTTGCAGGGGCTGTATCTGTCCCTGCAGCAGGCCAAAGATGGTCGAAATAACTGGTCGGATTTGAGTCAGGCAACCGCTGCTGAAACTGCAGAACCCGTTGAGCAGGAACAGACAGATGAAGCCGCGCCGGCCATGAGTCTTGCGGCCCTGAAGATCAATGGTGTGGAGATCAGTGATGCAAGCCTGGTCTGGCAGGATGACACTCAGGGCCTCACCGCGAGACTGGATAAAATTAATCTGGAAACCGGTGCCATCCGTATCAATGAAATTATTCCCCTGAAGCTGTCTGTTCACGCCGCACTGAACCAGCCTCAGCTGGATGTGGTATTAGGCGTGAGCAGTGATCTCAGGTTCCAGCCCGATGTAATGCTGGCCGAACTTAAAAATCTGGCTGTGACGGTAAATGCCAGATCGGATGAACTGCCAGCACAGAACATCCAGCTAACCATTGAATCGAGTCTGGAGGCTCGACTTAATCAGCAGCAATTTGACATTGGACAGACTCGGCTACGGCTTGTTGCGAAAGCTAAAGATATACCCACCGGCACCATTAATGCGGAGCTTAGTACCACTGCCAACATTGATCTTGAGAAACAAACGGCCAGGCTGGACCGCCTGGTCTTAAAAACTCTGGGGCTGGAAATCCACAGTCAGATTGATGTTCAGGGATTGATGTCCGAACCACTGGTACAGGGTCAGATCAGGCTATTGGCGGTGAATCTGAAAGCCGTCACGAAACAGCTCGATATAGAATTACCGGAGATGCAAAACTCGAAAGCCCTCGAACACCTGGCCATGTCTTCCGGGCTTAAGGCTTCCCCGCAATTTATTCAGCTGGATAAGTTGCACATTGAAATTGATCGGTCGGTCATTGACGGTGGAGTACAGGTCAGGGAGTTTGCAAAACCCAGTCTGGCATTCCGTTTGAGCATGGACAAACTGGTACTGGATGATTACCTGCCACCGGCCCTGGATGAAAAAGCCGTGGCTGCACCGGTTCCTGTGCCAGTAACCAGTGAACAGGATGTCCCGATTGATCTGCCCACCGAGTTTCTGCGAAATATGGTAGCTGATGGTCAGTTTTCGCTGCAACAGTTGCAGGCTTTTAAGCATAGCCTGAGTGATATCAGTATCGCCGTTAAGGCCGCCGGTGATGGTCAGATAAAGCTGCCTGTATCAATGAATTTGTTGCAGGGTGCAGTGTCCATGTCCACCTCACTGGATGTGCGCCCAGAAAAACCCAAGTACCGGGTTCAGCTTACAGCCAGAGATTTGCAGGCGGCCCCGGTGATCAATCCAGTGCTGGAAGATTTGCTGGGTGATGATTCCATGACTATGAACGGCGCGTTACAGATGAGTGCAGACATTAACGCACAGGGTAATTCGGTAAATACGCTGATAGCGGCGTCTAATGGCAAGCTCAGCCTCAATATGGACAAGGCTGAATTACAGGGTGTGGATGCCGAATTTTTTGTGCGTAAGACGGCGGTGGATTATATGGAACAGAAGAATATGCCTGTTAAATCGGAATGGCGCGGTACTTATAACCCCAAACAGACCACTGCGTTCAGGGTGGCCCGAGCGTCTGCCACCATTACTAATGGCGTGGTCAGCAACAGAGACCTGCTGCTGGATTCGAGTCGTTTAAAAGTTACCGGAGCTGGCACAGTCGATCTACCCAGGCAAAAGCTGAATTACCGGGCTGTGGTGGATCTGAACCCGGCGCACCGTGACAGTGTGCTGGAAAAAATGCTGGATATTCCGGTTCCGGTGGATGTAAAAGGCAGTTTTTCCACACCGGATATCAGCATGGACAGCAAAACCTGGGGTAAGCAGGTGGGAGTTTTGTTGAAGCAGGAAACCACAGAAAAAATTCAGGAGAAAGTGGACACCAAACTGGATGAGAAAAAAGATAAAGCCAAAGAAAAATTAAAAAATAAGCTTAAAGGGCTGTTCGATCGATGAGCCAGTTAGATTTTGCCCAGGCTGTGTTGAGCTGGTATCAGCAGTACGGTCGAAAGGACCTGCCCTGGCAGCAGCCTCGCAGCGCATATCGGGTGTGGATCTCGGAAATCATGTTACAGCAGACCCAGGTTGCTACTGTCATTCCCTATTTTCAGCGCTTCATGCAACGCTTTCCAACTGTCCAGTCGCTGGCTGAGGCCAGTGACGATGAAGTGCTGCATCACTGGTCGGGCCTGGGCTATTACGCGCGAGCCCGTAATCTACACAAGGCTGCCAGGCAGATCATGATCGAACATGACGGAGTATTTCCCGAAGATTATGAAGCGGTGCTGGCCTTACCAGGTATCGGTCGATCCACCGCAGGTGCCATCCTGGCCCAGGCATCCGGGCAGCGATACGCCATTCTCGATGGTAATGTGAAACGGGTACTGGCTCGGTTCCATGGCGTGGAGGGATGGCCGGGGCAGAACTCAGTGCAGCAAAAGCTCTGGCATTATGCTGAGGCACATACCCCTGAACAGGACCTGGCCGATTACACTCAGGCCATGATGGATTTAGGCGCCACCCTCTGTCGGCGCAGTAAAGCTCTGTGTGGCGACTGCCCACTGACCGCCGGCTGTGTGGCATTGCGAGACGATCGGGTGGCCGAATTACCCAGTTCAAAACCGAAACAGGCTAAACCCGTGAAAGCGGCGAGAATGCTGGTGCTGATCGATCCACAGCTACAGGTATTGCTGGAAAAACGCCCGCCCAGTGGTATCTGGGGTGGGCTGTGGAGCCTGCCAGAACTGGACATGGAGGCAGATGTGGCCGACTGGTGCAAACAGCAGCTAAACCTCAGGATTGGCAGCATTGAAGACGCTGATACCTTCCGCCACAGTTTTAGTCATTATCACTTCGATATCACCCCCTGTCGGGTGCAGGTGAAAAACCATGGGCAAAGTGTGATGGAAGATGAACGCATAGTCTGGTATAACACCTCACAACCGGATCAGCGTGGACTGGCCGCGCCGGTCAAGAATATTCTAGAGGCGATCCTGTAAAGGACAACGTCGGTAACCTGTGAGGAATTGTTATGGCACGTACGGTGCAATGTGTAAAACTCGGTCGCGAAGCCGAAGGTCTGGATTTTCCACCATACCCTGGTGAATTGGGGCAGAAACTGTTCGACAATGTTTCCAAAGAAGCCTGGGCGGCCTGGTTAAAGCACCAGACCATGTTAATCAACGAATACCGTTTAACGCCCATTGAGCCGAAAGCGCGTAAATTCCTGGAAGAACAGATGGATAAGTACTTCTTCAGCGAAGAAGGCAGCGAAACTCCAGGTGATTTTGTGCCACCGTCCAGCTGATCAGTATGCCTGGCTCCATAGACAGAAATGCCCGCATCTGCGGGCATTTCTAATAACGATAGCGGATATTCAGTCGTAAGCCCCAATGTCTGGATTCGCTGTCGGGTTCGAATATATCGTCAGCTAAATCGACCGAGAATTGTGAATCGCTGGCACCAAAACGCCAGTGTTCGATAAAACCACTCAGGCCAATATCGAAATTATTTGATAGTTTGAAATAACGACCGGCTTCTGCTCTGAATCCGGTTTTAGTTGCTAGTGGGAAATTCAATGTCTCGGAAGCTAAAAATATATCCATATCTGGGCTATGAGTTTTTAGAATAGAAAACTCTAGCCACAAGTTCAATTGATTATTGTACTGTCCAATACGAAAACCAGCAGAAATCTCATTCCAGCGGTATTTTTCATGTAGGCCGCTAACATTGCCGCTGGGTAAAATATTACGATTCCAGTAACTGGAGCCAAATCTCATGAATAGCTGAGGTTGATGAGCGAATTCAGCTGTATAAAGGCTAATATTATAAAAACGTAGATAGGTGTCAGTCAGCGTCTGATGAGGCGTTCCTGTTTGCAATGTATAGCCATCATAATCTACGTTACCACCGTATTCACTGTATTGGGTCAAAATACTAAAATGTTCATGATTAAAATTATATGCCAAATGAATGCCGGGTAAGACACCGGTTTCGCCATCCAGAAAATTATCCGCAGCGTCATACTCGGAATAATCAAAAATATATAAAGAAGGAGAAATTATAAAATTATGCTTGTATGCATGAGCAAAATCACAGCATAACAAGGTAATTGATATGATTAGGTAGCGCAGATGAATCATATTTGGCGAAAAATTTATTCAAGTATAAAGTTTTGATGCCAGACACTTTATAGCAAAAGGTGAGAGCAGGGTAGTAATGACAATCACAATTATCAGCCCGGCATAGATTCCATTATTAATAATATTACTGGTGCGGCCCAGCTCTGCAAAGATTAAGCCCACTTCCCCACGTGGCACCATAAAGACAACAATGAGCAGACGCTGAATGAGCGACTCATTGAGAAATAAAGCCTCCAGTAATTCGCCAATTACCGGTAGGCTGTACAAGCGAGTGGCCAATTCTGCAACAATACGGGCAGTCAGTTATTGATCAGTAGATGTAGAAAAAATTATGGGATTCCAAAGGGTGCCCCAGTATGTTTTATGAGTATGGCTAATAAATAATCAGCAGCGCATTAACCATAGCAGCAGAGCCGGTTTGACTGGAATAAATAAATGATGATACAGATGTGAAGGCGGGTGTTTGCTGTTTTAAGGAACCTCTGATCAGGTCATGATTGTTTTATGCTGGCTAAAAGCGTCCGGATTTTCCCCGAAGTTCATTGCTATAGAATAAAATCCCGACTCATTTTGTGAAAAATCTAAACACTTTTATCGCAGCCTAAATTCAACCAGACTTAATCAGAGGTTCATTAAGTAAATGAATACGGGTAAATGGCATTGAAATTGAGCAAAAAGTCGTCCAGTTAGTGGCAGAAATGCCACCATCTGCTACTTTATTATAAAGGGTGCTCAGATGTGAGGGTAGGCTGAATGTACTTCGTAATTCTCATCTGTGCAGATTTCAGGGTTAAGTCTAATAAATAGTAGCAGGTGCCAAAATGCAAACCGCCAAAGACCTGGTTAATCATTCAATAAAGCTGATCTCTCTACCGGATGCCTATCTGCGGTTAAAAAGTGTCATTGATTCCCCTAATTCCTCTATGGCAGATGTGGCACAGGTCATTAGCCAGGATCCCAGCCTGACCACCAGATTACTGAAAATGGTAAACAGCCCGTTTTATGGGTTTGCTTCTAAAATCGACACCATATCACGAGCCATAAACATGCTGGGTACTCGGCAGGTACATGATCTGGCGCTGGCAACCACGGTAGTGAATAACTTTTCAGGTTTTACCAATGACAGCCTGAACATATATGATTTCTGGATGAATAGTGTGTATTGTGCCGCCGCATCACGTTTGCTGGCTTTTTACTGTGAAGGTATAGATACCGAACGACCATTTGTGGCCGGTCTGTTGCATGATATTGGCCACCTGGTGATGTACCAGCAAATACCGGAACAAACCAGGGACGCACTTGAGCTGGCAGAAGATGAAAAGATCGAACTTTACCAGGCAGAAAGAGAGATACTGGGTTTTGATTATGCTGAAGTGGGTGCTGAATTAATGAAGAAGCTGGACCTGCCTGAAAGCCTGCGGCAGGTAACTCAATATCACCTTGAACCGAATAAGGCTAAAGAAGATTTCAAACTGGAAACCACTATTGTGCATATAGCTACCAAGATTGCAGAGGCTGCAATTGCTGACAGGCCAGTGACAGAGGAGCTGGAAGTGGCCGAGGGTAGCTGGAGTGTTACCGGTCTGGGTCCTGACGTATTGTCCAGGGTTAAAGAAGAAGCGGATCAGCAGTGGCAGATGTCTATGGATTTGATTTTTACCAGGAAGCCTGGATCTTGAAGTTATAAGTCTTAAGTTTGGGTATTATCGGGAAAACTATTAACTGAGTCTGCCTCATTTTCATTTCATATTAACTATTGGTTTATCAGCCAGACACTTTTATTTAATTTCTGCCGCAGAGTATCAGAGGACACTAAGTACTTAACAATAAAATACTCTGTGCGCTCTGGGTCTCTGTGGTAAAGTTTTTTATGTAATGACTACTTTGGTGAGGAGTTATTCGACACAGACTAGTATGGTCTGATTAAGCTGATGCCCATATGTATTACTGCTCCAGATTGATAAATTCAAGGCCAATACCATCGGGTTCATGGCGTACTACACGGGCCTGATTGGTGGGCGCTTCTTCTCCGTCGCCCAGAGAATGTTTTAGTTTAACGGCCACCCTTGTTCCTACTGGAGGCATGGGAGTGTTGTCGATGACTATAAACAGGCCTCCATCGCTGATGTTGCGGGTATGCACATCTACAGCAGGGTGATCCGCTACGGTCATTTCAATATCGACTTCGACGCCAATTCTTAAATGCCTTCGTTGTTCGTTGACCATGAGCCTGTTATATAAAATGACAAAGTACTTTGAGCATAGTGCTCATTCTGAATTTTGCACGAAATTTATAATGTCTGTTACATCTCTATGCCACTGGCTGAATACTTTTTTTAACTCGGTTTGTGGAAATAGATCTGCCAGAACCATAGGGTTTGATGTGGTTAGCAGAGTTTCATCAGCCTCGGCAAAAATAGCAATTTTAAGGGGGATATATGGGATTATCTCTGGGTAATCTTTACTCAGACGATGTATTTCATCGGCCTTGCCAAAAAAAACCACCCGGTATTTATCTGTTTTAAAACCGCGAACGGTCAGGCCAATGTCGACCCGTTGAACTCTGGATAAGGTGTAGCCCTGACGTTTAATGGCCTGTTGCAGGGTGGACATGGTTTCAGGAAAAGATTGTCTGGATCGAGCCATAATTAACTCGCCGGTGTCCACCGCCATTACCGGGTATGAAAACCAGAGCAGTATGAGCAGTGTGAAATAATGAATGAGGTATCTCATAAAGTAGCTTCTTCAAGGATCGAGGTGTAGACCTGATACATTTCGTTGCAGGCATCATCCAGTTCATTATTATTAAACAGCCGACTCAGGTGTTTAGGATTGATGGTCATGAGTTTTACTTCACCCTCCTCATTTTCCACAATAGTGATGCGACAGGGCAGGAACATGCCTACTCGTGGGTCAATACTTAGTGCCTCATAGAGGAAATTGAAGTTACAGAAATACACCAACATGTGTTGTTTGCTTTCCTTGCCTTCTTCTACCAGTCCACTATCCAGTGGCTGGTCACGGATGTGAACAAAGTTCATGCCGACAATGGCACGTTTAAGGCTATCCAGGGTTTCCTCAAAATTATAGGGCGAATCATAAACCAGGCTGGCAGGCTCATCATCCAGGCTGATTTTTTTTGAGACCACAGGTAATTGCAGTGTACGTAGATAGCTGACGATATCATTGACTGAGGATTCGTTGATACCCAGAGTTCTGGCGGCAGGCATGGGGGTATCCTTGCGACCATTTATTATGATGTGTTTAATCATCGGGTCTCGGGCAGAAATTAAAAACCCCTGGTTGTTCAATGCCGGTGCCGTGATTGGCAAGTTACGAGGGCGAGAGAACATTAAACCTGTGCCCTTGCCTCCTCTGGCATTTTCGCCATGGCAACTGACACAATGTTTATTGAATAACTGTTTGCCTTTTTCTGCATTACCGGCGAGTGTGACATTATCCCAGTGAGGAACAGGCGTTTTTTGCCAGCTTCGAATATGGCCAATAATCTGTTTGATCTGTTTCTCAGACAGACGATAAAACGGCGGCATGATACGGCCAGGGCGACCTGTTCGAATAGTCAGGTGCAGGTACTCATCCGACACCTGTTCCAGGAATGAGGGTAGTGAAAGGGGTATTCCAACGCCGCCATGCCCATCATTGCCATGACAGGTAGCGCAATTATCCAGGTACAGGGCTTCACCCTCACTGGCCTGGCCTGGTGGCAGGAAAATAATGAATAGTGATAAAAATGAGTAGAGTCGAAGTTTTGTCATACGGGTATCAGATGCATCGAATGGTTACAGCATAGCAGGCACAGCGAATCTCGCCTTGAAACGGGTCAATAAAAACCATGGTTAGTGGTTGATGGTTAATCGTTAATGGTTAAATGCCGTGACCATCAACCATCAACCATAAACCATAAACCATAAACCATCTTTTTTCATGCGTCTGAAATATCCGACCAGTACTGCCTGAGGCGTTTCACTGACACTGGAAACAGTGTTTTTAGTGTTTGTGCAAATAGAGAAATGCGGTATTCCTCGAGCATCCAGCGATAATAGTTGAGTTGCGGTGAATCGATGTGCTGTTTAGCAATTTGTTGGGCGCGTTTGTCGTATTCATTCCACAGGGATTCAAATTCCAGACGGCATTTTCGGTCTCGGGTCGGGTTGTCCTGGATTTTGTTCAGCCGAAGCTCTATTCCTTTGAGATAGCGGGGGTATTGTTCCAGCCATTCACGTTCGGTAAGGGTGATGAAATTGGCCGGGAACAGGTGATTGATCTGGTTCTGGATATCATTCATCGCATCCAGCCAGCTTAAGGGCGGGTTTTTCAGCTGTTTGCGAATTTGATGATGTGCCTTGAGGATACTGGATAGCAGTTGACACCAGTCACTGGCTACATTTGTCATTTCGCTACGGCCCTCATCCCTTATACGTTGAAAATCATCTGTGCTGTTAACTTGATGTTGGGTGAACAGCTGGTCAATGGTGGCATCGAGTATGGCCTGTTTCAGTTCATCACATTTTCCCAGACTGGTGTAGTGCATACAGAGTTGATGTATCCCGGGCAGGCTGGATTTAAGCTGGCGTACCTGTTCCGGTAAGGCATTGATATAGAGCTGGCGAAGTCCGGTGTGATGGTGATGATCGGCTTCATTCCTGGCATGGTACAGTCGCAGGGCAACCTTGCTGCCTTCTTTATGCAATGCCGGGTAGAGTTTGAGTTGTATGCCCTGGGATTCAGCATTAATTTCATCTGGAAAATTATCGAGTATTTCAGGGCCCACTTCGTCCTGCCCAATATTTTGCTCTGTTGTATCGGTTATCGGTTCTGGTTCTATACCTGCCAGCTGGTTTTTTAGCAGCTGCAGATTACGGCCCTCTGCCAGGCTGTTGCCTTCACTGTCAATTACACGGATATTCATTATGAGGTGGTCATCCAGGGTCTGGAGTTGCCAGGCATCATAGGGTATTTCAGTGCCGGTAATTTTTTTCAACTGATTTGACATGGCAGTGGTGAGTGACAGGTCTGAGGGTTGCAGTGTCTCCATGCAGATATCGGCAAAGTTAGGGGCCGGAACAAAATTTTTTCTTAGCTGTTTGGGCAGACTGCGAATCAGCTGTACCATTTTTTCATGCAACATACCGGGTACCAGCCATTCGCAGTGGCTGGGTTCGATGGGATTGAGGCCTGCCAGAGGCGTAATGAGAGTAATGCCATCACGTTTATGGCTGGGATCAAAGTGATATTCAAGTGGATAACGGGCTCCATTGAGCTCCAGGAAATCGGGAAACTGATCACCGGTAATGCCATTGGCATCGTGTTGCATCAACTGTTCGCGAGTGAGTTTAAGAGTATCTGTATCAATGGTTTTTAGCCATTTAAAAAACTGAGGGCCACTGTAAATGTTTTCCGGAATGCGTTGATCATAGAAGTTAAACAGACTATCTTCATCCACCAGTATGTCCTGTCGACGGGATTTAGCTTCCAGTGTCTGCAGTTGTTCGATGAGTGACTGATTATGCTGAAAGAAATTATCCCTGCAGTCGAAGTCACCATTGACCAGTGCCGAACGTATAAAAATTTCACGGGATTCTGCCGGTGCAACCGGGCCATAATTGATTTTGCGCTGAGGATGAATGATTAATCCATAAAGTGTGCTGCACTCGAAGGCGGCGACCTGGGCATTGCGTTTTTCCCAGTGTGGCTCGGTGTAACTGCGCTTTAACAAATGCTGGGCTTTTTGTTCAACCCACAGTGGATCTACCTTTGCGATAGTGCGGGCGTAGACTCTGGATGTTTCCACAATTTCAGCAGCCATCAACCACTTCGGGCCTTTATTAAACAGGGCTGAGCCGGGGAAAATCTGAAACCTGCGGTTGCGTGCGCCAAGGTATTGGTGTTTGTCGTCCTTGAAACCCAGATTTCCCAGTAGACCGCTCAATAAAGCTCGGTGGATAGCATCGTAGTTCGCTTCACTGCTATTAAAGCGTAAATGCAGGTCCTTCAGCATATGTTTGATCTGTCGATGAGTGTCCAGCCACTCGCGCATGCGTAGCCAGGAAATAAAATGGTCTTTACACCACTTACGAAGCTTGCTGCTGGATAGCTGTTTTTTCTGTCGCTGATAAACTTGCCAGAGATTGAGAAAGCCGAGAAAATCCGATCGGTTATCCTGAAATATCTTCTGCACTTCGTCCGCGGCCTGCTGTTTGTCCATGGGCCGTTCACGAGGATCCTGCACCGCCAAAGCTGAAGCTATGATTAACACTTCGCTGAGGGAGGACTCTTTATCTGCTTCCAGTAACATACGTCCAATGCGGGGTTCGATGGGCAGTCGTGACAGTTGTTTGCCCAGTTTACTAATCTGCTGTTTATCATCGAGGGCACCCAGTTCGAATAACAGTTTATAACCGTCACGAACCAGGCGGCCGTCTGGTGGTTCGATAAATGGGAAGTCCTCGACATGGCCCAGCTGCATGTTTTCCATCTGTAGTATTACCGAAGCCAGGTTGGTGCGCTGGATTTCTGGATCGGTGAATTCCGGCCGATTAGCAAAGTCCTCTTCTGAATACAGGCGAATACAAACACCTTCACTGACGCGTCCACACCGGCCCTTGCGCTGGTTGGCCGATGCCTGTGATATTTTTTCTACTGGCAGGCGCTGGATTTTGCTGTGCCAGGAATAGCGGGAAATCCTGGCGACACCGGAATCAATTACATACTTGATGCCGGGCACGGTAAGAGAGGTTTCGGCAACATTGGTCGACAGCACAATCCGTCGTTTCGATGAGGTATGAAATATCCGGTTCTGTTCTGCGGCCGATAATCGTGCCAGCAGGGGCAGTATTTCGGTGTTCGGTAACTGCCGCTTTTGAAGGAACTGGGTCGCTTCACGAATATCTCGTTCGCCACTCAGGAACACCAGTATGTCCCTGCGATCGAGGCGTGAGAGTTCATCGATCGCATCGGAAATACCCTGTACGAGATCTTTCTGACGTTCGTCTTCGTCGTCACCATGTAAGGGGTGATAGCGGACTTCCACCGGATAAGTACGCCCTGACACCATAATAATCGGTGCCTTGTTGAAATGACTGGAAAACCGTTCCGGATCGATGGTGGCCGAGGTGATAATCAGTTTCAGGTCGGGCCGTTTCGGTAACAGGCGTTTCAGGTAGCCCAGTAGAAAGTCGATATTAAGACTACGTTCATGTGCCTCATCCACGATAATGGTGTCATATTGACTGAGATAAGGGTCATGGTGGATTTCCGCCAGCAGTATGCCATCAGTAACCAGTTTGATATAGCTTTGCTCGCTCACCTGGTCAGTGAAACGGACCTTATAGCCGACCTGGGCACCCAGTTCTGTATTCAGTTCCTCGGCAATTCGGCTGGCTACAGCTCGGGCGGCCAGACGTCGAGGCTGTGTATGGCACATCAAACCTCGACTACCAGAACCCCGTTGCAGGCATATTTTGGGCAACTGTGTCGTTTTACCAGAGCCGGTCTCACCACACAGGATAATGACCTGATGATTGTCGATCGCTTCCCGTATTTCATCTTTTTTCTGACTGACCGGTAGGTCCTCAGGGAATTGCAGCAACGGGTAATTTTTGATGCGCTGTTCTACCCGTTCGATCGAGGTGTGCATGGCCTTTAATAAATTATCGACACTCTGTTTCGGGGATTTCTGTGTTGTATGTTTCTGAATCTGGCGGACAAATTTCTGTCGGTCGAGTAACCAGCATCGATCCAGAAGATCACGGCATTGTTGCAGGCTGGTTTTTTTGGCTGAACTGGGCATGGAAACTCAATAAACGACTGGAGCGAAGTATTATGCGATGGCGTAAGAAAGTTACAAGTTATAAGTCGTAAGTTGCAAGTAAAAGCCTGAATATAAACAGTGCTTTACTGTGGCCAGTCACTGATCCTGGTTTTTTACTTACGACTTACGACTTACGACTTATAACTATACGTTTGCCCTTCAGGGCTTAACCAGCCCTAGTCGCAGAGCTTCCAGCGTGGCTTGTGCACGATTGGAGACATTGAGTTTTCCATAAATGCTTTTTAAATGAGTGGCGACTGTGTTACCGGTAATACCCAGAATTTCGGCGGCCTCATTTCGGCTCAGACCCTTGGCAATTGCGCTTAAAATTTCTTTTTCCCGGTCGGATAGTTCTGGCTTGTCTGATTTACTCTGGTTGCTGTGAAAATGGTTGATCATCTTACGGGCAATCGTGGGTGAAATGGGTGGCTCGCCTTTAATGATTCCCTGTAGACTTAGAATAAATTCATCTGTGGTCTGTTCTTTTAATAAATACCCCTGGGCTCCCGCTTCCAGGGCAGGGAACAGGTAATCGTCATCGTCAAATATGGTGGCAACCACACAATAAGTTTCAGGATTGTGGTGGCTTATTTCGCGAATAATTTCAACACCATTGCCATCGGGAAGATTGAGGTCGATCAGGGCCAGGTCGAATTGGTGTTGTTGCAGTAGTTTTCGGGCCTGGGCCAGGGAGGAGGCTTCAAATATAGTGGTCTGCTTGAACGCCTGTTCAATGATTTGTAAGAGCCATTGTCGTGTTTCCGGGTGATCTTCGAGCACAAGCACCGTTTGCATAGACATAATTTACTCTGCCGTGATAGTTAGTGGAAAACGAATATCAATGCAACAGCCCCTGGTTTTGCAATGTTCGGATTCAGGTGCTGGTTTCCATTCAACTGTACCATTTAATTCTTTAATGCGTGTTTGTATATTGTTAATGCCTTTTCCCGGGACACATTCCTTTATATCAAAACCCTGGCCGTTGTCACAGGCAATGATAAATATATGGCTGCCAGTCTGGGTGATATCCACCTGTATAAAATCAGCATGGGCATGGCGAATAATATTAGTGGTGATTTCGTGGAAAATACGTTGCAAATTGATGTGCTGCCTGGGGGTAAACACAAGGCCAGCAAATGAATCCTGTTGATGCCAGTCGATGAATATGCCCACGCTATTGAATCGTTCCTGGATTTCGGCGCGGATGTCGGTGAGGGCATGGCTGATAGATGTGGTGGAACGGCTATCCAGAGTATATATGGAATTACGCAGGGACTTGAGGGTGCTGCGGGCCAGTTCAATGCAGTCCTGATCATCCAGTTTATGAATCAGGGTGAGCAGACGGGCAGCAACGTCATCGTGCAGGTCACGGGCAATGCGATGACGCTCGGCTTCTGCACCCTGGTCCAGTGCCTGTTGAATGCTGATGAATTGACGGCTGACCTTAAGTAGAGAAGACATTAGCTGGATGTCTTTCTGGCTGAAAGCCTGCTTGCTATCAGGCGCATGTAACAGATAATGGCTGCCCTGTTCGGGTGCCGGTATCTGCATCTGCAGGCCGTCTTTTAATAACTGGCAGTGCTCGATATCATCGCTAAGTTTTTCAAGTCTGGAGAAATTATAAAATGTACTTAATACCTGCTCCCAGCGGCTGTTCATAGGCTCAGCCGATTCACGGTTGCAGAGCGTATTTAGTAAATGCTGTATGTGATTTTCCAGTTTACCCGGCAAAAGTATGTCCCTTGTATCGGCTAGAGGCTAGCGTTGCCAGAAAGCACAGGCGCGTCCCATAGCTGAAAAACTTTTAATGAAAGACCTGGCCATGTCAGGCATTTTTATCATGCTTTTATAATCGCCTACTATGAATTTTAGTTTACCAGTACTATAAGCCAGACCAAATCCAGTTGCACCAACTTCTCGATTTAGCCATTCCAGCCAGTGCTTTTCTTTGGCCCTTAAATCCCAGTTCATGGGCTGGCCCTGGTAGGGGCCAGCATCGACAACCTGGCCCTGCTTCACTATGATCAGGCCTCTGGGAACTATTTCATCAGGAAACCCATAGCCAATGTTTGAATTGAAATTAATTTTTTCCAGTGATTTTGTGAGTTCAGTATCCTTGTTCCATTCGTTCTGATAATGCTTCATCCAAATGTCCGAAAACAACTGCGACATGTATTGCTCCGTTCCAGCCCTAAAAGTGGCCCTGAGTTAAATTTAAAAAAGTACAGCTAATGACCCTGTAGGGACTATTTTTGGCTAAGCACAGGAAATCCTGAATCCGGTTTAGCTTTTTAGCCAAAACTGGAATTATGATTTCAGGGAGTAGGCAATAGAGGCGACCTGAAGATTAATGACCCTAATCTTTCAGCTCCATAGTCATAGCATGGATATCATTTTGTTTTAATGTTTCTAATGTATCGCGCAGTAATGCTCTGTTACTGAACGGCCCCACTCGAACCCGGTGCCAGGTATCATTGTTGATGGTGACTGTCTGTATCGCAGACATCACCCCGAGTAATGCAAGACTGGCTTTGAGTCGTTCGGCATCTTGCTGATTCCTGAAAGAGCCAGCCTGTAACTGGTAACGCTTGTTATTAACATGTTCAGGGTTGCGGGCCTGTTGGCTGGTTGAATCAGCATTTTTTGTGTTGATCTCCGATTCCGGAATAAACACTTCCAGTTCCGGTAGTATTGTATAGAAATCAAATTTAGGTGGTTTACTGCTTGTTTTTTTAGGGCTTTCCGACTCATGATCAGTTTGTTGCTGGCGGACTTTTTCCAGTTCCTGTACCACGGCTTCAGTAAAAGTAATCTGTTCTGCGGGCTGTTTTTTCAGGTATACCAGAAAAGCTACAAACAGGCCTATACCCAGCCCGGCCATGAGCCAGACAAATCCGGGCAGGTTTTTTTTACTGGACATAGTCGCTCGTCCCTTTAAATCGTTTCCAGCTCGTGCCATCCCGCATATAACCTTACATAGTTTCGGGTGAGCTTACGCCCAGCAGCTTAAGGCCATTGTGTAACACCTGCCGGGTTGCCTGAATCAAAATAAGTCGAGCATTACGGATGGCTTCATCATCAACAATAAATTGATGGGCATTGTAATAGGTGTGCAGCTCATTTGCCAGTTCACGAAGGAAGTGCGCCAGCTGGTGTGGCTCTTCGCTGAGCGCCGCTTTTTCTACTACTTCCGGGTATTTGGCCAGGCTGTTAATGAGCTGGACTTCATGGCTTTCCGTGAGCCGCCCCAGACTTTGTTTGCCGGATTCCACATCGTGACTCAGGTTCTTTTCAGCCAGCTGCCTGAAAACACTGCAAATACGTGCATGGGCATACTGGATGTAATAAACAGGGTTATCGCTGCTCTGAGATTTGGCGAGATCCAGGTCAAAGTCCAGGTGTTGTTCGCATTTACGCATGACGTAGAAGAAGCGCGCTGCATCGGCGCCCACTTCTTCGCGCAGTTCGCGCAGGGTGACAAAAGAGCCGGACCGGGTCGACATCTGGACTTTTACGCCACCACGGTAGAGCACGGCGAACTGCACCAGTAATACATCCAGTTTGTCGGCATCATCTCCCAGGGCTCTTAAAGCAGCTTTTACCCTGGGCACATAGCCGTGGTGGTCGGCACCCCAGACGTCGATGACGCGATCGAAGCCCCGTTCCATCTTGTCCATGTGGTAGGCAATGTCGGATGCAAAATAGGTAGTCTGGCCATTGTCACGAACGACTACCCGGTCTTTTTCATCACCGAAGTCGGTGGATTTGAACCACAGTGCGCCGTTTTTCTGGTACAGGTAACCCGCTTTTTCCAGACGATCAATGGCCTGTTTGACCAGTCCTCTATGGCCCAGACTGCGCTCGGAATACCATTCATCGTAGACTACTCCGAATTCCTGCAGGTCTTCACGGATGTCATCCAGGATAGTATTCAGGCCGAGGTCGAACACCTGCAAATAGGAGTCATCACCCAGCAGGGTTTTGCAACGCTGAATCAGGGCATCTATGTGCTGTTCCTTGTCGCCGCCGTCCGGCTCATCGGCAGTGATGCCTTCCATTACTGCGGCCACAGGATGTACCAGGTTTTTGTCATGCTGGCTGAACAGGTCTTGGGCAATGTCGATGACATATTTACCCTGATAGCCATTGCTAGGGAAAGGGACATCAATATCGGCATGTTGTAGATAACGCAGCCAGACACTGGTAGCGAGTATGTCCATCTGACGGCCGCCATCATTGACATAATACTCTCGGTGTACATTGAAACCGATGGCTTCCAGAAGATCGGCCACGGTGGCGCCATAAGCCGCACCACGTCCATGACCTACGTGCAAAGGTCCAGTGGGGTTGGCGGAGACGAATTCCAGTTGAACCTTACGACCGCCACCGATATTGCTCAGGCCATAGGTGTTGCCCTGCTGCAGGATGTCGTCTATCACCATTAAGCTGGTGTCCTGACTGAGGAAAAAATTGATAAAACCGGGTCCGGCAATTTCAATCTTCTCGATCTGCTGATTCTGTGGCAGGGCATCCACCAGCAACTGGGCCAGTTCACGGGGATTTTTTCCAGCCGATTTGGCCAGCATCAGCGCAATATTACAGGCAAAGTCACCGTGGGACTGGTCCCTGGTGCGGGTGATCAGAATATTGGCATCAATGTCAGCCGGCAGTTGATCAGCAGATTTGAGCTTGCCGATCGCCTGGGTAAGTAAAGTTTTAATAGCGTGTTTCAAGTGGAAAAAGCCTGGCCGGTTTTGAGTCTGCCGAATTTTACCCTTTGTGGGGGAAAGGTGAAAGGACGTTGGTTAATCGTTGATGGTTAAAGGTTGATTGTTTGCTTGTAACCACCAACCATTAACGACTAACCAATAACGGTGTTAATACATATCCTGCGGATCTACATCCACCGACCAGCGGACTCGGCTGGCGGATTTAAGCTGGGGCAGTTTTAAGACCCAGTGCCTTAACAGTTGTTGCAGCTGACCTCGCTGTCCAGATTGCAGAATAAGCTGTGCGCGGTAGCGACCGGCCCGTTTTTCCATGGGAGCCGGTAAGGGGCCAAACCAGTCAATTCCCTCGTGCTGTAGCGATTGCCCCATGGCATAAGCGTCTTTAAGAAAGTCAAAACTGGTCTGTTTATGGCTGGCTTCTGCCCTTAATACCGTCATATGCGAATAGGGGGGGAAGCCTGCCATCTGACGTTCATCGAGGGCTGCTCTGGCAAAGCCGCGATAACCTTCTACCAGTAACTGATGTAATAAGGGGTGTTCGGGGTGGTGGGTTTGAATCAGTACTTCGCCTGGCTTTTCGGCTCGTCCGGCGCGACCGGCTACCTGGATGATGAGCTGGGCCATCTGTTCGGTACCGCGGAAGTCACTGCTAAACAGTCCCTGATCTGTGTCCAGAATGCCTACCAGGGTGACATTGGGGAAATCATGGCCCTTGGCCAGCATCTGGGTACCGATCAGGATCCTCGACTGGCCACTTCGGGCCTGTTGCAGTTTCTGGTCCAGGCTACCTTTACGGCGGGTGGTGTCTCGATCGATGCGGCTAATTTCTATGTCCGGAAAATGTTGTTGCAGCGCCTGTTCAATGCGTTCTGTTCCAGCCCCTGGAATATACAGCTCTTCGCAGCCACATTGCGGACAGGTTGTGGGCGCTGCTCGTTCATGGCCACAGTGATGACATTGCAGGCGACGACTATGCTGATGCAGAGTCATGTGTGCGTCACAACGAGGGCATTCGGTGTTCCAGCCACATTCGTGGCACATCAATAGCGGCGCATATCCGCGACGATTGAGGAACAGCAGCACCTGGCCCTGTTGCTGCAGATGTTTCTGGATATGTTCCAGCATGATATCCGACAGGCCATCGGTCATGGGACGACGGCGAACATCCAGTAAATGAATTGCAGGAGGTTTATCAGCCACAGCCCGATGATTCAATTCGAGCAGCTGGTAATTACCCTTGTCGACATTATTAAGGCTTTCCAGTGACGGCGTCGCTGAGCCGAGCAAGACAGGAATATTACGATTTCTGGCGCGAACCATGGCCAGATCGCGGGCGTGGTAACGAAAACCTTCCGTTTGTTTTAACGAATTATCGTGCTCTTCGTCAATAATGATCAGTCCCAGCTCTGGCATAGGGGTAAACAGTGCGGAGCGGGTACCTATGACTACAGGGGCCTTATTTTGTGCAGCCATACCCCAGGCGCACAGGCGTTGTCGGTCATTAAGTCCGGAATGCAGGGCGGCCACCGGCACAGACAGTCGTTGCTGGAAACGATGGGTTAGTTGTGGGGTAAGGCTGATTTCCGGCACCAGAATCAAAACCTGCTGATGGCGCAGTATCATCTGTTCCACCAGCGCCAGATAGACTTCGGTTTTGCCACTACCTGTTACGCCCTGCAACAGAAAAGACTGGAACTGGTTAAACCTGGCGGAAACCGCATCTACCGCCTGTTGCTGCTCTTCGTTAAGTTCAGGTGCGGGCTGAGGTTGACCGCAGGAGGTTTCCAGACAGGGACGTTGCTGCTGTTGCACCAGTTGTTTTTTTTCCAGTGCCTGTATCGCCGGTCGCCAGTTATCCATCACTCGATTGAGATCTTCAGCTCGAATCTGATCCCCGGACTGCTGTATCAGTTTTAATAAACCAGCCTGTTTGGGTGCACGAGTTATGCTGTCCGGTTCCGTCTGTCGTCCAGCCTCAGTGAGCTGCCACTGTGTTTCGCCTTCAGTATTGATGGCCTTACCTTCCCTCAGCAGTCCAGGCAAAGCACTGCTGATCACTTCACCGAGTGGGTATTGATAATAATCGGCAGCCCATTTTAATAGCTTTAATAAATCCGGAGGCAGGATGGGCTGATCATCGATGATGTCTTTAACGGTTTTGAGTTTCTGAGTTGGTAGCTCGCTATGGCTGTGCTGTTCCATAACAATACCGATTTTTGAATGGCGACCAAAGGGGATCCTGACTCGACAGCCAGTGGTGATGTTCGACCCTGTGGGGGCAAGGTAATCGAACAGCCCAAACAACGGTATGGGTACGGCAACTTTTAAAACTGGGTTTTCAGACATGGGCGTATTGTGCCAGTGATGTTTGAAAAAAACTCAAATTATCTGGCTGTACTGTGGATAAATAGTTTTCCACAGAAGCTGTGGATAACTTTGTGGATAGCTTGTCTGAATATGGGTGGATACAGCAAAAATACCGCTCTCGGCTTAAATTGGTTAAAAAATGAACATTATTGTTTTTGTATGTTTTTCAATTAGTTAGCAAAGTCAATAGCCGTTGGGTTGGTTTTTTTAGTTTTTTCTGGTTTATTTTCAGGAATTTATCAGCCATGTGTATAAGTAATATATTTTGCTCGGCTATTGCCAAAGAGTAGAGGATTTGATAGTCGGATTGCTGGTGAATTTAGATGGTTTTATTAAAGTTTTATTTATATAAAATGAATAAGTTATTAAAAATAATAAGAAAAAATGATTTACCCACACAAGCTGTGGATAACTCTGTGGACTAAGATTGAGAATTCCTCAATTTAGCTTGGAATTCAGGCTTTTCTGTTAGATTGGTTAAAAAACACTCAGATAAAAAATATAATAAATACAATCACTTATGGATTTGTTTGTGGAAGTGGTTGTTTTTTGGTCAGTTAGACCGGGGGTTTTTCCCGGGATGTGTATAAACTGCTCCATAGAAAAAACTTGTCGGTTCATTAATCATGTATGAATCAATAGTTTATCTGTATGCCCCTAGGATTTATTACTGAACTCTGGCCCCAGTGGCTGGTGGTCAATTACAATTTGCTTCAACCGTGCGGCGATATTCAGTGCCTTGCTCATCCAGGCTTTTGCCAGACTAGTTTCCAGGTTTTCCCCCAGTATCCGCCCAAACAGCACCAGCCATACTTCCAGATCGGAAGCCTGTATACCCATTGGGAAATGTTTGCCAATCATATCGAACTGGCCAGGCTGTTCCAGTTTGCCCCCAAGTGCCTGCCACCAGAAATCGCTCAGACGCTGTTCATGGGTCTTGAAATCATCGAAATGACTGAAAAATTTTCCAAGTTCCGGATGTTTCCTGGCTTGCTGATAAAAACTATGAACAATGTGCTGGATTTTGTCATAACCAATTTGATCGGCCAGAGTGGTGGGTTCGTTCATCAGGTTCCAGTATCGTATGTCGAGAGTGCAACTGTATATTAAAATACCAGCTAAATGAAGATA
>CBDULX010000024.1:0-22153 GCA_965368175.1 uncultured Gammaproteobacteria bacterium | reverse complement strand
GCTCATAAAAAAGCCAACAAAATGTTGGCTTTAATAATCAATCCATACCTAAATAAACCTAAACCTCAGCCCGCATATGAGGGAACAATATAACATCCCGTATCGAAGGTGAGTTAGTTAACAACATCACCAGCCGGTCTATGCCTATGCCCTCTCCTGCTGTTGGTGGTAAACCATGTTCCAGAGCTCGAATATAATCCGCATCATAGTGCATGGCTTCGTCATCACCGGCGTCTTTCTCGGCGACCTGCTGCATGAATCGTTCGGCCTGGTCTTCGGCGTCGTTGAGCTCGGAGAAACCGTTGGCTAACTCTCGACCACCAACGAAAAATTCGAAACGATCGGTGACGAAATGATTTTTATCATTGCGTCTTGCCAGAGGTGACACTTCGGTTGGGTATTCAGTAATGAAGGTGGGATTCATTAAACGATGCTCAACGGTTTTTTCAAATATTTCGATTTGCACCTTACCTAATCCGTAAGAATCTTTCAGGGGTATACCCAGATTTTTTGCAATTTTTATGGCACCCTCCAGATCGGCCAGCTCGTCAGCTTTGATGTCTGGATTAAAATGAAGAATCGAATCGAACACGCTTATGCGGGTAAAGGGTTTGGCAAAATCATAAACTTCACCCTGGTATTCTATATCCGTTGTGCCAATCACATCCTTCGCAAGTCCGCGCAACAGGTCTTCGGTAATGTCCATGAGATCATTGTAATCGGCATAGGACTGGTAGAACTCGAGCATGGTGAATTCAGGATTGTGCCGGGTAGATACACCTTCGTTACGGAAGTTACGGTTGATCTCGAACACTTTTTCGAAACCACCCACCACCAGTCGTTTTAAATAAAGCTCAGGTGCGATGCGCATGAACATGGGCATATCCAGGGCATGATGATGGGTAATGAAAGGTCGTGCAGTGGCACCACCGGGTATGCCCTGCAACATGGGTGTTTCGACATCCAGAAAACCACGTTGCTCGAAAAAATTACGAATGTAGGAAATAATTTTTGAACGCTTTATAAATGTTTCCTTAACTTCCTGGTTCATGACCAGATCGACGTAACGTTGACGATAACGGGTTTCCTGATCGGACAAACCGTGCCATTTCTCAGGCAGTGGTCGCAATGATTTAGTAAGTATCAGTATGACATCTGCTTTGATAGACAGCTCACCGGTTTTGGTTTTGAACACCACGCCTTCGGCACCGATGATGTCTCCCACATCCCACTTTTTGAAGCCTTCGTTATAAACGCCTTCAGGCAGATTATCCCGTTGCAGGAACAACTGGATGCGACCGGACATATCCTGTAACTGTGTGAAACTGGCTTTGCCCATGATGCGTTTCGCCATCATACGTCCAGCCACTTTTACACGCACCTGCATCTGTTCCAGCTCTTCTGCCGAATGATGTCCATATTCAGCATGGATTTCAGCGGCCAGAGAGTCACGACGAAAATCATTGGGGAAGGCATTACCGAGTTCACGCATGGCCGTTAATTTTTCACGGCGTTGGGCAATCAGTTTGTTTTCGTCCTGTTGCTCTTCAGTATTCTGGTCTTTATTGGTCATAGGTTTTTACTTTCAGTTTATATAAGATGAATAAAAATTTAAGACTTGCTCTTAGTTTGTCATTTCGACTGAAGGGAGAAATCTTTTACTTGAAAGATTTATGTCTTGATGGCTATAAGATCCCACCACTTCGTTCGGGATGACATTTTCCGAATTAATTAGAGTACCCTTAAATTAATATCCATAGTTTAATTCAACATTACAGGCCACTTTTCAAACTGGCTTCGATAAACATATCCAGGCCACCATCGAGCACGGCCTGGGTATTGCCGGTTTCTACATTAGTGCGCAAATCTTTAATGCGCGAAGCATCCAGCACATAGGAGCGTATCTGGCTGCCCCAGCCAATGTCGGATTTGGTGTCTTCCAGAGCCTGCTGTTCGCCGCTGCGTTTTTGCAGTTCCAGTTCATAGAGTTTGGCTTTCAGTTGCTTCATGGCCGTTGCTTTGTTTTTGTGCTGGGAGCGATCACTCTGACACTGTACCACGATGCCACTCGGTGCATGGGTGATACGCACCGCCGATTCGGTTTTGTTTACGTGCTGGCCACCGGCACCACTGGCACGATAAACATCGATGCGTAAATCCGCCGGATTAATTTCGATGTCGATATCATCATCCACTTCCGGCGACACAAACACCGCAGCAAAAGATGTATGGCGACGATTACCGGAATCGAACGGCGATTTACGAACCAGGCGGTGTACACCGGATTCGGTTCTTAACCAGCCATAGGCGTATTCGCCTTCAAAACGAATGGTGGCACTTTTAATACCCGCCACATCACCCGCAGAGGCCTCGATCAGTTCGGTTTTAAACCCATGGGCTTCGCCCCAGCGCAAATACATACGTAATAACATTTCAGCCCAGTCCTGGGCTTCGGTTCCCCCGGAGCCGGACTGAACATCGAGAAAGGCATTATTGGGGTCCATTTCGCCGGAAAACATTCGTCGAAATTCCAGGTCGGACACCTGCTTTTCCATAACATCAAGATCGGCGATGACCGCATTCACACTGTCTTCGTCATTATCTTCAACGGCCATGTCCAGCAGTTCTTTTGCATCGGACAGGGCATTGCCCAGTGTTTCCAGGGTTTTAACTATGGCTTCCAGCCTGGCACGGTCCTGCCCCAGTTTCTGGGCGCGTTCCGGATCATTCCATACATTGGGCTGTTCTAGTTCACGACTGACTTCGTCAAGTTCTTCTTTCTTGCTATCGAAGTCAAAGATACCCCCTAAGCGACAGACTGCGCTCATTGAGGTCATTGATGTGATTGATGATCGGGTTGATTTCAAACATGAATGGGTTGGTGTTCCTGCCAAATTAAGCGCGCTATATTACAACATGACAGGGACTAACCCAAGTGGCGATTAAGTTCACCGCTCCGATGTTTTCTTCGCCACATTATTACGTAAATACACAGGCACCGCTCTGGCTGCCTCAACAAAGTTCCCATTGGCAAAATCATGGGCCGCAAGTTTAACAATACTGGCAGACTGTGGGTAAACATCGGAATATATCACCTGCATTGGCTGCTGAAGGCGTGTTAAAAGTTGCGGCTCATAAGCCGCCCAGCCGGAACCTGCACCGACCCATACTTGCTGAGCGGGCAAAGGCACCTGTTCGGGCGAAACAACCATTTCTTCACCACTCAGTTTCATCAAACCCTGATCAGCCAGATACTCCGCCCAGTACACCGCCTCCATCCGGGCATCGATGGCCGTTAACACAAATTCGGCCTGGTGATTATCGTGAACCGACTGGGCTATGGCCGCCAGGGTAGATACTGGCACTACCGGTAAATCGGCACCATAGGCCATGCCCTGCACGGCTCCCGTGGCAATTCTCACGCCGGTGAACGAGCCCGGGCCGCGACCAAAGGCCAGAGCATCCAGCTGTTTAACTGTAATACCTGCATCATTCAGTAAATCTTCGATCATACCCAGTATCAATCGGGTATGTTCCCGGGGAGCCAGTTGATAGTTCTGGCTGATATCACCATCGATATAAAGGGCCGCTGAACAGGCTTCTGTGGCTGTATCAAGTGCAAGCAGTTTCATGACTACGCTTTGTTGTTTGCCTGTTATAGAACTGACTAACATCGTCCAGTTCCTGAGTTCTCGGCATGGCCGGTAAACTGTTTAGAAACAGGCGACCATAAGATTTACTCAGTAACCTGGGATCACCCAGCATGAGCACACCATAATCGGACATATCCCGAATCAGTCGGCCGGCCCCCTGTTTTAGCGCAATAACGGCCTGAGGCAATTGATAATCCATAAACGGCTGGCCACCAGCACTTCGAATAGCATCCAGTCTGGCCTGCATGACCGGATCACCGGGAGAGGCAAAGGGCAGTTTATCGATAATGACACAGGACAGAGCCTCACCCCGTACATCTACCCCTTCCCAGAAGCTGCCGGTCCCCAGTAATACCGCATTGCCCAGCTGTTTGAATTTCTGTAATAACAGATGCTTGGGCAGGGAGCCCTGCACCAGTAATGGGTACTCCAGTGCAGCCTCCAGGATCGGTACCGCCTCATTCAGCGCCCGGTAACTGGTAAACAGTACAAAAGCCCGTCCGCCACTGGCTTTTAACACGGGTATGGCCTGCTTCAATAATTCCTGAGTGTAATTAGAACTGGACGGTTCCGGTAAGTTTTTCGGCGCATAGAGCATACTTTGCGTCTGATAATTGAACGGGCTGTTCCAGTTACCCTGTTCATAGTCCACCAGGCCCAGTCGTTTGGCAAAATGTCCGAAATCATCTCCCACCTGCAGGGTCGCGGAAGTGAATATCCAGCTGCCTTTCAACGACAGTTGATGACTGCGAAAAGTGCCGGCAATATCCAGCGGTGTAATATGCAACACAAAACCCTGACTGAAGGTTTCATACCAGTAGATGCTGGGTGACTGGTTAGGATCATCAGCATCCAGTGATGGCTTGCCGTAAGTTGCGAGCATCTGACTCAGCTGCGTGCAGCGAGCATAACATTGCTCCAGTCCCTTACTGCGTTCGGCGGCAATTTCCAGTTGTTCAGCCAGTTCATCGAGTGCATTTTTTAATTCGTTGCTGGCTTTAACCAGGGCCGGTTTGTTGATGATTTTATTCCAGGCGTCTCGCTGGTTATTCGCACCCAGGGCCAGCCGGAAATCCTGCATGGCTTTTTTAAGCTGATCGGCGGCGTCTCGAATGCCAGGCATATCCGGCGCATCCTGAACCTGTTCCGCCACCGCATCACTGATCAGACCACTGAGCTGTCGACTGCTGATACCTTTGCCAAAAAATCGTGACGCCACTTCCGGCAGCTGATGAGCTTCATCGATAATAAAGGTCTCGGCACTGGGCAGTAGTTCGCCAAAGCCTTCTTCCTTAATGGCCATATCCGCCAGCAACAGATGATGATTGACCACCACCAGGTCGGATTCCTGTGCGGCACGCCGGGCTTTGGCAACATGGCAATCGCTCCAGTCCGGGCAGTCCGAGCCCAGGCAGTTGTCCACCGTGGAGGTGACCAGTGGCCATATTCTCGCATCCTCGGTAATTTCGGACATTTCAGCCACATCACCACTGCGGGTGGATTTGGACCATGACTTGATGCGCTGCAAATGGTCCTGGGTTTCACGGGTGAGATAGCCCTGTTCATGGGCCAGCTTCATACGATGCAGGCACAGGTAATTAGAGCGACCCTTGAGCAACGAAGTGGACACATCTATGCCCAGTGACTGTTTAACCACGGGTAAATCCCGATGAAACAGCTGATCCTGTAAATGCCGTGTGCCAGTGGAAATAATGGTTTTTTTGCCAGATAACAGGGCTGGAATCAGGTAGGCAAAGGTTTTACCTATGCCGGTACCCGCTTCGGCCACCAGCGTTTTATTATTTTCAATCACCTGTTCTATGGCCTGACTCAGGGCCTGCTGACCGGCCCGAGGCACAAAACCCTCTATGGTTTTACCGAACGGCCCATTCTCACCCAGTAACTCTGCTGCCGATTTCATTAACGGGCACCCTGTTTCAGTTGCTGACTGGTGAGTACGGCCTGCCGGGACTGCTCCATGTCACCCAGTTGCTCATAGGCCCGTGAAATCATTAACCAGTTATAGGCCTTGAGTTCATTATTGTTAAGGATATGACTATTGGAGCGACGAGCCATCTGGATAGCCTGCTGGTATTGTTGTTTGCCAAAATTGGCCACTGATAATCGGCTCCAGGTCTCGGCCTGTTTAGGGTTAATTCTAAGTGCCCGTTCAAGGGTGGAGATGGCGTTCACCCAGTCGTTATTGGCAATTGCCAGATCGGCCTGTTGAATTAAACGCTGTACGGCCGGAGACAGTTGGCCGAGTGTGCGGTCCAGTCCTGTTGTGTCCGCCGGGGTCTGTTCGAGCAGTGGGTCCCAACGGGTTTGCTCACTTACAGAACTACAGGAAACCAGGGCCAGTAGCAGCAGCGAGATGAATCCTAATCGAATATTTCTTTCAACCAGTCCAGTGTTGATTTTGATTTGCATTCAGCCCTCTGGGTTGGGCCGGAGCCCTTCAAAAACGGCAATTCTACCGCATCTTTGCAGCCTTTTTCAGTAATACCGCCGGATTGTGGATCAATCCATCGATACTCAACGGTCTCCGGTGTCTGCATTTGTAAATCCTGTGCCGGAATCTGCCTGAAAAATCGACTCCATACCCTCAACGCGCCAGTTGAACCCGTGAGACCCGTGGAATGATTATCATCATGACCCAGCCAGACCACGGCTAATCGATCATCGGAAAAACCGGCAAACCAGCTGTCTTTCAGGTCATCCGAGGTGCCGGTCTTACCGGCCAGTTTAACCGATGCACTGGATAAAAACTGGGCTGTGCCCGCCTGAGTTACCTGATGCAGTAAGTGATTTAATAGAAAAACCACATCGGCATCCAGGGTCTGTTCCAGCTTCAATGGGTAGCGTTGTAGAGGCTGGCCATTGAGCGTCGTCACCTCACGAATCGCCCGCAAAGGTATGTGGAAACCTTTGGCCGCCAGAGTCTGGTACATTTCGGCCACTTCAAAGGGGGTCAGATTAAAGGCACCCAGAGTGATCGAGGGATAAGGAGGGACCTCTCGTTCCACCCCCAGGTCTTTCAGAGTATCCACGATATCCGCCAGACCCACATCAAGACCCAGCCGCACTGTCGGTACATTTCTGGACTGTATCAGCGACATAAACAGGGGAATGGAGCCTTTAAATTCATGATCGTAATTTTGCGGCTCCCATATTTTACCACCCTGTAACTTAAGCCTGAGCGGGCTGTCATCCAGCAGGGTTGCCAGATGGTAATGGTCCGGGTGGCGCAATGCCGATAAATAAATGGCCGGTTTAATTAAAGACCCCACCTGCCTGGAAGCATCCAGTGCCCGATTAAAACCGGGAAAATCCGGCTTCCTGTCGCCCACTATGGACAATACTTCGCCATTCTCCGGAGAAGCCACCACGGCCGCTGCCTGTAGTGGACTGGTGTCAATTCCGCTTCGATCCAGTGCCGGTACTAATGAAGAGATGGCCTGTTCCACCTGATACTGTACCAGGGGATCGAAGGACGTAAAAATATGCAATCCTTCGGACTGCAAATCCTGTTCGTTATAGTCCTTACGCAACTGCCGTTTCACCAGGTCAATAAATGCCGGGTAATTATTGGTTCTGGGGAATTTCTGATCAGCCAGTTTCAGTGGCAGGTTTAAATATTTATTGAGCTGCTGCTCGGTTAATACACCATGCTCAGCCATCTGCTTTAATACCTGATTACGACGATCGATGGCTCGTTGTGGATGGCGGTATGGATCGTACCAGGATGCGCCTTTTACCAGCCCGACCAGCAGAGCCGATTCATCGTAATTGAGCTGTTGAACCGATTTGTTGAAATAATATTCACTGGCCAGTGAAAAACCATGTATCTGGTGAGCACCGGCCTGCCCCAGATACACTTCGTTCAGATAGGTTTCCAGTATTACCGCCTTGTCGTAATGCAATTCCAGCAATAGAGCCATAATGGCTTCATTGATTTTACGCACCAGGCTTCGCTCGGAGCTCAGGAAAAGATTTTTGACCGTTTGCTGAGTGAGCGTGCTTCCGCCCTGCACTGTCGCACCCGCCGATAGATTAGCAAGAAAGGCACGAACAATGGCTCTTGGATCAATGCCCCAGTGGCTGTAAAAACGCCTGTCTTCTACCGCCAGCAAAGCCAGTACCAGATGATTGGGTACTTCGGAGAGTTTGATGAGGCTGCGATCTTCTATCTGCAGAGGATAAATACCGGCGATTCGCATCGGCTCCAGACGTACCAGGTCGACAGGCTGGTGACTGAATAATTCATAGAGCCCAAGCAGTGACCTGGCATCAAAATCAATCCTCAGGGAATGAC
Organism: uncultured Gammaproteobacteria bacterium; assembly: GCA_965368175.1. Lineage (GTDB taxonomy): Bacteria > Pseudomonadota > Gammaproteobacteria > SZUA-229 > SZUA-229 > CBDULX01. The sequence continues at coordinate 14,185 of CBDULX010000024.1, read as the reverse complement.
TTTTTTCATGACCATCCCAGAACTGGAAATCATGAGTAATAACTTCAAAATGCTGACCCTGCCAGCTGCGATACTGACCCGGCTTCTGTGGAACACCATCGACCCGCTTATACCCAACCAGTTGCAGTTCCCTGGTAAAATTTTCCGCAGTCAGCTGTTTACCCTGAAACAGTTCCAGTGGTCGTGCATATACCTGACTCGGCAAAGCCCATATTTTACCTTCGAGTTTGCTGCGGATAGTGATATCCAGATACACCACATAACTGATTGCCAGGATAATCCCTGACACAGAAAAAACACGAAAATAAATATTTGACCAGAGTCGTTTAAAAAAACCGGGAACGTTTGTTTTTGAAGATTTAGAACGGGAAACAGAAGATTTTTTTGAGGCCATGTTTTATACGTAAACTAAGATGGGTTCCGAATCAGACATGAAGACTAACATAGTCAATACAGTAAAACTGATGATCATAAGAAAAAAAATTAAGTCCGCAAATGAACGCAAATTCACGCAAATAAGAGCAAAAGCACCTGTGTGTTGTGCACCTTGGGTGCACAATTAAAACATTAGCGTTCATTTGCGTTTATTTGCGGACGTAATATTTTATTTTTTTCAAACAGCCACTCAATCGCGGCGCTTTTTCTTGCGATCGGTTTTCTTCACGTGTTTAATCAGACGCGTTTTACGTTTGACCTGGCGCTCGCTTAATTTATTTTGCCGCCCCTGAAAAGGATTACTGCCAGTTTTAAATTCCAGGCGCATGGGTGTGCCCTGTATTTTCAACTCATTTATAAACAGATTCGTTAAATAACGCTTATAAGACGCAGGCACAAGCTCTGTCTGATTACCGTGGATAACAATAATCGGTGGATTCATACCACCCTGATGAGCATAACGCAGTTTAATCCGTCGACCATTGACCATGGGTAATTGATGCTGGCTGGTGGCCTTCTCAAGAATTCGAGTAAGTACCGGTGTGGATAATTTTCGCATGGCTGCGGCATAGCATTTATTGATCGCCTTATACAAATTACCTACTCCCGTTCCGTGGAGGGCTGAAATATAGAATATTTCTGCAAAACTGATAAACACCAGGCGACGTTCCAGAGCTTCTTTCAAACGTCGTTTATCATAATCATCCATGCCATCCCACTTATTGATGGCTATCACCAGAGCACGACCCGAGTCCAGAATATAACCCAGCAATTGCAGGTCCTGATCGCTGATACCTTCTTTGGCATCGATCAACTGAATCACTACATGGGCCTGATCAATAGCCTGCAGGGTTTTAATAACGCTGAATTTTTCGACGGTTTCTTTTACTTTTTTCCGGCGTCTGACTCCGGCGGTATCGATCAGAGTGTAGCGAGTATCATTGTGTTCGAAGGGAATAAAAATACTGTCTCGAGTCGTGCCGGGCATATCCATCACCACCACCCGCTCTTCACCCAGCATGCGATTCACAAGGGTGGACTTGCCAACATTTGGTTTTCCCACCAGGGCGACCTTAATTCCGGCCTGCTCGTCTGAAGCCAGCTCATCTTCCCACTCAGTCCATTGTCCGAGCAGGTTTTCTATCATGGGTTTAACACCCCGGCCATGGGATGCTGAAATGGTATAAGCATCGGCAAATCCCAGACTGTAAAAGTCTGCCCTGGCTCGGGTCAGGTCGACCCCATCGGTTTTATTAATAACCAGATGAACAGTTTTACCTAAACGTCTAAGTTGATTGGCGATTGATTCATCGGCAGCCGTCAGACCACCGCGCCCATCCACCAGAAAAATGATGATATTGGCCTCTTCAATAGCCAGCAGTGTTTGCTGAGCCATACGCTCATCCAGCTCTTCAGATTCACCACTGAGACCACCGGTGTCGATAACGATATAGGGGTGTTCATTCAACTTACCATGACCGTATTTTCTATCACGAGTCAGCCCCGACAAATCGGCCACCAGAGCATCACGGGTTTTAGTCAACACATTGAACAGTGTTGATTTTCCAACATTAGGGCGGCCCACCAGGGCAATTACGGGTAACATGGTGTGATATATACTCGTGAATCAATACAACAAAAGGGCCAGCGGATGCCGGCCCTGGGTATTTTACCGGAAAAATGTGGATTTTTCCGGTTTTAAATGCGGTATGAGAGGGTTATTTAGAGGAGTTCATCTGAGACATGATCTGGGCTATGGGATCAACCTGCTTGCTGTTCATCATCATCTGACCTTCATGCATGCTGATCTGGCTACTGTATATCTCGTCTTCAAACACGATCCAGTTCTCTGCAATCAAGGCCCTGATATTTTCATCCACTTTGCGCTGCATAGCCGTATTAGATTCTCTACTACGGCTGGCTTTATTACCGGCTTTCTGAGCATTCGCTTCTGAGGTCAGCAGCTGCCATTCTACCAGCTGGTGCATTAATCGCTTATCTATATCCAGCGCAAAATCGATGTTAATCGCATTCAGCAGAAACATTGGGTCCGCAGGTGTATTCTGATCCAGACCACTCAAAGATAGCTCCAGCTGTGCCTGTAGACCGCCTAATTCACTCTCGATACTCAGTGGATCAATTCGGATATCTGCCTGTTTGAACAGATCTGGCAACAGCCCCATCATCTCTCCCATCATCATTGCATTCACCTGCTCTTCAGGAATGCCTGACTGCAATTTGGCTTCCATATCCTCCTGAACTTGCTGTGCCTTTTTCAAGGCAGGTGCATTCAGGCCATTGACACTAAGGTTAAAAGCAACTGGCCCAAAGCGTTCATTGCTAACAAATATTTCCCTGGCATTGAGCATGGATTCGGAATTCAGTAGATTGCCCTGTTCAGTAGTCACTGAGCGCAGAGTAAAACTGTTAATAGCAATCTGATCTTCGGATGATTTCACTTCCAGTTTGGGTAAAGATATCACCGAGTCACCGACCATGATGCCATTCTGACCAATTTTTCCAGAATAGCTGAAACTCAGACCTTGTAAGTTGATATCCGACTCAGAATTCAGGACCAGCAGATTCAGGCGACCTTCGCCGGTGAAACTCTGTGCTGAAGACTGATAACGTGTTTTTAACACCATGCCACTGAAATTGACTTTGGTCGGTCCGCTTTCCTGATGTAATGTGGAATTAATTGCAGGAATGTAAGCTTCGGAGTTCACATTGCCGAAAAAATCGATAATATTCTGATATACATATGGGGACTGATTGCCAAACAGTTGCAACATAACAGCATCTAATTCTGCAGGCCGGATCATTTCGCCTTTCACGAGCGCGCCGATGAATGGAAATTTACCCTGATTAATTAGACCCAGGTAAACAGGGCCATGTATAATTTCTTCCTTGAACTGAATCGGGCTGGGAAGGCTTGGCGCTCTGAGTTCAAGTAAGGCACTGGAGGTAAAAAAGCCCCGGTTATACGTAACAATCTGGATATCGGCCTCAACCAGTTCCGACAGATTATCCACCATCAGACCGTAGTCACTTTTTATTTTAAATCCCAAAGCAACAGGACTGGCAACCACCAGCAATAACAATAGAACAATTAACCAGAGCAATACTTCTGACAGGCTTATTCTTTTAGAACTCATTGTATTCCTTGAGATTAATAATTATTAGAATGACGGAAGTATAGGTGAAACAAGCCTTAATCACATATTTTTTTATTTCGACACTATTTTTACTAAATTATGGCCATGTTTGCAATTAATCTACTTCTTCCATCTCTACTGGCCCAACTTTAAACGCGCCAATCATTCCTTCACGATTCACCACATATAGCTTATCCGCTTTCACCGCTGGCGGCGTTAATACTCCATCATCGCTCATTTTGATACGTGCAATAAAATGACCATCATATTGTGAGAGTGCGTGAATATAACCCAGTGAATCCGCTACCAGTAATTTTTCAGCCATTATGACTGGCAGAGTCAAACCACGATACTGCAGCTTATCCTGTTTCCATAAGGTTGCCCCATTATTTTTATCCAGTGCCCAGATATGGTCTTTATCATCAGCCACAAATAAGGTAGTGTCACTCGCTGAAACACCGCTGGAAGTCGAAAGATTACGGGTCCATAAAATCTGACCTCGACGTATATCTATGCCGACGATTCGCCCCTGGTAACTGGCCATATAAAGAATGCCGTTATCCAGTTCTGCAGCACCATCGATATCAACCATGCGTTCCAGTTCGGAACGGCCACTGGGTAATGCAATGGCTATGTCGAGTAATAATCGGCCATCGGTCAGATCCAGTACAACCAGACGGCCGTTATCCAGACCTGCATAAATACGACCATACTGGATAACAGGCTGACTATTGCCCCGTAAACTGAGCGCCGGTACATCGCGTTTATAACTCCATACCAGTTTACCGGTCGCGAGGTCCAGCGCAATTATTTTGCCATCAGTACTACGAATAACAACTCTATCATCTACTGTTACGGCGGGAGCCAGCACTTCACTGCTGTTTTTCATCCGCCACATCACTTTGCCGGTACTGGAAAGTTTAATTATTTCGCCATCACGGGTTGAGACAATGTGTGATTGCTTATCTCCACCGACACCGCCGGTAAGAATACTGCTCAGATCCTGACGCCAGATGGTTTTACCATTTTTAAGACTCAGACTGGCTACTTCACCAGAGCGATCTGCAATAACCATGCTATCGTCCAGTAATAAAGGATACAGTTTCAGATATTGCTGATTAACACCATCACCCATCTGCTCATCCCATAGCAGAGTAAATTTTTCAGTGGCAGTAAATTCAGTCAACTCTGCTGCAGGTTCGGTATTATCTTCTTCGGAACTGCAGGCTGCTAGCAACAAAAAACTTAAAACCAGAATTACACGTGTGGTCATGCAGATGGCTCATCCAGTTGAACTTCACCCAGATCATCTCGTTTCAGTTTCAACCAGCGATTAGCATGAACGCCGCCATGCAAAATGGCTTTATCATAGGCAATCCGGGCCTGATACATATCACCTTTAGCCTGATATGCATCACCTTTCAATTCTTCATACAGGGCTGCAAAGCTATCAGGATAATCAATACTGGCCAGGGCCAGAACCTGATCATATTCATTCATACTGGTTAAAACACGCATCAGCCGTAAACGTGCTATATGTTGTAGCGCGACATCACCGCTATTGGTCATCACCCATTCAAGTTTTTGCCTGGCACTGGCCAGATCACCTTCTGCTACAAACTGTTTGGCCATTACCAGCGCAGACAATGCCGCATAAGCAGTACTCTCATATTCTGTCAATAAACGATCACTTATAGAGCTGATTTCCTGCTTGCTGTCTGCTGCATTCGTAATTAGTTGATCAAATAAATAACTCGCAGACTCTGCACGGTCATTGGTGTACTGGGTATAATAACGGACACCCACCACCAGCGCGAGACCAAGGACTACACCTGTAATGACCAGCTTACCGTTTTCTCTCCACCATCGCTTAAGAGCTTCGACCTGTTGTTCTTCTGTTTCGTAATCCATTTTTATAAACCTTTTAATTTAGCCACTCGGCCAGCACTGATGCCAGTTCAGCCTGTTTCACTGTTTGTTGATCGGTCTGTTTACGCAGATGTTTAATGATAATTGTGTGATTATTAATCTCATCTTCGCCAAGTATTAAAGCCAGTTGTGCACCACTTTTATCGGCCTTTTTCATCTGGCTTTTAAATCCACCCCCGCCACAATTAAGCAGCAATTTTAAATTGGGTAACTGATCCCTTAATTGTTCTGCCAGCATTAGACCCTGTAACTCTGTCGATTCTCCCTGTAATGCCAGATAAACATCCAGTGGCCTGCTGTGTGCAAACCCCTGATCTTCTAACAAAGACAGTAAACGTTCTATCCCCATGGCAAAACCAGCAGCAGGTGTTTCGCGTCCACCCAGCTGCTCAACCAGGCCATCGTATCGACCACCCGCACAAACCGTACCCTGAGCACCCAGTTGATCAGTTACCCATTCAAATACAGTCATGCAATAGTAATCGAGCCCTCGTACCAGACGAGTATTGATAGTGTACTCGATGCCCGCATTATCCAGTATATTTTTAAGCTGTTCAAAATGCTCTCGAGACTGCTGATCCAGATAATCCATTAATTTGGGGGCCGCTTTAATCATCTCAGCCATGGCCCTGTTTTTACTGTCCAGTATGCGTAGTGGATTGGTATCCAGTCTACGCAGGCTGTCTTCATCGAGTAAGGCACGATGTTGATTCAGATAATCGACCAGCACTTCTTTATAACGGGCCCGAGCTTCATTGTTACCCAGGGAATTTAACTCAAGACGTATATTTTTCAGACCCAGCTGCTTCCATAGCCTGGCGGTCATCAGGATCAACTCTGCATCTATATCCGGGCCCTGAATGCCAAAGGTTTCTACGCCAATCTGATGAAACTGACGATAACGACCTTTCTGTGGACGTTCATGACGGAACATAGGCCCCATATACCATAAGCGCTGCTGTTGATTATATAACAGGCCATGTTGAATGCCGGCTCGCACACAACTTGCAGTACCTTCGGGACGTAATGTCAAACTGTCGCCATTGCGATCATTAAAGGTGTACATTTCCTTTTCAACAATGTCGGTGACCTCACCAATTGATCGGCAGAATAAATCTGTCGATTCAACTATGGGCATGCGAATTTCCTGGTAACCATAAGCCTGAATGGTCTCACGCATAATAGCTTCAAAATTCTGCCACAAACCGGACTGCTCCGGTAAAATGTCATGCATTCCACGAATTGATTGAATTTTAACAGACATGGATACTTACTTTACTACTCGTCTTCTACGGAAGGTTCCAGCTTAATAGCAGTATTTTCGGCTTCTGGATATTGATTAATGTTTTTATCTAGATATGCTTCTGGTACTGCAATACGACCACGCATAGGAGAAATATCTCCCTTGTCTGTAATCTGTATATGAGCAATATTATTTCTGCGAATGTAATCCGAAACATTTAACAGTTTATTATTAACACCAATGGTTACAGTGGGGGCGTTACCTAAAAACAATTTGAAAGGTGCCTGACCCCGTAGCTTGTATTCATTATCTTTTTTCATCAAATCAAAATAAAGCCGTACCCCATTGGCATCTTCAACTTCTGCCCAGGATTCGTCATCGGTGGCCATTACAAGAACATCATCACCGGTCACGGGCTGAGAAATCTGGACATTTTTCTTAGCCGCATCCTGAATCATTTTTTGATTACTGATTATATTTTTTTCAGTTATTGGCTGAGCTATGGCCACATCCATATTAGAATCTTCTTTCGGCGATGATTCCTCTACAGTAGAAACAGCAGGTGTTAGTACAGAATTTATTATTTCCTTTTTAATCGGCTCCTGATTATCAGAAATATTCTGGTCTGTGATCTCAGATGTAAGATCTGGTACTGGTACTGGCTGTTGCTCGACAACAGTCTCTGTAGTTGCCTGATATGGTCTAAGATCGGTTTCAGCCGGGAATTCAGTTATCTCAGTCTGACTCCCTTCAGAGCCGATTTCATTTACATAATCATTAATGTTGTCACTATTCAAAAACTTAAAATCAGTCTGTTGAAACCAGAAAGCCAGCAATACCAGCGCGGCAATCAATAAACCGAAAGAAATCAGTTTAATAGCAATATCACTACTGTCTTTCTGTACGGACACCGCACTGCGTCCGGTAAGCGGCGCTTCCTTTTCAGGAATTAAACGATCATAAGCCTTAATAATTTCGTCTACCGGCAGTTTCAGCATTTTTGCATAACTGCGGATATAGCCCTGAGTAAAGGTGGGAGCCGGTAAAGAATCGAGCTGTGAATTTTCGAGAGCTTTTATAATGTCTTCAGCCAGTCGTAATTCTTCTGCCACTTCGGCTGTCGACAAACCAGCTGCTTCACGAGCGGCTCGAAAACGATCACCAAATTCACGCTGTCGAATAAGATTATCGATTTCATTTCCCGGATTATTATTTTTATTATTCTGGTTATTCATATCTGTCATCGGTCTGATAACTCCATAACCTTTCTGGCTTCTGATGAAGATGGGAATCGTTTGAGTAATTCCCGTGACAACTTAATATAATGAGTCTGGTCACCGAGTGCTTTTTCAGCCTGTATCTGGTACCAGAGACTGGAGGCAGTGGGTTGCGAAACTGCATGATACCTCTGCATATAAGCACGAACCATCAGGTAGCGTCTGGTTTCTATACCCAGCTCACCCATCGCCAATAAAGCCGATGGCATGGTTGGATTAACTTTCAAAGCCTCTCTGAGGTGTTGTTCTGCCTTCACATAATCGGGGTTGTCTGCTTTTAGTAGACAGTAACCCAGATTGGCATGTGATTTTTCAGGTGTTTCATAAAACTGATTGTTTATGGCTTTGTTGAACTGCTTGATCGCTTTATCAATTTTATTCTGCTCACACAGGAAAGTACCATAATTGTTCAATGTTTCCGGGTTTTTTTTATCGATATTCAGAGCCATCCGATAATAATCATCAGCTTTATCAGGCTCACCGACCATACTCATCAGTATCGCCATTGTTGTATAAGCAGGTACATACTCATCATCCTGCTCTATAGCTTTTACAAGTTTAGCCTTGGCAACTTCCAGATCGCCCCGTTGTATATAACCAGAAGCCAGTTGTACATTAAGTCTGGCGGCCTGCTTGAGATCCGCTTCACTTTGTGATCGTTTTGTAGAACCAGGAACAGTACAGGCAGAGATAAAAAACACAAACAGTAGTATGTATATTTTTAATGCCAGTTTCATGAACTCATTCCATAGCGTGGTTTAATAAATTTTTGTTCTCGTCGGCTCTTATCGGTGACTTTCCCAACCAGTTGACCGCAGGCTGCATCGATATCTTCTCCGCGAGTTCTGCGTACAACTGTAGTAATATCGCCCTTCACCAGTATTTGCTGGAATCGGCGAACTTTATTCCCGGACGAAGTATTGTAACCGGCTCCTTCAAATGGATTGAAGGGGATCAGATTCACCATTACTGGAAGATCTTTAAGCAGTTTGATCAAATCATGAGCATCCTGATCACTGTCGTTGACACCGTCCAGTAACACATATTCTATAGTCAAACGCGATCTTGGCGATCTATCTGCCATAAATCTGTGACAGGTGTCTATTAGTTCTTTTAAAGGATATTTTTTGTTAATCGGAACCAGGTCATTCCGCTGTTCATCTCGAACAGCATGGAGGGAAATCGCCAGCTGAACATCATGACGTTTTGACAGTCGATCGATGGCAGGTAATACGCCCGCGGTGCTAACCGTCACTCGACGTTTGCTCAGGCCATAGGCATTATCATCCAGGAACAGATCGATGGCCCGAACAACATTTTCAAAATTAAGCAGTGGCTCGCCCATACCCATAAATACCACATTAGTCACTTTACGACCGGGCGTGAGTTCCTTCTCCAGCAATCGGGTGGCTAACCAGATCTGAGCTACAATCTCCGAGCTGGAAAGATTACGACTGAAACCCTGCCGGGCCGTAGAACAGAAACTGCAATCCAGTGCGCAACCCACCTGTGATGAAATACATAATGTGCCACGTTCATCATCTGGAATGAAAACAGTTTCGATGCAATTGCCATCATACAGTTTCAATACCCATTTACGGGTACCATCTTCGGACAACTGATCAACAATTACTTCTGGCGTTCGAATTTCAGCAATTTTCTGCAGCTTTTCCTGCATGGATTTGCTGATATTGGTCATTTGTTTGAAATCATCAACATTATACTGATGTATCCATTTCATGACCTGGGATGCCCGAAAGGGTTTTTCACCCAGTTCGGCAAAAAACACTTCCAGATCCTGCCGGTTCATGCCCAGCAGGTTGGTTTTTTCGATATCTTTGAATCTAACGAGTGCGTTCACAAATTTCATCGTCGGAGAAGAAGAATGCAATTTCAACTTTCGCTGTATCCGGGCTGTCTGAACCATGAACCGCATTTTCATCAATGCTGCTGGCAAATTTGGCGCGGATGGTATCTGGATCGGCTTCCTTTGGATTGGTAGCACCCATCACTTCACGGTGCTTTAGAATAGCATTTTCACCTTCCAGAACCTGCACCATCACAGGTCCAGACAACATGAAATCAACCAGTTCACCATAAAACGGACGTTCTTTATGCACCGCATAAAAGCCTTCCGCCTGTTCACGGCTCAACTGGAGCATTTTGGCTGCCACAATTTTCAGGCCGGCCTTTTCAAAATGGCTGTAGATCTTACCGATGACATTTTTAGCAACAGCGTCGGGTTTGATAATTGAGAGTGTGCGTACAACAGCCACAGGGTATCCTCGTACAGAAAGTTCACTAAACCCGCGATTTTACGCAGGTTTATCAAGTTACGCAAAGATTGAAACAACTAATTTGCACACTGACACAGACCACAGCAACCGTAAATCAGTCTTTTTCCTCAATCCAGTTCATCTGGATGGCTTCCAGGATTTTTTCATTGGAGTTTTCCGGCTCATCGTCAAACTCTTCCAGTTCGCAGACCCACTGATGCAGGTCTGTAAAACGGATAAATTGTGGATCTACCTCTGGGTGGTTTTCATCCAGTGCGATCGCTATATCCAGTGAATCGGTCCATTTCAGTGTCATGTGGGCCACCTAGTGATGTTCTGAAACCATATTAATGGTGTATTTCGGGATTTCGACAACCAGATCTTTGTCACCGACCTCGGTCTGGCAGCTGAGCCTGGAGTCCGGATCCAGACCCCAGGCCTTATCCAGCATGTCGTCTTCGTCATCGGAGTTTTCATTGAGCGAATCACCACCTTCACGAATATACACATGGCAGGTGGTGCAGGCACAGGATTTCTCACAGGCGTGCTCAATTTCAATACCACTTTTAAGGGCAGCATCACAGATGGTTTCACCCTTCTCGGCTTCAATCACCATCCCTTCCGGGCATAATTCTTCATGGGGCAGAAAGATTATCTGCGGCATTATTCTGTCCTGTCGTCTGAGGTAAATTCTTCAACTTTGTGTCCGGCCATACTGGACTGGACACTGCTATTCATACGTCGTGCCACATAACCGGCACTGGCTTTTTCCAGGGCTTTCATTGCCATTTTGATGGCTTCCGCATCAACGGCCTGGTTACGCGCTTCAACAAGTACTGTACGTGCATCTAAAATCGAAGTTTTTTCTGCAATATCCAGCATCGTATCGGCATCATCGCCCATAGCGGCATCCAGCGCCTCGATGACACGATCTGCTTCCACCTGCTGCTCTCGCAGACTTCTCGTGGCTTTATCTTCCTGTGCATGCTCAATAGAGGTCCGTAACATGGTCTCGATTTCAGTGTCACTCAAACCGTAGGAAGGTTTTACTTCGACATAAGCTTCAACCCCGGAGGTTTCCTCACGGGAGGATACACTCAGCAGTCCATCGGCATCCACCTGGAAAGTGACTCGTATACGTGCGGCACCGGCCACATGGGGTGGAATGCCCCGTAATTCAAAACGGGCCAGTGAACGGCAGTCATCCACCATTTCACGCTCTCCCTGCACCACATGTATGGCCATGGCGGTCTGACCGTCCTTATAGGTAGTGAAATCCTGAGCGCGACTCACCGGAATAGGTGTATTGCGTGAGATGATTTTTTCACTCAGGCCGCCCATGGTTTCCAGACCAAGGGACAGGGGAATCACATCCATTAACAGCATTTCACCATCTGGATCATTACCGGCCAGAGCATTAGCCTGAGTAGCAGCACCTATGGCGACTACTTTATCCGGATCTATATCCACCAGTGGTGGTCTGGCAAAAAACTCGGCCACCTGCTCACGCACCCGGTAAGAACGGGTGGAACCACCAACCATCACCACATCGAGGATATCTTCTCGACCCACATCAGCATCACGCAATGCGCGACGACAGGACATCAGGGTCTTTTTAATCAATGGATCAACCAGTTCATTGAACTGCTGACGACCCAGGACACCCGACCAGTTGAGCTCGGTTAATTCGATGGTGACTGAATCCTGTTCGCTGAGGGCGATTTTCGCCTCACAGGCTTTATTGAGTATCTGGCGAATGCTCGATAAACCCAGAGCGGATTCAGACACACCCGCCTGGCTAATCATCCACTCCGCAATCACGTGATCAAAGTCATCACCACCCAGTGCACTGTCACCACCGGTGGCCAGCACCTCAAACACACCTTTGTTCAGGCGCAGGATGGAAATATCAAAAGTGCCACCGCCCAGATCATAAATCGCGATAATGCCTTCCTGACCGGTATCGAGGCCATAGGCCACAGCGGCAGCGGTAGGCTCATTAAGCAGGCGTAAAACATTAATATTGGCTAAACGAGCGGCATCCTTGGTGGCCTGGCGCTGGGCATCATCGAAATAAGCAGGCACAGTAATGACAGCACCGACAATCTCGCCACCCAGGGTCTGTTCGCTTCGTTGTTTGAGTGTCCTGAGAATATCGGCAGACACTTCGATGGCGCTTTTGGCGCCAGCCTGAGTTTTGATTCTGGGAACCGCTGAATCCCCTTCAATAAACTCATAAGGCAACTGTTGGCCCAGATACTTTAGATCGCCAATGCCCCTTCCCATCAATCGCTTAACAGAGGCTATGGTGTTTAGTGGATCATCAACCGCACTGGCCCAGGCATCAAAACCAACCATAATTTGATCTTCAAGATAACGCACCACGGAAGGCAGCAGGTGACGTCCCTGCTCATCGGGCAAAGTCTCAGTGACTCCACTGCGCACAGTAGCCACCAGAGAATTCGTTGTTCCCAGGTCTATACCTACCGCGAGTCGATGTTCATGGGGCCGGGTAGATTGCCCAGGTTCTGCAATTTGCATTAAGGCCATAATTTACGTCTAAAGGAACCTCTGATTAATTCTATGGTATTTCTGGCTAACAGGTTTGTTCGTGATCAAGGCATGATTTTTCCTACATGGAAGTAGGCAAGGGGCGTTAGCAGGATGCGGCAAGCTTTGAAGGCATGCATGTGCCTGGCGAAAAATTATAACGCCGAGCACGGACAAACCTGTTAGCCCCGAAGGGCAAGTCCTGAAGCACACATTTGCTGCGTTGCAAACCTCGCCAAGGACTAAGGCCATTACCTTCGGTTTGCGCCTTGCAACTGTGCGCTTCAGGTCACGCAGAAACATCATATAATTGATCAGAGGCTCCTCAAAATAATTCATCTTCCAGTTGTTCGGAAATTGCACTGATTTCTTTTTGCGCCTTGATCAGAAACTGCATTTTACGAACGGTGTCACGAGCGGCCTGTAAATTGTCATTGCTGTAATCATTTGCAAATTGCACTTCGAGTTGCTGCAGCTTTTTTTTGGCCCCCGCAGCCATTGAATCAAGCACATCCAGTGGATCATCGTTATTTTGTACTTCAGCTATGGCTTCCCGGAACTCCATTTGTTCCATCAGAAACATCGGGTCCATACTGGTGTCTGTGTCCCCCTGCATTTCAATACCTTTAAGTTTTAAAAGATATTGTCCACGGGCGATACTGTCTTTCAATGCATCATAGGCCTGGTTTATCAGTGATGTTTTCTGCATGGCCATGCGCGTAGCATCATCGCCCTGTGCTGCAAAACGGTCCGGGTGAAACTGCTTTTGTAATTCCCGGTTGGTTTCACTGAGTCGATTCAAATCAACTTCATAAGACACGGGAATGCCAAATATTTCAAAATAGTTTTGTAAAAATAAATCGTCAGGCATGATTACACAGTAAAGCTTTCACCACAGCCACAGCTGTCTTTTTCATTTGGGTTAATGAATTTGAAGCCTTCGTTCAAACCCTCTTTGGTATAATCCATTTCTGTACCATCCAGGTAGACCAGGCTCTTTTTATCAACGACGATAGTTACACCATTGTTTTCGAAGGTCTCATCTTCAAGTTCATTTATTTCATCAACGAACTCCATGACATAAGCCATACCTGAACAACCCGATGTTTTTACAGCCAGCCGCACACCAACACCCCTGCCTCGATTTTCAAGGTAGGCTTTGACTCTTTCGGCAGCAGGTTCAGAAATACTGATAGCCATATCGATTAACCTTCGTCTTTCTTCATATAATCTTCAACCGCAGCACTAATGGCATCTTCCGCCAGTACCGAGCAGTGGACTTTCACCGGCGGCAGCGCCAGTTCTTCGGCAATATCCATA
>CBDULX010000023.1:0-22481 GCA_965368175.1 uncultured Gammaproteobacteria bacterium | reverse complement strand
TTTGATAGCGGCCATGGATAAAAACCAGCTGATCGGTCGGGAGAATGGCCTGCCCTGGCACTTGCCTGCAGATTTTCAGCATTTTAAACGGGTGACTCTGGGTAAACCGGTGATAATGGGGCGTAAAACCTATGAGTCTATTGGAAAAGCTTTACCAGGCCGACTGAACATTGTAATCAGCCGTGGTGGATTTAGTGCAGAGGATGCTGTGGTGGTACCTGATATTGATTCCGCACTGGAAACAGCGGGAGATGTTGATGAAGTGATGGTTATCGGTGGAGCCAGTTTCTATGAGCAAATGATTGCACGATCAGATCGGATGTATCTGACTCATGTAAATGCTGATTGTGAAGGGGATGCCTGGTTTCCTCAATTTGATATAAGTGATTGGGATATTGTAGGACGCGAAAGCCATGCTGCCGATGAAAAAAATAACTATTCTTTCGAAATCGTCACTTATCAGCGGAAAAAATAAGTAACGATTTTCCTGACTCTTTTGAAATTCTTTTTGTCTTTATAGCCATGTTGAGTATCTATGGTCTGTGATTGCGGACACTGAAGTTGATAGCGCTTGTTTAGTTTTTTATTGACTTTAAGTGCAGTGAGTTTACCGCCCCATAAACAGCCTGTATCCAGTGGATACAGGTGCTCAATCTGAGGGTCGTCTAGTGTTGACCAGTGACCAAAAATAATGTTGGTGTCGATGCATTTATGATCCTTTATTTTAAACCAGGGGTGTATACCTTTTGGTTGACTGCCCGGAGCGCCCTTTTCTTTGAGAAATAATCGTCCTTTTTTGTCACAGTAACGCATGCGGGTAAAGACATTGGTGATGAAGCGCAGTCGATCCCAGCCTTTTAGTTGGTCAGACCATTTTGGTGGTTTGTCTCCATACATGCGGTGAAAAAACTCATGGGATTTTTTGCCCCGCAATATGGATTCCACTTCCCCGGCTCTTTGTATCGCCTGCTTAATATTCCAGTGTGGATGAATGCCTGCATGGACCAGGCAGGTGTTGAGGTCTTCATCGTAGTGGATTAAAGGACGCTGGATTAACCAGTCCAGTAATTGATCACGGTCGGGGGCCCGAAGAATATCCTTGACGGTATCTTTCCTGCCGTGTTTGCCTCTGCCATTGGCTATGGCTAATAAATGCAGATCATGATTGCCCAGTACAGTGATGGCATTGTCGCCAAGGTCACGTATAAATCGTATGGTTTTTAATGATTCAGGGCCGCGGTTTACAATATCGCCGGCAAACCATAGCCTGTCCTTGTCGGAATTGAATTTAATCTGTTCGAGTAACAGTTTTAATTGTTTAAAGCAGCCCTGAACATCCCCGATTGCATAGGTGGCCATTTAATTATTGTCTCTTTTTTAGTTCTATATGTCTAAACCATTCATCAGGCATAGCGGGAGTGTTTTCCATGCTGGTGTAAAATGAGGTTTCGTTTAAAAAGGGTATGTCCAGTTCGCTAGCAGTGCCGTTAATGAGGATAGGTTTGCCAGTTATTTGCTCTGAGAATTGGTGCAGGCTTTGTTTGTGGGCGATTTCAGTGGGAGCTGAAACAACCCAGTTATAAATTGGTGATAACAGTGTGTAACTTTGCTTCGGCCCCATATCAGACTAATGCAGGGTGTCCGGTACAACCAGATAGAATTCCGGTATCTGTGCATCAAATGCACTACCATCATCTGCCAGCATTTGATAACTGCCTGTCATTGAACCAACCGGGGTTTTCATCATGGTGCCGCTGGTATACTGGAAGCCTTCACCGGGTTTAAGATGCGGTTGTTCTCCCACCACGCCATCGCCCTTAACTTCCTGGATTTCCCCATCACCATCGGTGATAACCCAATGTCGGGTCAGTAGCTTGGCGGGCTGATTTCCCTTGTTGATGATGGTGACTGTGTATGAAAATACATAGCTTCCATTATCAGGGTTTGACTGTTCTCTAATGTAGGCCGGAATAACCTCTACACTTATATTGTATTCGTTGTTGCTCATAATATTACGCGCCTATAACCGTGTAGCAAGCTTAGCAGAAATGAGTATTTCAAAGTTCGTGTTAATCATACAGGATTTATTCCTGTTGCAGAAGACGGCTCAGCGTCGCGAACTGCTCGAGACTCAGTTCCTGGGCGCGTTGTCCTGGTTCAATACCGCAGAATTTAAGTTGAGCATCTGTGGCCATATTCTTAAGGACATTTCTCAGTGTTTTTCTGCGCTGGGAGAAAGCCTGTTTAACCAGACCGGCAAAGTAGTCATGATCACCAACATCCACTGGAGTGCTCGGATGCGGCATCAGTTTAACGATGACAGAATCGACCTTTGGTCGAGGGTTGAAGGCATCGGGAGGTACCAGAAACAGGGGAGTAATTTTGAAATGATACTGTGACATGACAGATAAACGACTGTAATCACTGTCTCCCGGATTTGCCGCCAGCCGTTCAACCACCTCTTTCTGTAGCATGAAATGCATATCTTTGATGATGTCTGCATATTCAGCCAGATGGAAAATGATTGGAGTGGAGATGTTATAAGGCAGGTTGCCGACGATTCTAAGTGTATGGGCACCTCCACTCAGCAGCGAGCCAAA
Organism: uncultured Gammaproteobacteria bacterium; assembly: GCA_965368175.1. Lineage (GTDB taxonomy): Bacteria > Pseudomonadota > Gammaproteobacteria > SZUA-229 > SZUA-229 > CBDULX01. The sequence goes on along the minus strand of CBDULX010000023.1, from coordinate 19,881 downwards.
ATCGAATTTTAGCACATCCATATTGTGGATATTTAACTGACCCTTGAGGCCACAATTTAACTGTAATTTTGGAATAATGTCACGATCCAGCTCGATTACATCGAGTTTGCCAGTGATATCTATAAGCGGGCAGGTGAGTGCCCCCAGGCCAGGGCCTATTTCAACCAGTTTGTCCTCAACCTGGGGATGTATGCTAAGTACTATGCGATCTATGATCGATTGATCGGTAAGAAAGTTCTGGCCGAATCGTTTACGGGCTTTATGCTGATTCATCGTGTCTATGTTTTTTGCTTGCCAGTGTTATAGCCAGATTAACGGCGGCAACCAGACTGTTACAGTCTGCTTTGCCTGTGCCTGCCAGGTCCAGAGCAGTTCCATGGTCAACCGACGTTCTTATGATCGGTAAACCGAGAGTAATATTCACAGCTCGTCCGAAACCCACATGTTTTAATACCGGCAGTCCCTGGTCATGATACATGGCAAGTACCGCATCGGCCTGTTCAAGATATTTTGGAGTGAACAGGGTGTCAGCGGGCAATGGGCCGACAAGGTCCATGCCCTGATTCCTAAGTTTATCAAGCACTGGTGTAATTACTTCAATTTCCTCAAGTCCCAGATGACCACCTTCACCAGCATGGGGATTCAGGCCGCAGACCAGGATTCTTGGATGCTGAATTGAAAAGTGAATGGTCAGGTCATGGTGCAGAATTTTGATAACTTGAGTCAGGGAGTCCTGAGTGATGGCCTTGCTGACCTGAGAGAGAGGCAGGTGGGTGGTGGTCAGGGCTACTCTCAGGGATTGAGCTGCTAGCATCATAACGGGATGGGCATGAGTTAATTCGGCCAGGTATTCGGTATGGCCGGTGAAGTTGATGCCGGCCTGGTTGATGATTCCCTTGTGTACCGGGCCGGTAACCAGGGCATCGACTGAGTGACTGTTGATGGCATCAACGACACAGCGCAGGCATTCCAGTACGTATGCGGCATTTGCAGGATCAAGTTGTCCGGCTATGGCTGTTTTGCTGAGTAAAACCGGATACACCTGCAATTTACCCGCACGATGGGGCTGGGCATCACCCAGATCTTCAAGAATGTTTATATTGACCGAAGAACCCAGTAGACCAGCACGTTGTAGTATCAATTCAGGATCAGCAAAAATCACCAGCCGACAATCAATATTCTGTTCGGCAAGCTGTAAACAGATGTCCGGGCCAATACCCGCGGGTTCGCCAGGGGTGACTGCAATCATTGGCTGCATTAGCTGTTACGGTATTCTACATAGGATTCATCACGAATTCTGCGTAGCCAGAGTTGCAGTTCTTCATCGGCTTTTCGTTGCTGAATAGACTGCATCGCACGGTTGCGCATTAACTGTCTGGTTTCGTCCTGTTTGCGGCGTTCGAGTACCTGCAAGATATGCCAGCCAAACTGACTACGGAAGGGTTCTGATATCTGCTTGATAGCCAGGCTATTCATCACTTTTTCAAACTGGGGCACGAATTGTCCCTCAGAAGCCCACCCCAGATCGCCCCCATTGTTTTTGGAGCCGGGGTCCTGTGAATATTTGGCTGCCAGTTTTGCAAAATCGGCGCCTTTGTTCAGCTGTTGTTTAATGCTGTTCATGGTTTTACGAACATTATCTTCTGTGGTGATGGCATCGGTTCGCATCAATATATGCCGGGCATGAGTCTGTTCAACGATATGTTGCTGACTTTTTTTATCCACGAGTTTAATGATATGAAAACCACTGGTGCTTCGCAGTGGCGGGCTGATGTCACCCTTGCTCATTGGTTTCAGGGCTTCCAGAAATAGCCCCGGAAGTTGAGCTGCATCTCGCCAGCCCAGGTCACCGCCATTGATGGCCTGACTACCTGAGGAAAAACGCAGGGCCACATCATGGAATGCGTCCCCTTCTTTTAGAAAAGCAAGGGCCTGTTCAGCTTTGTTGTAAGCCTTGCTGATATCTTCTGGACTGGCAGCTTCCGGCGTGGTGATCAGAATATGGGCCAGATGATATCTATCTCGGGAACTGGCGTTTTCCGCCTGTTGCTCCAGTAACTGATCGATTTCTTCATCGGAAACATTGACTTTACTCAGCACGGTACGTTGCTGTAACTGCTGAATGGTCAGGTCGTTGCGAATTGTTTCACGGTAGTTCTCAAAACTTATGCCTTCACGTTCGAGTTGTTTGCGTAAGCTATCCAGAGTTATTTTGTTACGACTGGCAATGTTTTGCAGGGCTGAGTTAAGTGATAGATCGTCTACACGAATACCTTGCTGTTCAGCCATTTGCAGCTGGATATTTTCCAGAATCATCTGTTCCAGCACCTGGCGACTGAGTAATTGGATGTCGGGAATGGGGGTGCCTTTCCGGCTGATTTGCTGTTTGATTTCTGCGACTTTTTCATCCAGCTGGGTTTGAGTAATAACGCCATCATTGATGATAGCAATGATGCTATCCAGAGGTTGAATAGCAATTGTAGACGTGCAAAAAAATAGCCCTGAAAGGCTGATGATTAGTCTGGTTTTCAAGTTCATAGTCAATGTCAATAATCCGGTTGGTAGCCAAGGATAGCATGTCTCAGACTGTCAGTGGCTGATTTATCCGTGCTGCCAAGGCCTTTCAGAACAAGTTGAAGTTTAATCGATTTATCATAAGTGTTATCCGGTTCGTCCTCCAGTAAACTGGACTGAGCGATTAATCGGATTGCCCAGCAGCACGATTCGTATTCTATGCCGTAGATTGATTCGATTTCTCGAGATTCGGTCAGAGAATAGTTACGTCTGGCCAGCAGGCGATAGTTATTTGCCAAAGGTATGACCAGGGAAACATCGGTCTGTTCCAGATTGTTTGTTTCAGTAACAGGATCACGAAGAAACCGATAACCGACGTTGAATATCTGATGTTTATCGCTTTGATAATGGAGCTGGACGCTACGCTTGTCAGTTCGGTTTTCTTCCGGGTTGTATTGAGCAGTGCCCCGGGCTGTCCAGTTGCCTAGATTGCCGCTGATTTCTGAAATAAAATCTGATTTTTGCGTTTCTTCGATAGTTATATCGTCCAGGCTAACCAGGCGATCTTCAAAGTAGTGGATCTGACCCAGGCTGAGACTCATGAGTTCATTACCATTTTCGGCATCCAGCAATCGACTGGTCAGTGCGACGGTCAGTTGATCGGCATCACCAATGCGATCTATTCCACTGAAACGGTTTTCCTGGAAAAGCTGGGCGAAGGTGAAATCGAGATTACCGGTATCAAATATTGGTTGCAGGGTCTGATCGTGGAATGGGATTTTTAAATAATACAGTCGTGGTTCCAGTGTCTGAAGATAGCGGCCATTCTTGCGCTCGAAGAACAGGCCGCTGTCCAGGCTGGTGATGCTCAATCGGCGATCGTCGATATCTACTGGTATGTCGGTATCATCCAGTACATCGTAGCGGGTGTACCTATATCCAAAGGACGGTTTGAAAAACCAGGCATTGCCTTGCAGGGGCCAGCTGAGTTTTGGGTAAAGATCCATGCGCTGTCCGGTAGTCCTGGCGTCGCTTTCATGATCGAAATCTACCCATTCCGACTCTACTGACCAGCTAAGATCGCTACGGCCGAATTCGTCAGCGCCATCGAGTGTCAGTTGGGGAAGTCTTCGGTATGGGCGATTAGGCAGTGTAATAGCTTCATCAATTGTTTCGAAGGTTTGAGCCATCAGATTGAGTTTCCAGGGGCCCTGGTTATAGGCAAGATTGGCCTTGCGTTCCAGGTAGCTGAGGCTGGTGCTATCCTGGCCACCACCAAAATCATAGAGATAATCCGGGTCAGAGGCATCTTGGGCAATAATGTTTAAATCCAGATTGTTACCTATGTCGGTGTGGTGTTTTAAATTTATAAAATAGCGCTCAGTATCCGTGAGCTGGTCATTGTCCAGATAGGCCAGGTCGATATTGCCCTTACTGCTCTGGCTCAGATAACGGTATTTTGTATCCAGCAGCAGGCCGCGTTTCACCATATTGCTGGGAGTTAGCAACATGTCCTGATTAGGAGCGATGTTCCAGTACCAGGGGATGCTGATTTCAGTGCCATTACGATTAGAAGTACCAATACTGGGCATCAGGAGTCCGCTACGACGCTGTTCACCCAGTGGGAAGCTGATGTAAGGGGTATAGAATAGAGGTACTCCCTTAAACCAGATGGTCGTGTTGGTGGCTGTGCCGACCTGGCTTTCGGTATCGAGTTCCAGGGTACCGGCTTTTAGTTGCCAGTCTGGTTTGTCCATCGGACAGCTGGTGAAGCTGCTGGATTCCATTCGTGTTAACTGGCGGCTTTTAAAGATAAGGGAAGGGCTCTGGCCCTGAAAATAAGGTTCAATGATCTGGTAATCGATGTTGCTGAATAAACCAGTATCGTTTTTCATATCATAGGAACCGCTGTCAGCATCTATAGCCATGTTGCTGGCATCAATATGGATGTTGTTACTTAAAGTCAGCTGCTCACTGGCTCGGTGATAGCTTATTTTGTCGGCTTTGAGTCTTAGCTGGTGGCGATCAATCTGGACATCACCGGTGAATAGAGTGGTGTCTCCCGTCAAGTTTTCGACTTGCTGAGCGCTTATACGGGTTTCTTGCTGTTTATCAATGGCAAATGATTCTGGCGGACTATAATTATTTAATAACAGGTCAGTCTGAGGGCATAGAAGATAAGCTGTCTGTACCGGTGTTTCCACTTCAGCAATGGCGGGTGCAGAATATATTGCCAGTAAAAACAGATATTTATAAAAGCATCTCATAAAGTGAAAGCAATTCTTAGAGCTGACTGGGAATATCATTTTAACGATACGGAATCAGTATGGATAGACAAAGCGTAGACTCTTATGTCAAACAGAATAAAAGAACTGACAGAGCAGGCGGCAAAGAGAAACGGCAGTCTGAGCGATATAATGTCAGCTTCAAGACGCATATTAAACTATCCAGTGGTGAAATCGTTACCGGCCTGGCTAAAAATATTTCCAGGGGCGGTATCTGTATAGAATACGGTACATCTGCCGATATAGGATTAGAATTCGAGCTGATGTTTGATGTGGCTACAGGTAACGGCATCGAGCAGGTACTGGCCCGGGGTAAAGTGCTTCGTTCCGTTGCTGTAGCGGGTCGCAATGTATTCCGTATTGCATTTTTATTCCTTGCTTTACACCAGGACAGTGGAGACGCGCTTGAGCGTTTTTTGCATAAATGCCATCAACAATTCCCTAATGGCTACTAAAGGTGCCCTAAAACATCAGTGCTGATCGTTCAATAGAAATTCCAGTAACGCCTTTTGGGCATGAAGTCGATTTTCAGCTTCATCCCAGACCACGCTCTGTGGCCCATCGATAACTTCGGCGGTCACCTCTTCTTCTCTATGTGCCGGCAGGCAATGCATGAACAGGGCGTCGTCTTTGGCCAGCCTCATCAGTGATGTATTGACCTGAAACGGGGCAAAGGCTTTTTCTCGTTCTTTTTGTTCTTCTTCCTGACCCATGCTGGCCCAAACGTCAGTGACGATCAGGTCACTGTTTTTACAGGCCTGTTTAGGATCATGGATGATACTGACCCGGTCGGAGGCACTGGCCACCAGTGTGGCATCTGGCTCATAACCTTCGGGACAGGCGATATTGAGCTTGAAATCAAGCTGGCGGGCAGCGTTGATGTAGGAATGACACATATTATTGCCATCACCGACATAGGTTACTGTGCGGTCTGTTATATCGCCTCGGTGCTCTATCCAGGTTTGCATATCAGCTAACAGCTGGCAGGGGTGTACCCAGTCGGTGAGTCCATTGATCACTGGCACCGAGGAATATTCTGCAAACAGCTGGATTTTTTCATGTTCGAAGGTGCGCACCATGACGATATCGGCCATGCTGGATAATACACGTGCGGTGTCTTCAATAGGCTCGCCACGTCCCAGTTGGGTATCGCGGGGAGACAGGAACATGGCGTGACCGCCTAACTGGACCATGCCTGCCTCAAAAGACACCCGGGTACGGGTGGATGATTTTTCAAAAATCATCGCCAGAACCTTGTTTTTTAAAGGCTCATATATTTCACCGGCACGAAGTATGGATTTCAACTCTATGGCGCGTTGAATTGTTTGCTTTAATTCATCCGAGGACAAATCGAGTAGAGTTAAAAAATGTCGTATGGCCATAGGTGTCTCCTGGCTTACTTCAGGTAAGCTTTAACCAGCTCACTGACGATATCGATTATCTGTTGAGCCTGGTCATTGGTCAAAATTAAAGGGGGTAGCAGTCGGATCACATTACCCGCTGTTACATTGATGAGCAGACCTTTACTCAGCGCCTGCTGGACCAGTTCTGCACAGTCTCGATCCAGTTCGATGCCGATCATGAGTCCCATGCTGCGAATTTCTTTAACCCCTTTCACATCGGCCAGCTGCATGATGAAACCATCAATGATCAGTTCGCCCAGTTCGGCGGCGCGTTGTACCAGATTGTCCTGTTCTATCGTATCAATAACCGTTTGTGCAACTGCACAGCAAAAAGGATTGCCGCCAAAAGTGGATCCGTGGTTACCTGGATGGAATACTTCAGATGCTTTTCCGCTGGCCAGGCAGGCACCAATGGGAATACCATTTCCCAGACCTTTGGCAAGGGTCATCACATCAGGCAGGATATCGCTGTGCTGGAATGCAAACCACTGGCCAGTACGTCCCATACCGGTCTGGATTTCATCCAGCATAAGCAGCCAGTTGTTTTCATCACAGATCTGGCGTAATTGCGGCAGATAATCATCGTTAAGCAGATTGACGCCACCCTCACCCTGGGCCGGTTCCACCAGGATGGCCACGACATCGGTGCTATTGCTGGCGATGGTACGAATGGCTTTAATGTCATTGTAGGGTGCGCGGATGAATCCCTGTACCAGAGGCTCAAAGCCTGCCTGTACCTTGCGATTGCCGGTGGCGCTTAGAGTAGCCATGGTGCGACCGTGAAAGCTGCCTTCGGTAACGATAATCGAAGGCTTTTTGATATTGTTCTGATGGCCATACAGACGGGCCAGTTTAATCGCTGCTTCATTTGCCTCAGCACCGGAATTGGAAAAAAACACTCTATCCATGCTGGAAATTCTACACAGGCTGTCCGCCAGCTGTTGCTGGTTTTCGATGCAATACAGATTAGAGGTGTGCAGCAGTTTAGATGATTGTCGAGTGATGGTTTCGACAATGGCCGGATGGGCATGACCCAATCCGCTTACAGCAATACCCGCCAGGGCATCAAGGTACTGATTGCCCTGGGTATCGCGTAATATCGCACCTTCACCCTGTTCAAAACAAACGGGCAGTGGGCTGTAAGTTGTCATCAGGTGTTCAGAACTGGTCATAGGCGTTCCGCTCCCCATTTTATAGGGGTCTTAAAAAACAAAAACGGCAGTCAAATGACGCCGCGAAACGAGAAATTATACCCTTTATTCACAACTTATCAAATATTCGGTTTATAAAGAAATCACCTATTAGTGGCCTGACTGGAAAGCAAGCAGCGACTGCCTGACCCTTTCAAATTCCTTTTCAATATTATTTATTTGAATTTTCAGGTCTTCAGGGGGGATTGTTTTGCATTGTTGCTCTAACTGTTCAGCCAGTGCGCTCAGGGTGTGGGCCCCTAAATAGGCGCTACTAGACTTCATACTGTGGGCAATGGTCTCTAATAAATCCAGCTTGCCCTGAATGTCCTGTCCCATCTGCTGTAGTCTGTCTTCTGTAACTTTAATAAAGTCATCGATCAGATCCGCAAAACTATCCTGCATCATGATTTTAAGTCTGGTGAGTTCAGATAAGTCAACGGGTTTTATTTCAGTCTGATCGGTGTCGGCTTTGTCTGGTGTTGTAGACGTTGATGTATCCTTATTGCTATGGGCAGATATATTATCAGCGACAGGTTTTATCCATGTATCGAGTATTGAGATCAGGTCTTCACGGCTAAAGGGTTTTCCCAGAAAATCATCCATGCCTGAATCTTTGCAGCGTTGCTGGTCTGATTGTTGAACATTGGCGGTGAGGGCAATGACAGGAGTATGGCGCTCTGTTTCATGCTTACGGATCTCACGCGTTGCCTGATAGCCATCCATCACCGGCATCCTGCAATCCATTAGAATTAAGTTGTAATCATTCTGCTTGTTAAGCTGTAACGCCTGTTTACCATTATAGGCAATATCGACATATAAGCCGAGATTGGTGAGTATACCCTGTGCTACTTTTTGATTGATAATGTCATCTTCGACCAGTAAGATTTTTCCACTAAATTTATATTTGCTTGTTGCCTGCAGACGCTCAGATTCTGCAATGTCATGTTGTGTGATGAGTTTTCCATAAGCACCTTTAGTCGCCAGTGCAGCAGCAATAATCTTACGTAAGGTATTGGTTAGAACTGGTTTATTTAAATAGGCATTAAAACCGGCATCCGAAAATTTTTGAAGGTCGCCACGCTGACCCGCGGAGGTTAAAAGAATAAGCGGCATGGATGATTCAAGTTCATTTTTTACAGTATAAGCCAGTTTTATGCCATCCATTTCAGGCATCAGGTAGTCAAACAGGGCAACGTCAAAGTTATCATTCTGCTGTAGGGCATCCTTAATAAGTTGTATTGCATCTTTGGCATTACTGGCAAGAGTTGTTTGCATGCCAAAAGCATTGAGTTGTTTATTAAGGATTTGCAGATTTGTTTTATTGTCATCCACAACCAGAATGCGGACATTATGCAAATCTGACTGAGGGAGCTGTTTTGGAGCTTTGCCGGCAGGTAGCTCAAGTTTGATCCAGAAAGTGGAGCCTAGACCGGGTGCGCTGTTAAAACCAATTTCACCGTCCATCAGCTCGATGAGTTTTTTACAAATACTGAGGCCCAGTCCAGTGCCACCAAATTTTCGTGTTGATGAGCCATCTGCCTGGGCAAAAGACTCAAATAATTTGTGGTGCTGGTCATCTGATATTCCTATTCCCGTATCGATCACTCTAATAAGTATCTGAACATGTCCAGCCTCGATACTTTTGGCGCTGATATCCAGAAGCACATGCCCCTGCTCGGTAAATTTTATGGCATTGCCCAGTAAATTTACCAGTATCTGTCGTAACCGGCCGGCATCACCAATGAAGTAATGAGGACAATTTTGTTCATAGTTGAAAAGCAGTTCCAGATTTTTTTCCATAGCCTGGCCGGTCATCAGCTGAATGGACTCAAAGGCCGTGGCTTGCAGATCAAAATTAATAGGCTCCAGTGACATTTTACTGGCTTCAATTTTTGAAAAGTCGAGAATGTGATTTATCACTTGCAATAAAGAGTGCCCCGATTTTTCAATTGTTTCGAGATATTCCTGCTGTTCAGTAGTTAATGGCGTGTCAGCCAGTAGTTGAGCCATACCCAGAACGCCATTCATGGGTGTACGGATTTCATGACTCATATTAGCAAGAAACTCTGACTTGGCCCGGGTTGCTGCCTGTGCGTTTACCAGTGCTTGCCTGAGACTTAACTGGGAGTCGTTGATTTGATTACGCATACTGTCAAAGGCCCTGGTGAGTTCACCGATTTCGTCCTTGCCAGCAGCAGGTAATGGTGTAGTGACGTTGCCATTAGCAAATTCAACAGCCGCATTTTTGAGTGAATGTAGTGGTCTGCGAATGAGTAAGTTTTGCCAGAAGGTGCTGAAAATAATGGTTAGAGCCAACATCAGAAATATTAGTAGTTCAAGTTCAAGAACACGTTGTTTGATAAGTTCCTGCTCATGGCTCCAGTCCAGGCGCAGTGAAATTGTGCCCAATGTTTCATCGAGGTAGTTGATCGAGTGTGTTAGGTAGAAATATTTTGTTTCGTCAAGTGGAGGGTATGGTAAAAGTGGGTAGAGTTTCTGGTGCTCAGGATCATATAGTTCCAGTGTATGCCAGATGTCGATCTGTAGTTTCATCTGTTGATCGAGGAAGGCATATAAGGCAGCAATGTCACCGCTCAGCAGGCCGCGAACCAGTTCGGGTTCCAGGCTGACTAAAATGGCCTGATGGCTTTGTTTAAAGTGCTGGAGTTCTTCCTGTTCGTATTTAACTGCCCAGTAAAAATGAATAACTAAACTAAAAAATATGAAGCCAATCACAATTGGAAGCAGCAGTTTTAAGCGTATACCCATGGTTTTATTCCGCGTTGTAGAAACGCTCAAGTTTCATGTTGGCCAGCGCCTGGTAGTCTGTTAATTGTGCAGGACCCAGCTGTTTAATCGGAACTCTCGCAAGTTTGGCTTTACCCGTTTTAGATTTACTCATGGCCACAAAAGCCTTATAAACTTTTTGTCGATCTGTTTTCGATACTCTGGGATGTACTGTGAAAGGGTGTGGTGCAATTTCTCGTGTTTTATAAATAACCTTTAAAGCATCATATATCTGCGGGGGCTGTTTGTTGAGTGATTTAATTACACCACCACCGGCTGAAGCCTGACCCAGGACGACATTTAGATACACTGAATCGTGGGTCTTGACATAGCGCGGATGAATCTGGATGTTGAATTTATCGGATAAATCAGCACGCATCAAAAGTGATGCACCGAGTGCATTGGGAGAAGGAAAGACCAGTATTTTTCCATCCAGTTTTTTTACATCCTGAATGCCGCTGTCCTTGCGAACCACCAGCACACCCTGTAATTGCCGGCTGTGATCTCGCAATACAGGTATGTAGCCCTGAGAGGAGGTGGCCATCAGGATGTGGTAAGGGTTCATGTAGGCAAAATCAAATTTACCGCTAAGAAATTCTTTTTCAAATTCAGGTATGTCGGGTGAACCCTGTAAGTCAAATTTCAAACCGGTAAGCTGTTCCAGTTCTAAAATGATGGGTTTCCAGATAGCCTGTATTTGTCTTGTTTCAAACTGTGGTACTACTCCAATACTGTAAATACGGGATTGAGACTCAGCCTGGGGTTGAATTGAAACCAGCATAAATAGCCAAAACCCAATGAAAAGCAGGACTTTCTGATGCCTGAAATGCATTTCTAATTCCCTGTGCTTGGTTTTAGCTGCGTATTAATACAAAGAAAGGATCCGGAAATCTGGAGTTAAAAATTATATGTTATGAGAATAGCACAGGAAGCAGTGAATGGAGGGAATGATAAAAAGTCAATCTGGGGGCAAAAAAAACGGCAGCCGAAGCTACCGTTTTTGATCACAATCTGCCTGCTTTGATTAGAAAGGCATACCGTGCATATGACCAGTCATACCCAGCAACATAGGGATAGACAGCAGAGTGTTGGTGCGAGAAGCCATCAGAGCCACAACCTTGGCTTTGGCAATGACTTCTGGACTATGCTCTTTACCGTCCAGGCCCAGAATTTTTTTCTGGTTCGGCCAGATCAGACCCCATACATTTAGCAGCATGATAGTACCCAGCCATGCACCCATACCGATAACCTGATAGCCAGCCTGGAAAGTAAAGGCCGCAATGAAGCCAGAACCTGGAGTAGTGTGCATAGCCTCCAGAGCCAGTACACCTGTGAGCCAGGTGGCAACTGCAGCCCAGCGGAACCACAGCAGTGCCGGTGGTGCAACGTATTTATTTATGGCCGCTGGACCAGGGCCACCGCTGTCTTTTTCTGCCAGGGCCTTGCCAACGCCAGGAACCTGTATGAAGTTGAAGTAGTACAGCAGGCCAATCCAGGTGATACCGACCATTACATGGAACCAGACCCAGATTGCCCATGGGTTGATTGTGCCGCTCGTACCGAGAATAAACATAAGTACAATTGCCAGCACAAAGCCGGAAATAATTGTACCCGTAATAGATTTTAATGGATTCATTTTAATTACCTAAAGGGGGTTATACGTTACTTGATTATTTTAGTAGGGCATTAAGATATGTTAGACAGGATTATTTTTCAAGTGAATAATGAGGAGAATGATTCTACAAAAGAAATTAATTATCTTTATACAGACGTCTAACATATGGATGGCATAGCTTTAAGTGTATTTTCCAGCCGCATCGAAGCTGTGTGCGATGAAATGGGCGCCGTGCTGAAACGGGTGGCCTTTTCCCCTAATATCAAGGATCGGCTGGATTTTTCCTGCGCGGTGTTTGATATTCAGGGGGAGCTCTGTGCTCAGGCGGCCCATATTCCAGTGCATCTGGGCAGTATGGCCTACGCCATGCGTGACATTGTTTCAGGCATCGACTGGCAGGACGGTGATATGGTGATGCTCAACGATCCCTATCTGGGTGGCACACACCTGCCCGATGTCACAGTCATTGCGCCGGTGTTTATTGATGGAGAATTGACCGGTTTCCTGGCCAATCGTGCCCACCATGCCGATATTGGTGCTGAAAGTCCCGGCTCAATGCCTGTTTCACGTGATCTGCATGAAGAAGGTCAGGTGATTCCGCCCACTCGAATCGTCAGTCATCATGATATTCAGGGCCATATTCTCGAAGAGCTGGTCGCCAGTATGCGAAATCCGGTGGAATCCATAGGCGATTTTAGTGCGCAGATCAGCGCCAATCGTCGGGGTATGCTGCGCCTGCAGGAGCTGGTATCAAAAATGGGGCGGCAAGAGTATATCCAGTCATTACTGGTGCTGAATGACTATGCCGAGCGTCTGGCCCGTGATGCCCTTGCTGAGTTGCCCAGGGGACAATACTGTTTTGAAGACATGATGGACGATGATGGGCAGGGGCATCAGGATATACTGATTCGGGCCTGTCTGAGTATTAACCATGAGGGTGTGGTGGTGGATTTTACCGGCACAGACCACCAGGTGGCTGGAAATATCAACTGCCCATTGTCGGTGGCCGCAGCCGCAGTATTTTATGTGTTTCGTTGTTTAATGCCGGAGCAGACACCCGCCTGTGCCGGTAGTTTCAGACCGATCACCCTGATAGCACCACAAGCATGCCTGGTGAACGCCAGTCGTCCTGCGGCAGTGGCTGCGGGTAACGTGGAAACGAGCACCCGAATAGTGGATGTGATCATGGGTGCGCTGGCAAAAGCGGCGCCGGATAAAATCCCTGCTGCCAGTCATGGCAGTATGAATAATTTAGCCATGGGGTCTGTTGCCAGCCAGGGGCATGCTGCCTGGGATTATTATGAAACCATCGGCGGTGGCATGGGGGGGAATCGGTTGAGTGAGGGTTTAAGTGGTGTACAAACCCATATGACCAATACTCTGAACACACCAGTAGAAGTACTGGAAATGCTATATCCACTGAGGGTCAATCGTTATGGGATACGCCGAGGTTCTGGAGGCGATGGACAGCATCGGGGTGGCGATGGATTAATCCGGGAATATGAGTTTCTTTACCCTACCCAGGTCACATTGCTCACTGAACGTCGGCGGCATGCACCCTGGGCAGTGGGTGATGCTGATTCTGGTCAGTGTGGTGAAAATGAACTTAATGGTGAGAAACTGCCGGGCAAGGTGTCTTTGCAGCTTAAAGCTGGTGATCGTTTGACCATTAAAACCCCAGGAGGAGGTGGTTATTCTCCAGCAAAATCCGATCAGTCTATAACCTGACACCTATGCCGAAACTGAAGCGGGTTTTATTCTGACCACTGTCTTTCGACCACAGATGCATCTGTTGGGAAATAATTTCTGGGTACAGGTAAACCGATTCCCCAACATTTCCTTTCTGTACGCGGTTAACCGTACCCAGTACGGTAATCATCCTGCCCTGTGCGTATTCTGAAGGTTCAAGGAAGCCCTTGTAATGAACCAGGAATCGTCCCAGAGGTTTCTGCTCACGTAAAGGCAGGTGGGATGAGTCCAGTGGATAGGCCAGTACTTCTATGACTGTGTATTGTTTCTGGTTACTGGTATTTATAATTACACCTCCCCAGAGTACTTTTTTATTTCGGCTTGTTTCCAGATCATTAGCTACTGCAGAAGGCATTAGTGAAAAATTCACCTGCTGAGTATCAAATGTGGGTGAACTGGCACAGGCCGTTATAAGCAGGGTGGTGAGTAAAAGGTAAAAAACTCTCATGGAAGTGCTCCAGTGCAGACTTACGGTCGAAATGGACGGTAGGGCCGGTAGTAAGGATAAGGATAAGGGTAATACCAGGGGTCGTACCAGTAAGGTGGCCAGTCGTGGTACACGGCAGGTATCGGTTGTGGCCATAAATAATGGGCCACCGCCCTGATTACCGGGTGAGGGTAAGGAAATTCACCAACTTTAAGTGTTTCTACACTCTTTATGTCACCAATAACGGTAATTATCCGGTTTTGAGTATAGATACCAGGTTCCAGGAATTCACTGAAGTCTGCAATAAAACGTCCCTGGCTACCGCTACTGGTTCTGGGTTCGCCGTCATTATCCAGTGGCAGAGCCAATATAGTGAGGCGGGTTGAATTCACCCTGTTTTCGGTATTAAGAATGATGCCACCCCAGCGTACCTGCTGAGACAGATGTTTTTGTGGGTGATCCACTACCTGCTGTAAATCAGGATTATTGGCGGGAGCGGTTTTAATTATTTGCGGTATGGATGATGTGCAGGCCGAAATTGTCAGTACCAGAATGATGAGTCCCAGTCGAGAGTAATGTATATAAGGTTCATTTCTGTCCATTTGTGTTCATTTTATGTTTCATGTTGCAACTATAGTTTGCAGTTCATCAAGTATATGAAATTAATTCCGTATATATTTTATGTTGCCAGGATAGATTTGATTAAGACTGATGCGATGTATCGAGGTTCGGACAGGTGAGGTAAAAGAGCAGGATTATTTCAATAAAAATTGCATTGAATATTCAATTTTCATGGTATTTAGGGCTAGTAGACTCTCTGGACGGGACGGCATTGGCAGAGCACTGCGTATTGAGTCCATGGAGGCTTTCTGTAATGTGGGATGCCCAGAGGAAGTATGTAGATTGAGGATCTGTCCATTTTTTAGCAAGTCAAAGGAGACGCCTACCAGTCCTTCGATGTGGCGGCGGCGTGCGGAGCGTGGATAGAATTTATGCCTGTCGATGTGGGCGGCCAGGATTTTCATGTATTCATCTTTCGCTCTGCTTAGCAGTGCTGGGTCAACATGTGCTGCTGTTTGCTGGTTATGTACAGCCTGGCGTAAGGCCTGTGTCTGCTGTTCTTGCTGCTGTTTCTGTTCGATGGGTCGATCATTTTTATCAGTAATGAGTTTTTCAGCAGGCCGCTCTATTTTTTTAACCAGTTCAGGTTTTGTCTGGGCAGGTTCCGGATGAATTATCTGACGTGGTTTCTGTTCGATATCAGGTGGTGCTTCCGGGGTTATTTTAGTCAGTGAGATAATCAGGTTGCGACTGGTGGACTTGTGGGAAGTATCCTGGCGGGCATCCCCATAGTGCAGGAATAACATGGCATGCAGGATGACTGAAATTATCAGCATCAGGCCTATGAGTTTTTTCTTATGCAGGAAGTGCAAAAACGTATCTTGCTGAGCGTTAAATGCATGTCCTGATAATAGATTGATGGTGGTCATGGTTGTACCCATCCGGCAGCGGTGAATATTCCAAGTAAAACCAGAAGACTGCCACTGGCTTTATCCACATGCCTTGACCAGGATCCAGTATGCAGTTTTAACTCTGCCCCGAAGTGAGCAATGAATAAACCGAACACAAACGTCGGAATGACTACGGCGCCCAGGCCAAATGTCAGTCCCAGACCCAGTCCCATAGTGCTACTGCCACTGGCTGCAGCCGCAGCAAGTATGGCGGTGAGGGGCACGCAGGGATTCAGTGCCATGCCAGCACCCATCATGAACAGAGGCATGGGAAATTGTTTTTGGGTTTGTGTCATTGGCTGACTTGTTAATGTCACTGTTTGTTCTTGTTGTGGTCGAGTATGGCAGCTGTTATTGCTTTTCTGCTTCAGTATCAGGTTTAGCCCAACCAGTATTGCCGAAATTCCAAGAATCCAGCCGGCGATAGACGATTGCACCAGGTCGGTAATGACCTGCCCAGCCACACCGGCTATAAATCCTAACATACTATAACCGGTGAGGCGCCCCAGAGTGAAGGGCAGCAGGATCCTCCAGGATTGACCTATGCCATCGCCACGCATAAATACCGGCCCCAGATAAGGCAGGCAGGTGACATTGCAGGGGCCCGAACCAAAGGCAAGTCCCGCCAATAGTGCGGCGGGAAGCGTGAGGTTAAGAATATCCATTATTTACGGCCCGGCAAATTGCTAGATTCCCAGGTCTGCTGGGATTTGTTACGGCGTTTGAAATATTGAGGGTCGGCGCTAATGATGGGGATAAAGGCGTATTTCATCTGCAGCACATCCTTATCCGGGCAGAACTCCACACAACGGCCACACAGGGTGCAGTCACTGAACAGAACATTTTTATTTACCATGTCGGTGTGGATTTCCCCGATATCCATGGGACATGCTTTGGCGCACAGGCCGCATTTTTCACAGCGTGGTTTGGCATTTTTCACCAGTCGCACCAGGCCGATTTTCCGGAACACTGCATGCAGTGCCAGCATGGGACAGATACGGCAGAAGGGCTGGCGGATGGTAAGGGCCAGAGCGATCATCAGCCCAAACATGAAATCGGCAATGATCGACAGGGTCATGACCGTGGGACTGGCGGTATTGACGTTGAGCTGGCCGGTATCACCTGTAGCCAGGGTGGTGAGGATGCGACTGGGGCATATCTGGCAGAAGGGGTCTCCCAAATCATGACTCACAAAACCAGTACCGGATAAAATCGGCAGGCCAAAAATCAGTATCGCCAGCATTAGCCATTTCACCGGGCGAATGCGTTTCACAGTTGATTTACTTAGCGATTCGGTTTTCCTCAGTCCCAGCTTCTGGCCGATCATGGTCACCACTTCCTGGAAAAATCCCAGTGGACAGACCCATCCACAGAAAGCTTTGTTGAGTAACACAAACAGCCCAAGGAAAGTGGCCAGAGTAATGAAGAAGGGAATGAATGCCTGAAGAATATTTCCTCCTGCTGCCACCACTGGCCCAATACGGTGCCCCATCTGATGCTGAAAGGGAATCAGCGTGCAGTAATCGGCGGTCTGGGCGTCATAAGCACAGGCTAAGGCTGGTAGTGCGTTACTGATTTTATCCGCGGCGTAGTAGCCCACAATCGCCGAGCCATAGACCATGAAGATAAACATGCTCAGTTGTACCAGCTTGCGCACTACGGAAAGATTAATATTGAGATTGCCGAACATCAGCTTTTCTCCTCTTTCTTATTTGAGGATTTACGGCCGAGTCCTGTAAGAACAGTGCCCAGGATAAAACCACCGGCTGCGACTAATATGCCCATTTCAGTACTTTTCCATTGCTGCGGGTTGGCCTGGTAATCGGCACTTAGCCAGGTGGCATAGTGCTTTCCCTTGTCCTCATGCTTAACATGGATAAGTAATTCCGCTGGCGGATTGGCACGGCGGCCTGCTTTCTCCACCTTGTAGTCATCCGGTAATATGAATGTCACTCGGCCCTGCTGGTCGGTGGTGGCATTTACAATGGAGGCATGGCTGGTGAATAAACTGATGACAGCAGAGGCCAGTGGCTGATGCCTGTATCTCACAATAAAGCTGGCTTCATGCCCGGCCTTGTAATGCCAGTGCTCGCGAGGAATTGGATCCGGCACAATTTCCAGCGTCGATTTTTGTAGCTTGGTTAATTCCTTAGGGCTGTGGCCGGTGGGTTTACCACGACCGTAAACATAACGAATAGCCGTTTCTTCCACACCCCTGTTCATACGAGCTGCCACCAGTGCGTGGTAGTTATCCTTGCCCAGTGAACTGAACGTAATCTGATCCAGGTCTAAATCCAGTTCTATAACGTTCAACTCAGGGGTGATCTGGCTGACCTTGCTGTTTTCAAAACCGCTAATGACAAAAACCTTGCTCATACCACGGTGGTGTCCGTGGCCGGGTTCGGCAGGTTTGGGTTTGATGGTCATGAGGGCACTGGCATCCAGTGGCAATATGACCAGGGCAGCGGCCAGAAGCCACTGCACTGAGTCTGTGTATTTCATTAGAATTTAACCTCGGCACCGGCGGTGTACGTTATGCCCTGATTGACCACCAGTGACAGATCTTCGGCATCGTATACGCCATCTTCATTACTGTCACGGTAGCCGCGGGCGGTATTGTAATAGTCTTCATCCAGCAGATTGTCGATGCGGACAAAAAACGTCCAGTCGTAGTCACCCATCTTGCGGTTATAGTTGACCAGTACATTGACCACGGCGTGGCCATCGATCTTTTCCTGGTTGATTTCATCGGCGTAGTAGCTGCTGGTGTAATCAATCTCGGTGGTGACCCGCCAGTTAGTCCCCAGCCTGTTGTACAGGTACAGGTTGAGATGGTGATCCGGTGTGCGAGGTACTATGTTGTCGGTGTTGTCGTAAGGGTTTAAGCAGTTCACAACTGAAGTGGTGAAAGGTGGGTACGGAAGAGTGTATGTAACTTCTGTTGCACCTGGAGGACATGCACCAGCAACCGGTTCGGTTTGCAGGTTAAACAGTGCGTAGTCGGTGTATTTGGCATCGAGGAAGGTGTAGTTAAGTTCCCAGCTGAAATTCTGGCTGGGCGTACCCAGTAAGGACATTTCCAGGCCACGATTGCGCACATCGCCAATATTTTCATAGGTGCTGTCAGCATCGGTGGTGTACTGGCCGGCGGAAGCCTGGATGTAATCTTCGCGCTCGATCTGGAACAGGGCTATATCCAGCTCCACAGGCATCTCACCCCATTTCATACGGTTTCGAATACCCACTTCCATATTGGTGGCGGTTTCTTCCACCAGATCCGGATTGGCGGCGGTTTTACTGGTGGGCGAGTTACTGCCGACAAACAGCTGGGTTACGGTTGGGGTACGGAAGCCGGTAGAAACATTACCATACAGATCGCTGGACTCTTTCAGTGCGTAATTGGCACCCAGTCGCCAGGAGCTGACATTAAAATCCTTGCTGCCGTCATTGGCGGAGTCCAGATTATCGCTGTAATCCAGTGCTATGTTGTCATAACGGCCATTGGCGGTCAGGGCCAGTTTTTTGGTGGTCTGATATTTGACCTCGCCATAAATGGCCTGTACCTGCTCATCGGTGTCGTTGTCCTCACTCAATGAACCGACAGCACATGCTCCATAAGCATCGGCGCAATCGAGGAATGTCACTTCGTTTTCGTAGCTGTTATCACGCAAGTCAGCGGCGGCCATCCAGGCAAATTTTTCCCCGCTGGCACGGTATTCGGTTTTCAGGCCCTGTTGCAACTGATAGTAATCGTTGAAATAGTTGTACTCGGTCGGGTCGGCGTCGGTGGGCGATGAATTGTATTTGGTTTCATCGCTAAACTGATACAGGTTCACCATCAGATTATCGTTGTTACTGAAGTCTTTCGAATAAGTGGTAAAAAATTTCTGCAGGCCAACGTCATAGTTATTGGCGTAATCGTTATAATCAATGATGTTGGTGCTTTCAGGATCAATTTCTGCAGCAGTAACGCCAGTCACTGTGCCATGGCTGTTTTTCATACGATCCGCGACTTCAAAGCCGAAGGTCAGGTCGCTGCTGTCGTTGATGTAATACTGTAATTTGCCATTTAAATAATCCGATTCGGAACCGGAATCGTCATAATAGCCATCGGTCTGACGATGGGTGTATTGAATATGGCCATTGGCATCTTCCGTGGCAAAACCGGCTCGGGCCAGTTCTTTGTTGTAACCAAAACTACCCACTTCGGTGGCCAGTTTGTAGCCCTTGTATTTGGCGCCGCGTTTGGTGGTGATAATTACCGCACCGGACAGGGCATCGTCGCCGAATAGATACGAGGCACCGCCTTTGATTACTTTGATGGATTCGATGTTATCCAGATCAATATTCACACGACCGGTACGTTCGAATACAGGTACGCCGTCGATAACCACAGC
>CBDULX010000022.1:0-23582 GCA_965368175.1 uncultured Gammaproteobacteria bacterium | reverse complement strand
CCAGTTCAGTGTAATTGACGGCGGCATCAAGACCCAGTTTTTGAAAGGCGGGAATCTCACTCCAGTCATCTGGCGTGTGAGCAAAGCGAGTATGTCCGCTTTGTAAGATAGCAACCTGGACCAGGTCGGTATAGTCGGCCTTACCCTGATGCTGGCGATCGAATTCATCCCAGTGTTTAACCACGTCGATGAACGTATCGGGGAAGTTCCAGAATTCCAGAATGACTTTACCGACCTTGCTCTGAATCTCCAGGGTAATTTCCTGCAGGGCTTCTGGATCGTCAAACAGTTCCTCGTCATCTTCAGCAAGACGAAGAATGGGGAGGGCACCAATATTGTGAATCAACCCTGCCAGCAGGGCCTGTTCCGGATCTAATGAATTCTGGCTGCTAGCGAGTAAGCGACAAACTGCAGCCACTTCAACGCTGGTACTCCAGAGTTCTCGAAACTGTTGTTCCAGGGAGCTTGAGCTGGCCTGAAAAATCTGTTTCATGGCCAGGGTAATGACCAGATCCCTAACCACTCGGGTGCCTAACCGGGCGATCGCCAGCTGGAGATTATCGATTTTAGATCGTGCACGAAACAGGGGGCTGTTGGCCAGTTGCAACAATCGGGCTGCCAGAGCGGCATCCTGTGTCAGAATTTCTGCAATTTGCTGGGCAGATTTTTCTTCACTCTCTACGGCCTGGCGGATTTTCAGAGCGACTTCCGGTAGTGTTGGAAGCTTGAGTCGATCTGTCTGAACGGCCTTGCAGAGTCGGTCGTAAAATTGTTCGGCTTTTTCATTCATGTGAAATTATTATGGTTGTTTCACATGAGTTTAGACAAGATTTGAGTGATGTGGGCACCTCTGATCAAGTCATGATTGTTTTATGCTGGCTAAAAGCATCCAGATTTCCCTCGAAGTTCGTTGCAATAGAATAACTATTCCGCCTCACTTCATGAAAAATCTAAACACTTTTATCGCAGCCTAAATTCAACCAGACTTAAATCAGAGGTTCCCTAGGTCTGTTCTGTCTCCAGACTGTAAGGCAGGTCTTTTAGTGTGATGACTGGGCCATTTTCATCAATCAGCTTCAGTTCACCTTTTTGTGCATCACTGATGTCAATGACGGCGAGACCTTCGTAGCCATCATCCGGCATTGGTTTGGCCTCGACGATGGTGCCTGTGCCCTGGCCTGAGGTACTGCCCGTGGCATAGAGTGCATCACCGGGGTGTACCGGGTGATGGGAATCGATGTGTACCCGGAACATATGTCGCTTAAGTTTGCCCAGGTATTGCATGCGAGCCACCACTTCCTGCCCGGTATAACAGCCTTTTTTAAAGCTGACGCCATTGATCACCTGCATGTTGATCATCTGCGGCACAAAGGCTTCAGATGTTTCAGGATACACCGTAGGTATGCCCGCCAGAATGTCCAGCATAGACCAGGCATCTGCACCAACCGGGGCGGCATGCACATCCAGGTGTTGCCATAGTTTGCTCATGGGCTCCAGTTCACCATAGATTTCATAACGCGGGTGGGGGCCAGCCAGTTTTATAACCGTATAGTCATTGCTCTGGCTAACGCCATCAATCTGTTCGGGTATTTCAGGGATCAGGGCTTGCAGATGTTTGTCTGCTTCGGGACCGGACAGGCCTATATGAACCAGAGCATCGGTACTGTCCTTCATCGTTATTTTGGCCATCAGGATAAACATCTGCAGTCGTTTTAGCGAGCTTTCCAGCTGTTCCTGGGGGAGTCTCAGGTAATAGGTTTCCTTGCGCTTGAATATTCGAAAATTTGACAGGATTCGGCCTTTGGGTGTGCAGTAGGCGCTGAGCTGGCTGTGTTCCAGATCCACCTGCTTGATGTCATTGGTCAACTGGCCCTGTAAAAATGTGGTTGCATCTTCACCGTAGGCGGATATCAGTCCCAGGTGACTGAGGTCGGCCATGATCAGCCCGGTGTGTAACACTCGCAGTTCAGAATCAGGATTACCAAAATGACTGACCTTATTATTGTCAATTTCGGCCCCGGCCTGTTCGAGAAATTCCAGCCATTCCTGTTTCATGTGTATTACCTGTAGGATTGAATTAATCTACACATAGTAGTCAACACCGCCGCTTTTGTCAGCACAGTAATTTTAGGGGATTGCTTCTTTTTTTCTGCCCTGTATATTTTGCATTAGGATGATGTCATGATTGAGATGTGCATGAGTTGTTTTATGAACTACAATTTAGAATAATAACAATACACTACGTCCATATCGATGTGAATGTGTGGGGAATATGAGCAATGGCTGTTTCTGATACCCGACCCTTTTATCTGAATTTAATTAAAATACGCCTGCCTGTAGCCGGCATGTTGTCCATCTTTCACCGCATTAGCGGTGTTCTGATGTTTGTCGCTTTGCCATATCTGGTTTATTTGCTGGATATTTCCTTACAGGGAGAGGCAGGTTTTAATCAGGTTGCCGAACTGTTATCCCATCCATTCGGTATTCTTATACAACTTGTCCTGCTCTGGTCACTGGTTCACCATTTTCTGGCAGGAATACGGTTTCTATTCATCGATTTCGATATTGGTATCGGTAAACGACAATCCACCGTCAGTGCCTGGCTGGTGTTTGGGCTGGAACTGATCGTGATTGCGCTGATTGCCGCAGGAGTCTGGTTATGAGTACGCCGGGCCTGCAGGGCTTAAGACCCTGGATCATACAGCGCATTAGCGCTGCTTACATTGCCGTTTTCTGTATTTATTTTCCTGTTGTGTTATTCATGAAGTCGCCGTTGACCGCACAGTCCTGGCATGACTGGGTAGCCAGCCCACTCAATAACATAGCCCTGGGTCTGTTTTTAGTCGCACTGCTCTGGCATGCCTGGGTTGGTATCAGAGACGTGATACTCGACTATGTATTTAATGTAGTGGTTCGAATGATAGCACTGACACTGCTGGCCGTTATGCTACTGGGTACGGCTTACTGGGGTTTTCGAGTATTAGTGCTAGTTCAGATCGGGCAATAGAATGAGCCAGAATATGAGTCTAAAAAATATACAGCGACGTCGTTTTGATACCCTGATTATTGGTGCCGGGGGTGGTGGACTCAGGGCGGCGCTTCAGCTTTCGGAGGCAGACGCCAGTGTAGCGGTCGTTTCGAAAGTGTTTCCCACCCGTTCACACACCGTCGCGGCTCAGGGTGGCATGAATGCGGCACTGGCCAATATTTTACCGGACAACTGGCACTGGCATATGTTCGATACCGTAAAGGGCAGTGACTACCTGGGAGACCAGGATGCTATTGAATATATGTGTCGGGCAGCACCCAAGGTGGTGTATGAACTGGAACATTTTGGCGTTCCTTTTTCCCGCCTGGATAATGGCCGAATTTATCAACGAGCCTTTGGTGGCCAAAGCCAGAATTTTGGTGGTGAACAGGCGGCCAGGACCTGTGCCGCAGCCGACCGCACGGGTCATGCAATTTTACACAGTCTGTATCAGCAGAATATTCGTGCCAAAACTCATTTTTTTGACGAGTATTTTGCCGTCGATTTATTAAAAGATGAGCAGGGCAGTGTGCTGGGTGCTTTTGTATTTGATATTCATACCGGTGAAGAACTGATTATTGAAGCTAAAACGACCTTACTGGCCACCGGTGGTGCGGGTCAGCTTTATCGTACCACCACCAATGCCCTGATCAATACCGGAGATGGCATGGGCATGGCCCTTCGGGCCGATATTCCTTTGCAGGATATGGAGTTCTTCCAGTTCCACCCAACCGGTATTGCCGGACGTGGCATGCTGATTACTGAAGGCGCCCGAGGCGAGGGCGGTTATCTGGTGAACGGAGAAGGCGAACGCATGATGGAACGTTATGCGCCCAAAGCCAAAGATCTCGCCAGCCGCGATGTGGTGAGTCGATCTATCGCCACAGAAATCCGCGAAGGCCGCGGTTGTGGTGAGAAAAAAGATCATGTGATGCTGAAGCTGGATCATCTGGGCGTGGATGTTATCCAGAAACGGCTGCCCGGTATACGTCAGACCTGTATTACCTTCCTAGGTATAGACCCGGCGGAAGAAGCCATACCTGTTTATCCCACGGCCCATTACACCATGGGTGGCATACCCACCGATCGTTATGGTCGAGTAGTCGTGCCGGTGAAAGATACCCCGGAAGAACCGGTCAGTGGCCTCTATGCCGCAGGTGAGTGTGCCTGTGTGTCGGTGCATGGGGCTAATCGTCTGGGTGGTAATTCACTGCTCGATATTCTGGTCTTCGGACGCTCAGCAGCGAACCACATCATCGAACATCTGAAAGAGAATCGCTATCACCAGCCGATGGATGAAAGCAGTGTCGAACGCGCCTATGAACGATTGCATCGCTGGGATCAAACCGGTGATGGTGAATCCATAGAACAGATTCGGTTCGAGCTGAAGAAAACCATGGAAGACAACTGCAGTGTATTTCGTACCCAGGATGTGCTGGATAAAGGCGTGCAGGAAGTACTGGCACTGGCCGAGCGCTTGCGGCATGCCAGAATCAGTGATCAAAGCACTATGTTTAACACCGCGAGGGTCGAAGCTCTGGAGCTTGAGAATTTAATGGATGTGGCATTAGCCACGGTGTATTCAGCGGCCGCCAGAACCGAAAGCCGGGGTGCGCATTCACGTATCGATTATCCGGAACGGGACGACATCCACTGGATGAAACATACCCTGTATTCGCGGCATGATCATAAACTGGATTATAAACCGGTAAGGACCAAGCCGATGTCGGTGGCCAGTTTCCCGCCCAAGGCCAGGGTGTATTGAGTAAGCCAGGCTTTGAGAGATTTGAATTGTTATATCGGCCCCATCAATGCAACGCGGGGTTATCCTGGTGGAGTGAGCTTGAGCTTTTTGTCATCCCGAGTTTTGTCGAGGGATCTTAATTTTGATATTGAAATATTGTACGAACTTAAGATTTCTCCTTTTAGTCGAAATGACAAATTAAAAGGTAATGTGATTGATTTGTAGATCCAGATGGCAAGCCAGATGGTCGAAGTGACAAATTAATTAGAATGTATCTAGTGTAAATATATATGAAGGGGTAAACATGCGCTTTCGCATTTATCGCTACAATCCGGAGCAGGACAAAAAGCCCTATATGCAGGACTATGAACTGCAGGACATTACACCGGGCATGATGTTACTGGATGCTTTATTGCTGTTGAAAGAACAGGACCCCAGCCTGGGTTTTCGTCGCTCCTGCCGGGAAGGTGTGTGTGGCTCCGATGGCATGAATATAAACGGTACTAACGGTCTGGCCTGTATCACCCCACTGGCCGGTATAAAACAACCGGTAGAAATACGTCCCATGCCCAGGTTGCCGGTGATTCGTGATCTGATTGTAGATATGGAACCCTTTAATCGACAATACCGGGAAGTAAAGCCTTACCTCATCGTCAAAGACCCGCTGCCGGAAGCTGAGCTGAAACAGACCCCGGAGCAACGGGATGAACTGGATGGTTTATATGAATGCATCCTGTGCGGTTGCTGTTCCACCCAGTGTCCGTCTTTCTGGTGGAACCCGGATAAATTCCTTGGCCCGGCAGCTTTATTGCAGGCGGCACGTTTTATCAAGGACAGTCGAGATCAGGCTACAGAAGAACGACTGGCTGCCCTGGACGGCCCCTTTAAATTGTTTCGTTGCCATACCATTATGAACTGTGTGCAGGTTTGTCCAAAGGACCTCAATCCGACCAGGGCCATCAGCGAAATTAAAAAAATCATGGTAAAAAGAGCACTGTGAACGCCATGCCCGAACAGGCCAATGATTCTCGTCTCAGATGGCGTTGTCGACGTGGTATGCTGGAACTGGATTTATTATTAAACCAGTTTCTGGATCATGGTTACCATAAACTGGATATTACACAACGTAACTTGCTGGACGAAATACTGGATTACCCGGATCAATTACTGTTCGATTTACTGTTAGGCCACATGCCTTCATCAGATAAGGATATATCGAAGATTGTCAGTCAAATACGCGACACCGCTACATCTTGAGTTCAATCGGTCAAAATTGTTTGGCTTTTATATCTATTCTGTTTTTTTAATTTCCCTGTTCTGTATTTACCTGCTGCCACTCATACTAACTCAGAAATTACTGTTGCTGCTTATTAGTGCTGTGGCTTGTGCATATGTGTATCGATCACAGAATAAAATGCAGAGCCTTGTCTGGCAGGAAAACAATTACTGGTTATTACACTATGGCCATGAAACGCTTACTGCTGAACTGATGGATGACAGCTTTGCCATATCCTGGCTGGTTATATTGCATTTTAAAACCGATACCGGCGTCAGCTGTTCTCGACTGGTTTGTTATGATTCACTGGACAGCAGTCTATTCAGGCAATTAAAAGTTCGTTTAAAAGTTGAGGGGTTGAAAACAGACTCCATGCTAAGATGAGCAGATGAAACAGGCAATTGCATACGGTTGTGAAGATGTAACCCCAAGAGGGTTTGTCAGTTTGATGGATTTGTATGAAATCAATTACATCAGGCTGCGTAAGCTATTGTCAGATCCTGACCTGTTATCCGGTAATGCCTGTTCGGTTCTTCCAGATCACCTGGATCTGCATCTGGAAATTATTGACCGTAGTAAATACACCACCACCCTGTATTTAAGTTATGGTTTCCCGACCTCAGATGGTCTGCAAATGGAGCCGAATCTTAAAATCAGGATTTATCATGATGCCAGACTGGCGGAAGTTATGTCCGGGCATCTGCATCACGGACGCCTGATTCTGGATCATTTACCGGCCAGTGCCCTGAAAGAAAAATGGAAGCTGAATCGATTCCTGAGCCGGTGGTTGAGCTATTGCCTGAAGCAGGGACATAGTTTTATCTGAACCAGCGGCACTCTGCATCCTCTGTCTTCAAATCTCCTGAGATAAATTCGACTTAATTTCTGTTCAGCCTGAATGTTCTAACAGGCCATTGAATATTAGTGCAGGGTGATATAAAACTGCGCTAACCGCATGCTTGCAGGCCTTATTCTGATGGCCTGTCAATGATTTCAGACGATCCCTGCTTTTCTTGTAACAAAAGTACAGTCAGGCACTGATTTATGGTAGTATTTCGGGCTTTATTTTGGCCGAATTTTTCGGCATTTCAGGGCTGCTGAAATTAACATAAATTAGTACGGAACCCATTCCATATGGCTGAATTTGCCAAAGAAATCTACCCAGTTAATCTAGAAGATGAAATGCGTCAATCCTATCTGGATTACGCCATGAGTGTTATTGTCGGACGAGCCTTGCCAGACGTACGCGACGGCCTGAAACCGGTGCACAGGCGTGTACTTTTCGCCATGAGCGAACTGGGTAATGACTGGAATAAAGCCTATAAAAAATCGGCCCGTGTGGTCGGTGATGTCATCGGTAAATACCATCCCCACGGTGATACCGCGGTATATGACACCATTGTTCGTATGGCTCAGCCTTTCTCTATGCGCTACATGCTGGTGGATGGTCAGGGTAACTTCGGTTCGGTGGACGGTGATTCGCCTGCGGCCATGCGATATACCGAAGTCAGGATGGCAAAAATTGCCCATCAGATGATTTCGGATATTGACAAGGAAACCGTCGATTTCGATGCCAACTATGATGGTTCTGAGCACGAACCCGTGGTGTTTCCAACCCGTATTCCCAGTCTGCTGATCAATGGCTCGTCGGGCATCGCGGTGGGTATGGCCACCAATATCCCCCCCCATAATTTGACCGAGGTTATCAATGCCTGTGAGGCGCTGATCGATAACCCTGACCTCAGTATCGATGATCTGATGGATTACATCCCGGCACCGGATCTACCCACTGCCGCCATGATCAATGGCGTCAAGGGCATTCGGGAGGCATACCATACCGGACGGGGTCGTATGTATATGCGGGCCAGGGCAGAGGTGATCACTGACCCGTCCAGTGGCCGTCAGACCATTCTGGTTCATGAACTGCCCTATCAGGTTAACAAGGCCCGCCTGATCGAGCGTATTGCCGATCTGGTTAAGGAAAAGAAAATCGAAGGCATTACCGAAATCCGTGATGAATCGGATAAGGATGGTATGCGCATCGTGATCGAGATCCGTCGTGGCGATGTGGGTGAAGTGATCCTCAATAACCTGTATATGCAAACACCCATGCAGTGTGTGTTTGGCATAAACATGGTGGCGCTGGTGAATGGCCAGCCAAAGCTGTTGAACCTGAAGCAAATCCTGGATGCTTTCATTCGTCATCGTCGTGAAGTGGTAACCCGACGTACCATTTATGAATTACGCAAGGCTCGGGACAGGGCCCATACCCTGGAGGGTCTGGCCATTGCCCTGGCCAATATCGATGAGATTATCGAACTGATTCGTCGCTCATCCAATCCCGCTGAAGCCAAGCTGCAACTGGTAGCAAAAGTCTGGCAACCGGGTATGGTCATTGACATGCTACAACGGGCGGGAGCTGAGGCGTCTCGGCCAGACACACTCGAAGTAAACTACGGTTTGAAAGACGATGGTTATCATTTGTCCGAAGCTCAGGCCCAGGCCATTCTTGATTTAAGACTGCATCGTTTAACCGGTCTTGAACAAGATAAAATACTCAATGAATTCAAAGATATATTAGATATAGTTAAAGACCTTTTAGATATACTGGCCAACCCGGATAGACTGCTGCAAGTCATTCGAGATGAACTGATAGCGATAAGGGATGAGTTTGGCGATGAGCGTCGGACTGAAATTTTACTTAATCAGCTGGATCTGAGTCTGGAGGATTTGATTACCGAAGAAGATGTGCTGGTTACATTCTCCCATGAAGGTTATGCCAAGTCTCAGCCTTTAACCGATTACGCGACACAGCGTCGGGGTGGTCGTGGTAAATCCGCCACAGTAATGAAGAATGAAGACTTCATTGATAAATTATTTATCGCCAATACCCACGACACTCTATTGTGTTTTTCCAGTCGTGGTAAGGCCTACTGGATTAAAGTCTATGAGCTGCCACAGGCCAGTCGTGGATCCAGAGGTAAACCTCTTATCAACCTGTTGCCACTGGAAGAGGGCGAACGAATTAATGCCGTGTTACCTATACGTGAATACGATGAAAATCACTTTGTATTCATGGCCACCAGTTCAGGCACAGTGAAGAAGACAGCATTGACCAATTTTTCACGACGTCGATCGGCTGGCATTATTGCTGTGGATTTACGTGGTGACGATACTCTGGTGGATGTGGCTATTACCGATGGCAATAAGGACATTATGCTGCTTTCATCATCGGGCAAGGCAACCCGTTTCTCAGAAAATGATGTGCGTGCTATGGGTAGAACGGCTGCCGGTGTCAGGGGTATCAAGCTGGCACAGGATCATAAAGTGATCAGTCTCATTGTGGTGGATGATGAGGCCTCGATACTGACCGCAACCGCCAACGGTTATGGCAAACGCACGATGTCATCGGATTATCCAAGAAAAGGCCGTGGCGGTCAGGGTGTAATTTCAATACAGGCCTCAGAGCGTAATGGTTCTGTGGTGGGTGCCGTTCAGGTGAAAGATGGCGATGAAATCATGCTGATTTCAAATGCTGGAACACTGGTGCGAACCTCAGTGGATGGCATTCGCGTAATGGCCAGGAATACTCAGGGTGTTACACTGATTCGACTTGACCAGGGAGAAGTTCTGGTAGAAATAGAGCAGCTTGAGTGTCTTGACGTAGATGTTGAAGGGGATATTGAAGGTGTTATTGTAGGTGATGAGTCAGAAGCCTGAACCTTATAGCCAGAGAATAAGCATAACAATTTACACAACAGGGTGAAAAATGAGTCGCGTTTATAATTTCAGTGCAGGTCCTGCTGTATTACCTGAAGCGGTATTAAAACAGGCACAGGAAGAAATGCTGGACTGGCAGGGTACCGGTATGTCGGTGATGGAAATGAGCCACCGTGGTAAAGCCTACATGTCTATCGCCGAAAAAGCAGAAGCTGATTTGCGTGACATCATGGCTATTCCCGATAACTACAAGGTTCTGTTTTTACAGGGCGGTGCCAGTTCGCAGTTTTCAATGGTGCCTATTAATTTACTTAACGGTAATAAAAAGGCCGATTATGTGCTTACTGGACAGTGGTCACAAAAAGCCATTGCTGAGGCTAAGCGTTATTGTGATGTTAATGTGGTCTCGTCTACCGAAGACTCAAAATTTACCACTGTGGCTGATCAGTCCAGCTGGACCCTGGATGAAAATGCTGCATATTTACATTACGTCGCAAATGAAACTATTGCTGGTGTTGAGTTTCCCTTTGTTCCCGAGACTAAGCTGCCATTAGTGACAGATATGTCATCAAATATATTGTCTCGCGCCATCGATGTGTCCAAATTTGGTGTGATCTATGCTGGTGCTCAAAAAAATATCGGGCCAGCGGGTATTACAGTAGTCATAGTTCGGGATGATCTGATTGGCCATGCCATGCCGAATATGCCGACCATGATGGATTACCAGATCCACGCCGATAACGGTTCCATGTATAACACGCCCCCCACCTTCGGCTGGTATCTGGCGGGACTGGTATTTCAGTGGATCAAAGACAGGGGCGGCATATCGGCCATGGAAGAAATTAATAAACGCAAGGCCGCTAAACTCTATGCGGCTATTGATCATTCGGATTTCTATTCCAATCCGGTCGATATTCCCTGCCGGTCCTGGATGAATGTTCCCTTTATACTGGCCAATGCAGAACTGGATAAACAGTTTCTTGAACAGGCTGAAAAAGCCGGCTTAACGACACTGAAAGGTCATAGGTCTGTTGGTGGTATGCGAGCCAGCATCTATAACGCCATGCCAGAAGCGGGTGTCGATGCACTGATTGATTTCATGGCTGACTTCGAAAAGCGTAACGGATAATAGAATACAGCCACAGAGGCACAGAGGTCGCAGAGAGATGCTCTGGTTAACCGAATATATTTATTATTAAGAATTTCTCTGCGTTCTCTGTGTCTCTGTGGCGAAAGGTTTCAAGAATGTTCACAATAAAAACCTATAACGCTATTTCTGAAAAAGGCCTGAGTCGATTGCCGTCTGATCAGTACATCATCGATCCGGATGCTGTTTCGCCAGACGCAGTGATGTTGCGATCGTTCAAACTGCACAATGAACCGATTGCCGAATCAGTGCTGGCTATAGGCCGTGCGGGTGCCGGGGTGAACAATATTCCAGTCGATGCCATGTCGGATCGTGGCATAGTCGTTTTCAATGCACCGGGGGCTAATGCCAATGCGGTGAAAGAGCTGGTGATCGCCGGTATGTTAATGGCCTGTCGAAATCTGAATCAGGCCTGTCAATATATCCATGAACTGGAAGGGACGGATGCCCAGGTAGCCAGGCTGGTAGAAGCAGGTAAGAAAAAGTATGTTGGTTTTGAACTGCCAGGTCGTACATTAGGTGTTATTGGTCTGGGGGCTATAGGCGTTCTTATAGCCAATGCCGCTGATGCTTTAGGCATGAGAGTAGTCGGCTTTGATCCGACTATTACCGTGAAAAGTGCCTGGAAGTTAACCTCCAGTGTAGAGCAGATGGACTCGGTAGATGAGTTATTTAAACAGTCCGATTTTGTTACTTTCCATGTTCCATTAATTGAATCTACCCGGCATTTGTTAAATGCCAGGCGCATCGCCACTATGCCTGATGGGGCCGTTATTTTAAACTTTGCGCGCGAGGGCATAGTCGATGATGATGCCGTTTTAGCTGCTATTAAAAGAGGCAAACTGCATGCCTATGTCAGCGATTTTCCATCCAATAAGCTGAAAGGTCAGGACGGGGTTATTACTCTGCCACATCTTGGTGCCTCTACAGGTGAAGCCGAAGATAACTGCGCCATTATGATTGCTGACCAATTAAAAGAGTTTCTTGAAAATGGCAATATACGTAATGCGGTGAATTTTCCCGATATTAAACTGGCCAGACAGGGGGCAAATCGTCTGGCCATTGCTAATCGTAATATGCCAGATATGCTGGCACAGATTTCTCATAGTCTTGGGCAGGCAGGGGTAAATATTATGCACATGATCAATGAATCACGTGGCGAGCTGGCCTACACCCTGATTGATGTGGAGTCCAGACCGTCGGAAGCTGCGATAAATAACATCAAGAAAATTGATGGTGTATTGAGTGTTCGGGTATTATAACTCACTATTATGAGCGAAAAGAATCAACTTCAAACCATCCGCGAAAGAATTGATGCACTGGATGAACAGATCCAGACCTTGATTAATGAGCGTGCCAGCTGTGCACAGCAGGTTGCGGACATCAAAACTAAATCCGGTGAAACGGATCATTTTTATCGGCCTGAACGTGAGGCCCAGGTGTTGCGTAATATCGAAGCGCGCAACAAGGGGCCGCTGGAAGCGGAAAAAATGGCCCGTTTGTTCAGGGAAATTATGTCCGCCTGTCTGGCGCTGGAGCGGCCTTTGAAAATTGCCTTTCTGGGCCCCGCCGGTACTTACAATCATGTGGCTACAGTAAAACATTTCGGACAGTTCATCGAACAGGAACCGGTTAATAACATCGAAGATATTTTTCGTACCGTTGAATCGGGGCAGGCCCATTTTGGTGTAGTGCCCATCGAGAACTCGACCGAAGGTGTGATCACTCATACCCTGGATCTGCTGACCAATTCCTCACTGCAAATCTGTGGCGAAGTGGATTTACGCATTCAGCATAATTTAATCAGTAATCAGAAAAATCTGAGCGAAATTAAAAAAGTATATTCACATCAACAGTCCCTGGCGCAGTGCCGGCGATGGCTGGATGGACACCTGCCGGGTGTCGAACTGTTTGCTGTTAAGAGTAATGCAGAAGCCGTGCGCCTGTCGAAAACTGAACCTGCCAGCGCGGCTATCGCAGGGAGCCTGGCCTCTGAGATTTACCAGGTACCTGTTCTGGTCTCCGAGATTGAAGATGAAGCGGATAATACCACCCGCTTTATAGTGATCGGTCGTGACGCTGTTCCCGCCAGTGGCAAGGATCGAACTTCCCTGCTGATTGCCACCAATAATAAGCCAGGGTCTCTATTTAAACTGTTGCAGCCGTTGGCGAACCGTGGCATTGGCATGAGCAAAATTGAATCCCGTCCATCTCGTAGAGGTGTATGGGAGTATTTATTCTTTATCGATATTGAAGGCCACAAGGATGATCAGAATGTGGCTGAGGCATTGACTGAAATAGAACACGACACAGCCATGGTGCGTATACTGGGTTCCTATCCCCGAGCGGTACTCTAAACCGATGAATCGTTTTTTAAAGCTGGCGGTACCCGGTGTTCAGCAATTAACACCTTATCAGCCGGGCAAGCCGGTAGAAGAACTGGAGCGCGAACTTGGCCTGAAACATAGCATCAAGCTGGCTTCCAATGAAAATCCCTTAGGTCCCAGTACAAAAGCAGTCGCCGCCGTGCAGGATGTTATTGCCAGGATTAATATCTATCCCGATGGCAGTGGTTTCCAGTTGTCGAGTAAACTGGCAGAGAAGCATGGTGTGGTGCGAACTGCTATTACACTGGGTAATGGCTCGAGCGATGTTCTGGAACAGATCGCCCGTGCCTTTCTGGCCCCCTGTTACAATGCTGTCTTTTCCGAATATGCCTTCGCTGTTTATCCTATCATTACCCAGGCGATCGGTGCTGAAGCCAGAATTGCAAAAGCCTATCCTGCGAATCATCCTGACATGCCCTATGGTCACGATCTCGATGCGATAGGCTCGATGATCAACCCATCCACCCGTGTAGTATTTATCGCCAACCCTAATAACCCCACCGGTACCTGGCTGGATCTGCATCAACTGAACGCATTTCTTCAAGCGGTTGACGATGAGGTGATCGTGGTGCTGGATGAAGCTTATTACGAATATATGCCGGATTCACTTAAACCAGATTCGGATACTCTTGTTAAACGCTTTCCCAATCTGGTGATAACCCGGACTTTTTCAAAGATTTATGGACTGGCCGGCTTGCGAATTGGTTATGCTATTTCACATCCAGATCTGGCGGACTTTTTAAACCGGGTCAGGCAACCATTCAATACCAGCCTGCCAGCCCAGGTTGCTGCTCTGGCGGCGCTGGACGATGATGTGCATATAACAAACAGTATCCGTGCAAATCAGTCCGGGCTTGAACAGTTGAGACGGGGTCTGGATAAACTGGAATTGAATGTTATTCCGAGTGTTGCTAATTTTATTACGGTCGATTTCCAGCGCGATGCCATGCCTGTTTACCATGACCTGCTAAAGCAGGGGATAATCCTGCGTCCCCTGGCCAGTTATAAAATGCCTCATCATCTACGTATTACCGTGGGTACGGAACAGCAGAACCAGAACTTACTGAATTCACTGGAGCAAGTGTTATGAGCATCGACCGTCTGTGTGTAATTGGCGTCGGTTTGATTGGAGGCTCCCTCGCTCTTGCCTTAAAGAAAGCCGGTTACTGTAAACATGTGGTGGGTGCCGGTCGAAATGAACAGCACTTAATTCATGCTGTAGAACTGGGTATTCTGGATGAATATACCCTGGACTATGCACAGGCAGTGGCTGATGCCGATGTTGTGTTTGTGGCAGTGCCTTTAGGGGCTATGGCTGATGTGTTCGAGAAAATTGAACCCGCCCTTATGCCAGATACCCTGGTCACCGATGCCGGCAGTGCTAAACATCGTGTAGTGGTCGATGCCATGCGGCTGCTGGGGCCTAAAATAAACCAGTTTATACCCGGCCATCCGATAGCGGGTACAGAAAAATCCGGTGCCGATGCCGCTTTCGACAGCCTGTACCAGGAGCGTAGAGTGATACTGACGCCGCTCGAGGAAAATGCTCAGTCCGATGTGGATACAATTAAATCCATGTGGCAGGCGGCTGGCGCCCTGGTTGATGAAATGGGCGACCGCCATCATGATCTTGTGCTCGCGGGAACCAGTCATTTGCCTCATATGCTGGCTTTTGCCCTGGTTGACTGCCTTAACAGTGTGGATGATGTGGATGAAATTTTTCGCTTTGCCGCCGGTGGTTTTCGTGACTTTACTCGTATCGCATCCAGCGATCCAACCATGTGGCGTGATATCTGTCTGGCTAACCGAGAGGCGGTGCTGGTGATGATGGAACGCTATCAGCAGGAAATGACTGTGCTCAAAACCGCTATTGAAAATGATGATGCGGATGCACTTTACGAACTGTTTTCACGGGCCAAATCGGCGCGTGATGAATTTTGTATGTAATCAATAAAAACAGGAATATTTACAATGCTGAGTCTACTAGCCGCCCTGCATATTTTTACGACCATTATCTGGGTGGGAGGAATGTTCTTTGCCCATATGGTGTTACGTCCCTCTGCGGTTGAAATACTGGAGCCGCCATTGCGACTTATGCTCTGGAACAGGGTGTTCAAACGCTTTTTTTTCTGGGTCTGGCTTTCTGTAATCCTGTTGCCCGTCACCGGTTATATGATGCTGTTCATGTATTTTGGTGGTTTTGCCGGGGTGGGTATTCATATTCATATCATGTCGTTCATCGGTTTGTTGATGATTGTTATCTATGGCTATCTCTATTTCGTCACTTACCAGAAATTCAAGGAAGCGGTGATCATTGAAAACTGGCCAGAAGCCGGTCAACTATTGATTAAAATTCGTCATACAGTCACTATCAATCTGGTTCTAGGGCTGGTGACGTCGATCGTGGCCGTAGGCGGTCGCTATTTCCAGGGGGGCCTCTGATTGAATAGAGGCTCCCCAGTTTAATTATCATTAGAATGAGTAGATTGAATGTCCCAGGTTAATTTTATAGTTGAGCCCGGTGGTCGCTTATCCGGTCATTTTCGTGTACCCGGGGATAAATCAATATCCCATCGCTCCATCATGTTTGGCTCGATTGCCGATGGCATCAGCCATGTCAGCGGTTTTCTTCAGGGTGAAGACAGCCTGAATACGCTGCGGGCATTCCGTGCTATGGGCGTTAACATCGAAGGCCCCGATGCCCAGGGCCAGGTTACTATCCACGGTGCAGGAATAGATGGATTAAAAGCACCAAAACAGCCGCTGGACCTGGGTAATTCCGGCACCTCGATGCGTTTAATGTCCGGTTTGCTGTCCGGGCAGGCTTTTGATCTTACGCTGACCGGTGACCGCTCCTTATCTAAACGTCCCATGAAACGGGTTACCGATCCACTGGCTCTGATGGGGGCCAAAGTGGATACAGCTGAAGGTGGCAAACCACCGCTCAAAATCCACGGTGCTCAGTCTTTGAAAGGTATTGACTACGATATGCCTATGGCCAGTGCCCAGGTTAAATCCTGTCTGTTACTGGCCGGTCTTTATGCGAAAGGCACTACCTGTGTAACGGAACCAGCAACCACCCGGGACCATACCGAACGCATGCTCCGAGCCTATGGTTATACCGTAACGACTAAGGCTAATCGAATTTGTCTTACGGGTGGCGGCCGTCTAAGCGCCTGCGATATCGATGTACCTGCCGATATATCATCGTCCGCTTTTTATATGGTGGGGGCGAGTATTGCCGAGGGTTCGGATATTACCCTGGAACACGTAGGCATAAATCCGACCCGTACCGGGGTGATCGAAATCCTTCGTTTGATGGGTGCCAATATTGAATTATTAAACCAGCGTGAAGTCGGTGGAGAGCCCGTGGCCGATATCCGGATAACCAGCAGTCGATTAAAAGGCATTCATGTCCCCGAACATCTGGTGCCTCTGGCTATTGATGAGTTTCCGGTGTTATTTGTTGCTGCTGCCTGCGCTGAGGGTGAAACAGTTGTTAGCGGTGCAGAAGAACTGCGCGTTAAAGAATCTGATCGCATTCAGGTAATGGCCGATGGCTTGCAGATTCTGGGTGTGAAGGCCACACCGACTGCGGATGGCATGATCATCCAGGGAGGCGATATTCACGGTGGCAAGGTACACAGCCGGGATGATCATCGTATTGCCATGGCTTTTACTATGGCCGGGCTAAATGCCAGTGGCCCTGTTCTTATTGAAGACTGTGAAAATGTGAACACCTCGTTCCCCGGTTTTGTTGCCCTGGCGAACAAAGTCGGTATCAATATTACCGCGGAGGAGGTTTAGATATGCCCGCGGTACTGACCATCGATGGTCCCAGTGGTGCGGGCAAAGGTACCATCAGTCAGAATGTTGCTGAAGCGCTGGGCTGGCACATACTGGACAGTGGCTCCCTCTATCGCCTCACCGCACTGGCGGCTAGCCGGAACAATCTTTCCCTGGACGATGAAGCGTCACTGGAAAAAATTGCTCTGGACCTGGATGTCAGGTTCGAACCCGGGGAGGGTGGTCTCAGTATATATCTTGAAAATCAGGATGTTAGCGAAGCTATTCGTGAGGAAGCTATGGGTATGAAGGCATCTAAAATAGCGGCTATGCAAGGGGTGCGAGCGGCTTTACTGGAGCGACAGCGTGCTTTTGAACAGCCGCCCGGGCTGGTGGCGGATGGCCGTGATATGGGTACAACGGTGTTCCCGCAAGCAGGACTTAAGGTATTTATGACAGCCAGTTGCGAAG
This sequence comes from uncultured Gammaproteobacteria bacterium, assembly GCA_965368175.1. Taxonomy (GTDB): domain Bacteria; phylum Pseudomonadota; class Gammaproteobacteria; order SZUA-229; family SZUA-229; genus CBDULX01. Next base: position 6,023 of record CBDULX010000022.1, on the reverse strand, counting down.
AAAGAGCTAAAAGACGATATAACCAGTTGAAACAAAAGGGAATTAATGCTAACCTTCCGGATCTCGTGGCCGATCTCAGGGCACGAGATGAACAGGATGCCAATCGAGAGGTTTCGCCCTTAAAACCTGCTGCTGATGCAATCATGCTTGATACGACAGAAATGACGATCGAACAGGTTAGCTCAAAAGTACTGGAACTGGCAAAACAGCGGTTTTCGATCTGACAAACTACAATGGTGCTCGGACCTGGTGGTCCGGGTGATGTTTAACTCACAACCCTGTATAACGCATACGATCAAGCCTGAATACTGATCAACCTGGTTACATGTTATACAGTTAATTTCTGGATTTTATCTCTAATGACTGAAAGTTTTGCAGAACTTTTCGAACAAAGTTTACAAACCACTGAAATGAACGTCGGTACCATCATGAATGGTACGATTGTTGATATTCGTGACGGTTACGTCACTGTTGCCGCTGGCCTTAAATCTGAAGGCGTTATTCCTGAATCACAGTTTTATAATGATGCTGGTGAACTGGAAGTAAATGTTGGCGACGATGTTGAAATTGTTTTAGAAGCAATTGAAGATGGCTGGGGTGAAACCCGTCTGTCTCGCGATAAAGCTAAACGTGCTAAAGCCTGGATTGTACTTGAAGCGGCACATGAAGCTGATGAAATTATCACTGGTACCATCACAGGTAAGGTAAAGGGTGGCTTTACTGTAGAGATGGGTGATATACGTGCATTCCTGCCAGGTTCACTGGTTGATGTACGCCCGGTGCGTGATACTTCTTACCTGGAAGGCAAAGAGCTTGAATTTAAAGTTATCAAGCTTGATCAAAAACGTAACAATGTTGTTGTATCTCGCCGTGCTGTTGTTGAATCTGAATACAGCGTTGAACGTGAGCAGTTACTGGGTAGCCTGGAAGAGGGCAAGAGCGTAAAAGGTATTGTTAAAAATCTTACTGACTATGGTGCATTCCTTGACCTGGGTGGTATTGATGGTCTGTTACATATCACCGACATGGCCTGGAAACGTGTTAAACATCCTTCAGAAATTGTTGAAGTCGGTCAGGAAATCGAAGTGGTTGTTCTTAAATTCGATAAAGAGCGTAACCGTGTTTCACTGGGTCTGAAACAGCTGGGTGATGATCCATGGTCAGCTATTGCACGTCGTTATCCCGAAGGTTCACATCTACGCGGCAAGATCAGTAATATCACTGATTATGGCTGTTTCGTTGAAATCGAAGACGGAGTTGAAGGCCTGGTTCATGTATCTGAAATGGACTGGACTAACAAGAATGTTAACCCGGCGAAAATGGTTGCTCTGGGTGATGAAGTAGAAGTTATGATCCTGGATATCGACGAAGAACGTCGTCGTATCTCTCTGGGCATGAAACAATGCACACCTAATCCATGGGATGAGTTTGGTACTACTCATAACAAAGGTGACAAAGTTAGCGGTAAGATCAAATCTATTACTGACTTTGGTATCTTCGTTGGTCTCGACGGTGGTATTGATGGCCTGGTTCACCTGTCTGATATCGCCTGGGAAACTACCGGTGAAGAAGTGGTTCACAATTACAAGAAAGGTGATGAACTGGAAGCCGTTGTACTTTCTATCGACCCTGAGCGTGAACGCATTTCACTGGGTGTAAAACAGATGGAACAGGATCCGTTCTCAAACTTTGTTGCCGCTAATGATAAAGGCAGCTTTGTAAAAGGAACTGTTAAAGAAGTTGACGCAAAAGCAGCTATAATAGATTTAGGTGATGGTATTGAAGGCACATTACGTGCATCAGAACTTTCTCGTGATCGTGTAGAAGATGCGCGAAGCATTCTGAAAGTGGGTGAAGAGGTTGAGGCCAAGTTTATTGGTGTCGATCGTAAGAGCCGTACAATCAATCTGTCTATTAAAGCAAAAGATGCTGATGACGAAGCAAAAGCGATGAAAGATTATTCTAAATCTGCGCCTGCACCTGCTACTACACTGGGTGATTTGCTGAAAGAGCAAATGGATGCTAATAAAGAATAGCAATTGAAGAAAATTGATATGGTCAGGGACGACCATTTATTAACGGGGAAATAGATGATGTCTGATGATTCGGCTATGAAGTCAATGATGAAATCTGAGCTAATTGAGCTCATGGCTCGCAAACAAAGTCATCTTGCATATAAGGATGTCGAACTGGCTGTAAAAAGCCTGCTGGAACAAATGAGTCATTCATTAGCTAATGGAGATCGGATAGAAATCCGTGGCTTTGGTAGTTTCAGTCTTCATTTTCGTCCACCTAGAGCTGGGCGTAATCCTAAAACTGGCGATTCAGTGTCTTTACCAGGCAAGCATGTACCTCACTTCAAACCGGGTAAAGAATTAAGAGAACGAGTAAATAACTCGATTCAGAATCAGGACTAACACCAGGTTTATTTAACAACAACCCTTATATGATACCACTAGGAGCATTAAGATGATGCGCTTCATATATCTGTTGGTATCCATTCCCATCATAGTTATTATTGCTACTTTTGCTTACAGGAATGCAGGTTTGGTAAGCATCGATTTTTTTGTGGCACAATTCAATATACCGTTGGCAGCAATCATACTGGTCTGTACTTTGCTGGGCATAATTATCGGCTTTTTAATTAATATTTTTGTGGTCTTACTGCAAAAAAATAAAATCCGTAAACTCATTAAACAAACTCAGACGATGAGTGGATTGTCTGATTTTCTGAAGTCTGATTAGCAGTGATAGAACAACTTGCGCAACTGGATTTGATAGGATTGCTGGTTATACTGGCATTCCTGCTGGGTTTTATCTTTGCCCGTAGAAGAAGTAAAAAAACTCGTCATCAACTGCGTTTTTCCAATGACTATTTTCAGGGCCTCAATTATTTGCTTAATGATGAGCAGGATAAGGCTCTTGATATATTTCTAAAACTTGTTGAAGTGGATTGGGAAACTATTGATACCAGTCTCGCACTTGGCACTATTTTCCGCAGAAAGGGCGAACTCGACAAATCAATTAAATTACACCAAAGTTTATTAGCCAGACCTTCTCTGCCTCAGGAATACAAATCCCGTGTATTACTGGAACTGGCACGGGATTATCAACTATCGGGATGGCTGGACCGTGCTGAAGGTCTTTTTAATGAAGTATTAAAAGATGATAACTTCGCTCAGGATGCGCTGAAGTACCTGATGAGTATCTATCAGCAGGAGCATGAATGGAATGCTGCCATCAATATTGCCAGACGCTATCAGCGTAAAAGTAAAGAAAATCTAAGACCTGTCATTGCACAGTATTTCTGTGAATTAAGTGAACAGGCTCAGGCTAATGGTGATGGTAAAATGGCAGAATCCCTGGCCACACAGGCATTGTCTGAAGATGAAAATTGTGTTCGTGCCTCTATAATTCTCGGCTTGATTGCCATGGACAGAGGCGCACATAAACGGGCAATTCGCTTTTTACAACAGGTCGAGTTTCAGAATATTGAATTCATGCCACTGGTTATTGATATGCTGGCTGAATGTTATCGTAGCCAGTCTAATCTGAAATCACTCATTACTTACCTTAAATCGATGGAACGGAGCTATGAGAATATCTCGTTCATTCCATATTTATCAGATTTGATTAACGAAATATACGGCAAACAGGCTGCCCATGATTATCTTGCCAGGGCGGTGATCGAAAAACCGTCACTGGAAGGCATGAAAAAGACTCTGGAATTAAAACAGAAAAATGATGATACGGATGATTTTTTACCCCAGGTCCTTGATGTAATGATTAAGAAAAAGCCAGATTTTCAATGTAGCATCTGTGGATATTCCGCAAATACATTATATTGGTTGTGTCCTAGTTGTCATACCTGGGGTGGTATGAAACCGAAATTAAATGAAAAAATAAATGACTGATCCCAAAATTATTGTAGCCCTGGATTATCCTGATGAAAAATCAGCACTTGAACTGGTTGATAAACTGGATTCAACTCTTTGCCGTTTAAAAGTAGGCAAAGAAATGTTTACATTTTTAGGCCCTGCATTTATAGAAAAATTGCATAACCGTGATTTCCAGGTTTTTCTTGATCTGAAATACCATGATATCCCGAATACAGTCGCCAGAGCCTGTTCTGTAGCTGCGGATTTAGGCGTCTGGATGTTGAATGTACATGCCCTGGGTGGCCGTAGAATGATGGAAGCCGCTGCTGAAGCAGTTGCCACTAGAACTGTAAAGCCCCGCCTCATTGCAGTCACCATCCTGACCAGCATGTCAGATGCGGATTTACAGGAAATGGGCATTAATCAAACGGCTTCCTGCATGGCCGTTAAATTAGCTTCTATGGCCAAAAATTCAGGCCTTGACGGTGTCGTTTGCTCCGCACAGGAAGCTTCATCCATGAGGCAAAGTCTGGGTGATGAGTTTTTACTGGTAACACCAGGTATACGGCCGGCAGGTTCTCAGGCAGATGATCAACGCAGGATAATGACGCCGGCAGATGCCATCCAGGCAGGCTCGAGCTATCTGGTCATTGGCCGACCCATTACTCAGGCGGATGATCCTGTAGGGATTTTACGTACACTAAATTCAGAAATTTGCTAATTGATCATGGAATTATTACTGGCTATGCTTCTATTTCCATTAACGCAAGGATAAGGAAAAGAGCGAAATGAGAACTTTAAAACTATTTGTAGGGATGTTGTTACTTGCACTGTCGTTCTGGAGCTGGGCGGGTCAGGTAAATATTAACACGGCGGACGCTAGTACTCTGGCCGCTGAACTGAATGGGGTTGGTGCTGCTAAGGCACAGGCCATCATCGATTACCGTAAGATTCATGGTAGTTTTAAGTCGGTGAATGACCTGGCCAATGTTAAAGGGATAAGCACAAAAACCATCGAAAAAAACAAGGAGAATATTATTCTAAGCAAGAAATAATGGAACTATCTTTTGTAATGAAAAATACCCCGCTCTAGCGGGGTATTTTTTTGCCTGTCTTTCTCTTATGATTATATTTTTAAGTATACAGGTAAAGTTGAATGGAACTGGAGTTTTGGGAGCAACGTTGGCATGAAAACCAGATAGGGTTTCATTTGGAAGAAGTCAATCGCCACTTAATTAAAAATTTCTCTAATCTCGATCTTGCACCAGCAAGTCAGGTATTTGTACCGCTTTGTGGTAAATCACTGGACATGATCTGGCTCGCCAGCCAGTCGTATAAGGTTTTGGGTATTGAATACAGTCAGCTGGCTGTAGAGAGTTTTTTTAAAGAAAACCAGATAAGCTTCGAAATACACAAAGACTCTCGATTTAATCGATATCAGAGTGAAAATATAAGTATTTTACAGGGAGATTTTTTTAATCTTAAATCGGAAGATCTTATCAACGTACTGGCCATTTATGATCGCGCATCTCTGGTTGCATTGCCTGAAACCATGAGACAAAAATATGCTGATAAACTGATATCCATTACACCTGAACAGGTTACTGTATTGCTGGTAACGCTGGAGTATGATCAGGCTGTGATGAGTGGCCCGCCTTTTTCAGTGACTGAGCCTGCCGTTCATAAACTTTATGCCTCGAATTTTAAAATAGAGAAACTTCAGCAACTCGATATCATCGATGAACAACCCAGGTTTAGACAGCGAGGACTGGATTATATGTTCGAGTCGGTATATCGCCTGGAAAAACTATAATCATACTATTAATATAAGTCTTATATCTAAAAGACAAAATCTTTGACGCAAAGACGCAAAGGAAACTTGTGAGGTTTTGTAGGGATGCGCTCTAACTAAGTACCACATATCCACAAGGACTTTTGTTTGCTTAAAGTGATCTTAATAAGATAAACTTTGCGTCTTTGCGTCTTTGCGTCAAAGTCTTATAATTTAAAAATATCCATTTCTGGCTAATACCTGTTCCAGCTGAACATCAGGTCAGGTTTTAGTTATCATATTTTATTTAATACCGCTGGCTTTGCGCAGTGTGGCGAATTCACACATTTTGTTAACCAGTCGATCATTCAGGC
>CBDULX010000021.1:0-23614 GCA_965368175.1 uncultured Gammaproteobacteria bacterium | reverse complement strand
CGATGCGGGGTGGAGCAGTCTGGCAGCTCGTCGGGATCATAACCCGAAGGTCGTAGGTTCTAATCCTGCCCCCGCTACCAAATATGTAAAAAGCCCGGGATTACTCGGGTTTTTTTTTGTCGGTAAGACAAGCGGTAGTTCCTGTAGATGCTTGTGCTCAAGCGTATTTTGAATTGAACAATTGCTGGTAATAAGACCTTTGCTGCAAAATGAAGGGACTTGCAGCAATAAATCAATAAGTTATATAATATGCCTTAAGCATTTAACAGTATTGTTGTATTGATACTGTTCAGGCACGAATTATTAAAAGGCCCCGTTTTAACGGGGCCTTTTTGTTACTTTCACTTATGCAGCCAAACAGGCGCAACCAGAGCAATATGAAAGCCAGTTCAAAAGATATATGGTCATTGATTGAACCCGTGGTTAACGGACTGGGTTATGAGGTGGTGGATATTGAGTTTCGTCCCCATGCCAGCAATGGATTATTGCGGGTTTATATTGATCAGAAAAAAGGTATCCAGCTGGAAGATTGTGAAGCAGTGAGCCGTCAGTTGAGCGCTATGCTGGATGTGGAAGATCCTATACCCGGACACTTCACTCTTGAAGTGTCATCACCAGGGCTGGATAGATCCCTTCGAAAGGCTGAGGATTTTGAGCAGTTTGCAGGTGAAATAGTAAAAATCAAGATGGCTATGCCTAATCTTGAGGGGCAGCGCAACTTCACAGGTAAATTGCTGGGCCTTAAAGAGGGTGAAGTCCTACTGGAAGCGGATGGTGAAACCCACTACCTTCCGCTAGGTGGAATAGATTCAGCGCGGCTGGTGCCGCAATTTTAATTTTTTGGAGCCGGTCATGAACAAAGAAATCCTGTACGTGGTTGATGCAGTTTCTAACGAAAAAGGTGTAGAAAAGGACGTTATCTTTGGTGCGATTGAAGCCGCGCTCGCCACAGCAACACGCAAGAAGCAGGGTAAAGATATTGATGTTAGGGTACACATCGATCGTGAGAGCGGCGAATATGATACCTTCCGTCGATGGATGGTGACCGAAGAGTCTGAAAACGGTAGCCTTGAATATCCACTGCGTGAAATCACTCTGGATGCCGCTAAAGTTGAAAACCCGGATATTGAACTGGGTGATTATGTCGAAGAACCCATTGAATCAGTCGAATTTGGTCGTATTGCAGCACAGACTGCAAAACAGGTAATTGTACAAAAAGTCCGTGAAGCCGAGCGTGCCCATGTTGTGGAGTCTTACCAGGATAAGGTGGGTGAGCTGGTAATGGGTACTGTTAAACGAGTGGAGCGAGGTAATATTTATCTTGATCTGGGTGAAAACGTGGAAGCGATTATACCCCGTGAAGAAGTGATACCCCGTGAAGCCATTCGTAACGGCGATCGCCTGCGTGGTTACCTGAAGGAGGTACGAGCTGAGGCTCGTGGCCCTCAGTTGTTTGTTAGTCGTACCGCCCCCGAGTTTCTGGTTGAGCTATTTAAGCTGGAAGTGCCTGAAGTCGGTCAGGGTCTGATTGAAATCATCAGTGGTGCCCGCGATCCCGGATCCCGTGCCAAAATTGCAGTTAAATCCAGTGACCCTCGCCTGGATCCCGTCGGAGCCTGTGTGGGTATGCGTGGTTCCAGGGTGCAGTCGGTTTCCAATGAACTGGCTGGTGAGCGTGTGGATATTATTCTGTGGGATGAAAATGCAGCTCAGTTTGTCATCAATTCCATGTCTCCGGCAGAAGTGGTTTCGATTGTAGTCGATGAAGACTCTCACACCATGGACATTGCTGTTGAAGACGAAAAACTGTCTCAGGCCATCGGCCGAGGTGGCCAGAATATTCGTATGGCCAGTCAGCTGACAGGCTGGACGCTGAATGTTATGGGTACTTCAGATATGGAATCTAAATCTGAGTCTGAAAACAAGGCTCTGGTGGAAATGTTCATGGAGCTGCTGGATGTGGATGAAGAACTATCGGTCATACTGGTAGCGGAAGGTTTTTCCAGTATTGAAGAGGTCGCTTACGTACCTGAGTCTGAGCTGGTTGAGATAGAAGAATTTGATGAGAATATAGTCAGCGAATTACGTGGTCGTGCTCGTGATGCATTGCTGACCCGTGCTATATCACAGGAAGAAAAACTGGAAAATAACGAACCTAAGGACGATTTGTTAAGTATGGACGGCATGGAGCGTGAACTGGCATTTCAGCTGGCAGAGCGTGGTGTATGCAGCATGGAAGATCTGGCTGAACAATCGATTGATGAACTACTGGAAATACAGGGTATGACAGAAGAACGAGCTGGTAAATTGATTATGACCGCTCGTGCACCCTGGTTTGAAAATGATACTAACCAAGAGGCGAACCAGTAACTATCGCTGGGGGGAGGTCGCAGATGTCCAATGTAACAGTCAAACAACTTGCTGAAGTTGTCGGAGCTCCGGTAGATCGCTTGCTTGAGCAGCTCAAGGAAGCCGGGTTAGAAGCTGAGAACGGTGAAACCTTAATCAGCGACGAAGACAAATTTAAATTGCTGGATTTTTTGCGCAGCAGTCACGGTAAAGGTGAGGTTAGTGAATCCACTGAAGGAAAACAGCGGATCACCTTAAAACGTAAAACTACCAGTGAACTGAAAGTGGCTGGTACTGGGCGTAAAACCGTGAACGTCGAAGTTCGCAAAAAACGCACCTATGTGAAGCGCAGTGATGCGGCGAACGATGAAAAGGTAGAGCTCGATCGTCTGCTGGCAGAGAAAGCAGAGCGTGAAGCTGAGCAGCTCAAGGCTGAAGAAGACGCACGCCTCAAGGTCGAAGCAGAAGCCAGAGCTAAGGCCGAGGCTGAAGAGAAGGAAAAAGCGGAAGCAGAAGCGATAGCTAAAGCTAAGGCAGAAGAAACCGAACGTGCCCAGGCTGAGGCCAAAGCCGAAGTCAAAGTTGAAGTTGAAACTCGTCGTAAGCCTGAGAAAGCTGAAATTGCCGAGGCCGACAAGCCGAAGAAAGGTAAAAAAGCCAAAATTGAAAAAGCTGAAACCCGTTATGGTCGTAATGAATTACATGTGGCTGGCGGTAAGAGTGGCTCTGGCCGCAAGAAAAAACCAGCCCGTCGTGGTCGATCGACAGCTGGCGATGCGGTTGGTAAACACGGATTTGAGAGACCGGTAGCCCCCCGTGTACATGAAGTATCGGTTCCAGAGACTATTAAGGTGTCCGAACTGGCACAAAAAATGTCGATGAAAGCGGCTGAAGTTATCAAGGTCATGATGAAGCTGGGTGTAATGGCCACTATCAATCAGGTCATTGATCAGGAAACTGCAATACTGGTGGTCGAAGAATGCGGTCATACAGCAATGACCACAAACGTGGATGATCGTGAGAAAAATCTGCTGGATACTGCCTCAGTTGAAATGGGTGATATCAAGCCCCGTCCACCAGTAGTGACTATTATGGGGCATGTCGACCATGGTAAAACATCACTACTCGATTACATTCGGACCAGTAAGGTAGCGGCAGGTGAAGCGGGTGGGATTACCCAGCACATCGGTGCTTACCATGTTGAAACAGATAAGGGTGTCATTACCTTCCTGGATACTCCCGGCCATGCTGCATTTACTTCCATGCGTGCCCGAGGTGCCCAGGCAACGGATATTGTTATCCTGGTGGTAGCGGCTGATGATGGTGTGATGCCTCAAACCATCGAGGCGATTCAGCACTCTAAAGCAGCCGGCGTGCCGTTGATTGTCGCGGTGAACAAAATCGACAAGGAAGATGCGGATCCTGAGCGAGTTAAAACCGAACTGGGTAGTCATCAGGTTATTCCTGAAGACTGGGGTGGTGATAATATTTTTGTCAATGTGTCTGCCAAGACCGGCCAGGGCATTGATGAACTGCTGGATGCCGTGAGTCTGACCGCAGAAGTTATGGAGCTGAAGGCTCCATCGACAGGTCCTGCACAGGGTCTGGTGATCGAAGCTTCACTGGATAAAGGTCGCGGTGTGACCACTACCGTATTGATACAGAAGGGTGTGCTGAAAAAAGGTGACATCCTGCTGGCGGGTCAGGAATTTGGCCGCGTGCGAGCCATGTTTGATGAAAATGGTCATCAGGTGAATGAGGCCGGGCCATCAATTCCGGTCATGGTTCTGGGTCTGTCAGGGACTCCGTCCGCGGGTGATATGACTCAGGTGATGGCCGATGAACGCTCGGCCCGCGAGCTGGCGGAAATGCGTCACAATAAGGATCGTGACATTCGTCTCGCTGCACAGCAGCAGGCCAAGCTTGAATCACTGTTTGCCAATATGGGCAAAGGTGAAGTGAAGACACTGAATGTATTGTTGAAGGCTGACGTACAGGGCAGTCTGGAGGCCATTCGCGAGTCATTGATGAAACTGGCTGCGGTGAATGACGAAGTGGAAGTTATCATTGTCGGTAGCGGTGTCGGTGGTATTAATGAAACTGATATCAGTCTGGCTGCTGCCTCCAATGCCATTGTGATGGGCTTTAACGTGCGCGCCGATGCCACTGCTCGCAAAGCGGTTGCCGAACGAGGTGTGGACCTTCATTACTACAGCGTTATTTATGACCTGATCGATGAAGTCAGACTGGCGCTTACCGGTATGCTGGCGCCTGAATTCAGAGAACAGATCACTGGCCTGGCCGAGGTGAAAGATGTGTTCACTTCTCCCAAGTTTGGCCTGATTGCCGGTTCTCTGGTTACTGAAGGTTCGATTAAACGCACCCAGCCTATTCGTGTACTGCGTGACAACGTGGTTATTTACGAAGGTGAGCTGGAGTCGTTGCGTCGCTTCAAAGACAATGTTGAGGAAGTTCGCAGTGGTACGGAATGCGGGATTGGCGTGAAGAACTACATGGATGTAAAAGTTGGTGACCAGATTGAGGTCTTCGAGCGGATTCAGGTTGAACGTACGCTGTAACTGATTAGGTACGATACATGCCAAAAGAATTTTCACGTTCACAGCGTATGGCCGAACAGATCCGTCGCGAACTGTCCGAGCTGGTTCGCGATGAGTTGAACGACCCACGCGTAAGCTGGGTGTCGTTTACTGCGGTTAAGTTGAGCAAGGACCTGGGGCATGCGGTGGCCTATTTTTCAGTGATGAATGAAGATGATGCCGAACAAACGGTTGAAGCCCTGAACAATGCGTCGGGTTTTCTGCGTCGTGAGTTATCCCGCCGGATTCGATCTCGGGTAACCCCTGCTCTGAAATTCGTCCACGATACCAGTCTGGAAAGGGGCTCAAGTATGGATGCCCTGATTGCCCGGGCTCGAGCCAGCGATACCGATTCAGTTGAGGAAGACTGATCCCGTCCGTCTGTCAGGCGACTTAGTCGAACCACACATCAGATTATAGTTTTGAGATATAAATGAGCCGTAAAAGAATCAAGGGCCGCCCGGTAAATGGGGTGGTGTTGCTGGATAAACCTCTCGAGATGTCATCCAATCATGCTCTGCAAATAGTGAAGCGTTTGTTTGACGCTCAGAAAGCTGGGCATACCGGGAGTCTGGATCCACTGGCTACGGGCATGTTGCCTGTTTGTCTGGGTGAGGCGACCAAAATTTCTGCTTTTCTGCTGGATGCTGACAAGCTCTATCGTTTCAAATGTAAACTGGGTAGTTGCACCACCACCGCGGATGCCGAAGGTGAAGTGATAGAAAGCCGGCCCTTTGAGCACATCGTTAAAAAAGACATTGAGCGCCTGTTGCCTGATTTTACTGGTGATATCGAACAGGTGCCGCCCATGTACTCAGCGCTGAAAAAAGATGGCAAGCGCTTATATGATCTGGCCCGTCAGGGGATTGAAGTGGAGCGTGAAGCCAGACCGGTAACCATCCATGATCTCAGTCTGTTGAGCTTTAAAGACGGTGAGGTCGAACTTGAGGCACATTGCAGTAAGGGTACTTATATTCGTACCCTGGCTGAAGATATTGGCGAAGCTCTCGGTTGTGGTGCCTATGTCAGTGAGTTAAGGCGGCTGGCCGTTGGGCCTTATGATGGCGACATGGTCAGTCTGGAGCAGTTACAGGCCTTGTCGGAGCAGGGGCAGGAGGCACTGGATGCCAGCCTGTTACCGATTGATAGCGGGATTGCTAACTGGCCTGAAGTGCATCTGGACCCGGACAGCGCTTATTACATCAAACTGGGTCAGCCAGTTCAGGTACCCCGTGCACCCACTGATGGCTGGGTGCGAATCTATGATGATGAGCAGTTTCTGGGGGTGGGAATCATCCAGGATGATGGGCGTATTGCACCGAAAAGGATGCTTAAGGTATAAAACCCGCAAACCGCTATGAGAATCGATGTTTTTTTTCGACCGTATCAGTGATTAAACCGCCATAAAGCTATGGTCTGCGGAAAAAAACATGGTAAAATCCGCCTCTTTTACTGAGGCAAATTCAGTCAGGAGTTAAAGCTATGGCATTAGTAGCTGCAGATAAAGCAGAGATTGTAACAAAGTATGCCCGCGCAGCGGGCGATACCGGTTCACCTGAAGTTCAGGTAGCCCTGTTAACCACCCGAATTGTTCAGTTGACTGAGCATTTCAAAGATCACAAACACGATCATCATTCACGTCGTGGCCTGTTGCGTATGGTTAACCAGCGCCGTAAACTGCTCGACTATCTTAAGTCGAAAAATTCAGAGCGCTATAAAGACCTGATTGCGAGTCTTGGTCTGCGTCGTTAACAATAAACCTATATAGGGAACAACTGCTGTGACCGTGATTAAGAAATCATTTCAGTTTGGTGATCATAACGTCACCATAGAAACAGGCGAAATTGCACGTCAGGCCTCAGGTGCTGTCATCGTAAATATGGATGGTACCGTCGTACTGGTAACTGCTGTAACAGTTAAAAGCTCAGTACCCAGAGACTTTTTTCCTCTCACAGTTAATTACCAGGAACGCAGCTACGCAGCAGGTAAAATTCCGGGCAGCTTTTTTAAACGGGAAGGTCGACCATCAGAAAAAGAAACTCTGACTAGCCGCCTCATCGACCGCCCCATTCGTCCGCTGTTCCCTAAAGGCTTTACCAATGAAGTACAGGTAATCGCCACTGTTATTTCATTGAATAACGACATTGATCCAGATATCCCGGCTATGATCGGTACTTCCGCTGCTCTGGCGATATCTGGAGCTCCATTTATGGGCCCAATCGGTGCAGCCCGCATTGGTTACAAAGATGGTGCCTATATTCTGAACCCTACCTTCAGCCAGTTAAAAACATCTGACCTGAATCTGATAGTCGCAGGTACCGATGATGCCGTACTGATGGTTGAATCTGAAGCTAACGAGCTTTCGGAGGAGATCATGCTGGGTGCGGTCATGTTTGGTCATGAACAGTTCCAGGTGGTCGTTAAAACCATCAAAGAACTGGCAAAAGAAGTGAATACTCCCGTCATGGAATGGGTTGAGCCTGAAACCAACGAAACCCTGCTTAAAGCAGTGAGCGATGTAGTTCTGGATGATCTGACCGCAGCCTACCAGATATCTGAAAAACTGGAGCGTTATGCGGCGGTAGATAAGGTTCGTGCAGTAGCGGTTGAAAAAGTCGCCGCCGCTTCGGGCGAAGAAGGCTACAGCGCGGATGAAGTGGCTGAAATCTTCGGTAAGCTGGAAAAGCGCCTGGTACGTGGTCGCATACTGGCAGGCGAAAAACGTATCGATGGTCGTACCCTGGATCAGGTGCGTCCAATTACCGTTAGAACCGGTATTCTGCCGCGTACTCACGGTTCTGCCCTGTTTACCCGTGGTGAAACCCAGGCCATAGTGGTAACTACATTGGGTACTGCCCGTGACGCACAGAGGATCGATGCACTGGAAGGTGAAATCACCGATAACTTCATGCTGCACTATAACTTCCCTCCCTACAGTGTGGGTGAGGCGGGTCGTGTAGGCACTCCGGGTCGTCGTGAGATTGGTCATGGTCGTCTGGCCAAGCGCGGTGTACTGGCAGTGATGCCAACTGAAGAAGATTTTCCCTACTCTATCCGTGTAGTTTCTGAAATTACCGAATCCAACGGTTCAAGCTCTATGGCTTCTGTGTGTGGTACCAGCCTGGCACTGATGGATGCCGGTGTGCCAATCAAGGCGGCAGTCGCCGGTATCGCCATGGGTCTGGTGAAAGAAGGCGATAAATATTCCGTATTGAGCGATATCCTGGGTGATGAAGATCATCTGGGTGACATGGACTTCAAAGTAGCGGGTACCAGTAATGGTGTTAACGCACTGCAGATGGACATTAAAATTACCGGTATTACCCGTGAAATCATGGAAAAAGCCCTGGAACAGGCCAAAGCCGGTCGACTGTTTATTCTGGATGAAATGAATAAGGTGATGTCTGTGCCCAGCACTGAAATGTCACATTATGCACCACGTTACCTGAAGATGAAGATTAATCCAGACAAGATCCGTGATGTTATCGGCAAGGGTGGCGCGGTGATTCGTTCCATTACTGAAGAAACCGGCGTATCGATCGATATTGATGACGATGGTAATGTGAAAATTGCATCCAGTGATTTTGATGCGGCCGAAGAAGCCAGGAATCGTATCGAACAGATTACGGCAGATGCTGAAGTAGGCAAGGTATACGACGGTACTGTTATCAAGATTATGGATTTTGGTGCCTTCGTCCGCATTTTGCCTAATAAAGAAGGTCTGGTGCATATTTCACAGATTTGTGAAGAGCGCGTGGAAAATGTTACTGACAAACTGTCTGAAGGCGATGTGATCAAAGTGAAGGTGCTTGAAATTGATCGTCAGGGTCGTATTCGATTGAGTATGAAAGCGGTTGAGGCTGCATAAGTTAGTTAACTTATGCCATTAATAAAAAAGGGGGGCTTAGGCCCCTTTTTTTGTGGGCTTGTAAAAAACACTTTAATTTTAAGTATTTAGACTATATAGTTAAGGTAAAATAATAATCAGAATAACTAGAATTAAGTGGTAAGTGGCAATTTCAGGTCTTGTTTTTGGATTTCAGCCAATGAAGGCAGGCACTAGCACCAGGAATTAAACTGGATTTCTGATTCATAAAATATTCATCTAACCATGAATGGTGAGCAAACTCTCTGGCTTGCGGTACTGGAGCAGTTCGATTATGAGTCTAACAACGATTTTAAGTAGTTTCAGTATGGATAGTATGCGGGGCCGATACTTTGTCGGTGTGCTGCTTATGTCCGTGCTTTTTATAGCCAGTGTACTGGCTACCCATTACTCTGTCTCCGATGTCGTAAAAAAATCGGCAGATAATTCAGTCAATCGAAATTACCTGATCAGCTCTCATCGACTGGTGCGTGAAAAACTTCGCCATGCTGAGCAACGTTTGCAGAGCTTTCTGGTCACGCCCGATCAAATGGCCATTGCAGAAGTGTTAGCTGACCTGGACCAGGCCAGGCATCACCTGTCAGAAATTGAAAACAGCCAGTGGAGTGATGCGGCGTCAGCACAGATGAAGATAGATCTTTTATCAAAAGATCTTCTTCAGTTGCGACAGGATGTGCAGCAATTGATGCATATTCGAACCAATGCCGAGGCGTTATTCCCTGCGTTTGCCACCATCAATCAGGTAATGCTGCCTAAAAGTCGTCAGTTCCTGACTCAGATAGCGCTGATCATCGATGAAATGTCCATGCATCTGGATGATAAATATATACAGCAGGCCTACCATCAGTTCAGCCAGTTGCGTGAAAACTGGTCAGACATGGTCGGTGCCTTTCGTATGTATGTGGCCGCAAGAACCTTGAGTTTACGGGTGCCGGTGTCAGGTAATAGTGAGTTCGAAGGCCTGATTGAATACCACTATATACAGATTAAAAAGCAACTGAAGCTGTTAAATCAGGCACAGCTGACACATGATTATGGTCTTCAGGCTGAAGTGACGGGTAAGGAAATCAGCACGGCTCTTGAACTCTGGTATCAGGGGTTTATAAAAACAAGAGAAATTTATTCCAGTCCGAAATGGCGCTCGGATGAAGCGCTGATGAATGATCAGATCGCGCCCCTGAACGATCGTATCTGGTCTCATTTGAATCAAATTGAAACCGCTCTGATTGCCTCTTCTGAAAGCGATATCAGTCAGTTGATGAATATAAGCTCCGAAATCAGCTCTACACTCTGGATGCGCCTGATTATAACCCTGGTGTTTATTGTGCTGGCTTTTTATGCCTTTGAATTATGGCTGCTGGAACCGGTGGCCCAAATAGCCCATGCACTGAAGATGGAAGCGGATGGCGATGAAGTAGTCAAACTACCGGAAGCTAACACACTTGAAGCGCGGGAGCTGGTTACCGCCTTTGAAACCATGCGTTTACAGGTTCGATTACGGCAGATGGAGCTGGAGCACCAGGCCATGCATGACAGTTTAACCGGATTGCCAAATCGCCTGTTCATGAGGCGTAAGATGATTGAAGTTATTGAATCAGCTCATAAAGCTAATCAGACATTGGCCCTGCTGATGATTGATTTAAATCGTTTCAAGGAAATCAACGATACACTGGGTCATCAGGTAGGGGATCGGGTGCTGCGTGAAATTGGTCCCCGCTTCACCAAACAGCTGAGTGAATATGATGTCCTGGCCCGCCTGGGAGGGGATGAGTTTGCTGTCCTGCTGCCGATGAGCGATGACATTCGTGCCAGACAGATCGCACAGAAACTCTGCGCCAGTCTGGAGTGTACATTTAATATCGATGGACAGGCTCTGCAGGTGGGTAGCAGCATTGGCATTGCGCTTTATCCGCAACACGGGTTCAACGATCAGAGTCTTCTACAGAAAGCGGATGTTGCCATGTATCTGGCAAAAGAGAAAAATCTGGGTTATGTCACATACGATGAGAACCAGGACGACCATAGTCTGTGGCAGTTATCACTGGAAGGTGAATTAAAACGTGCAGTAGAGCAGAGTCAACTGGAACTGCATTATCAGCCTAAAATCAATTGTTCGACGGGAAAGACCATGGGCGTCGAAGCCTTGCTGCGATGGAATCACCCCACTCGTGGTCTAATTCCGGCAGACGACATCCAGTTGCTGGCGGAAAAGACCGGTTTAATTATTCCTCTGACCAAATGGGTGGTAGAAAGGGCCGTCGCGCAAATGGCAGACTGGCGCCAGAAGGGTATTGAAATGCTTGTGTCGGCGAATTTATCAGTATGGAATCTGCAGGATCCACGTTTGTGTGAAATCGTTAGCCATGCACTACGTAAATGGAATGTGCCGGCCAATAACCTGACTCTGGAAATAACCGAAAGTGCAGTGATGTCTGATCCGGAACATGCGCTGAAAACTCTGAATCAGCTATCAGATATGGGTGTGCAGCTGTCGATCGATGATTTTGGTATCGGCTTCTCATCGCTGCAATACCTGAAAAAATTACCAGTGAATGAGCTGAAAATCGATAAGTCATTTGTGATCGATATGCTGGTTGATGACAATGATGCAGTGATTGTCCATTCTACTATCGATCTGGCTCATAATCTGGGTTTGATGGTGATAGCCGAAGGCGTGGAAAGCCAGGAAATATTTGATCTGTTGCAGGTGCTGGGTAGTGATGTAGCGCAAGGTTTTCACATGTCCAGGGCCATGCCGGCCATCGAACTGGAACGCTGGTTATTCAGTTCGCAATGGGGTTTGCCGGAGCATCAGCATTTTAAAGTTATAAATTAATCACATTTCTAGCTGTTAGAATTTCCTGATATTCATCTTAAAAGTTAATATATATTCCTGATAGGCACAGTAAATTCCTGATTACTAAGCATATATTTATTCAATATAATAAACGGGTAATACAGGTATTGTGGGCCCGTAGACGGTATTTTGCTTGAATATATGCTTCAATTAGTTAATTAAGCTACTAATTTTTCACAGGTTGTGAATATGTTGAATAAACTTAAAACTTTCATGGTTATTGTCTTAATCTCTTTCTCCGGTGTGTCCATTGCCGAAGATGTCAGCCGTGAACAGTTGAAGGGGCTGGACGAGCAGGTTCAGGACATTAAAAAAGATGTGCTGGATTTGACCTCAGAATTAACGCTGCTTGAGGAAAAATTACTCTACCCATCCAATACTCAGGTATCGGTGTTTGTATCATTGACAGAAGGCGATGATTTTCAGCTCGACTCAGTTCAGCTCAAGCTGAATAACAGTGTGGTGTCCCAGCATCTGTATACTTTTCGTGAGCTGGAAGCACTACAACGTGGTGGTGTCCAGCGTCTGTATACCGGCAATATTAAAACTGGCAGCCATGATCTTGTATTCAGTTTCATGGGCAAAGCGGCTGCCGGTGGTGAATATAAAAGAAACGCCAGTTACAAGTTACATAAATCAGTGGGGCCGAAATTTGTTGAAGTGAAAGTGGCTGGCCCCACTTCCAGTAAGCAGGATATTCGCTTCAAGGATTGGTAATTCATGCGATTTTGGCAGATAGGTATCGCATTAATTTTGACAGCGGCCACTTCACAGGCGGCTGAAAATAAGCACCCGGAACTAAAAGATTTATTCTTTGGTGAAGCGCTGTACTACGCCTTTCAGAATGATTATTTCAATGCTATCAAAAAGCTGGATACCGAGTTGGGCCAGTATTATGCCCAGGATGAACCGGAACTGGATCCATTCCATCAGCATATCGACCAGGCTGAGTTTTCGGTGGGTGATCTTGAACTCTCCTATCGCATGCATCGCAAGGCCGGGCGCGCCATACAGGCAGTGCTGGAATCCAATGTCGATCAGAGTATCCGTAATGAAGCAGCCTACCGGCTGGCGAAAATTTATTTCCAGAAAGGTCAGCCGATTAATGCCTTACATACACTGGAGCGTATTGAAGGTGATTTACCTGAATCGGCGAGAGACGATGAATCTTTTTTGCGTGGTCAGGTGTATATCGCCAACGGTCGTTTTAGCGATGCAGTGGAGGTCTTGCGCCCATTGCAGGGCAATAAACACTATCGGGGCTTTGCAGAATACAATCTGGCCATTGCGTTGATCCAGGCAGGTAAGGAAACCGATGGACTCATTCAGCTGGATCGGGTAGGGCAGATGAGTTCGGATAAACGAGAGGTACAGGCACTAAAAGACAAGGCCAATCTGACCCTGGCTTCACGTTTGCTGGAGAACGAGAAAGCAGAGCAGGCGCGCCAGTATTTTGAACGGGTACGTCTGGATGGCCCATATTCTAATCGGGCTCTGCTTGGAGCTGGTTGGGTGGATGTGGCACTGGAGCGCTATGACCGGGCACTGGTGCCCTGGACCATGTTACAAAAACGCGCAGTAACCAATGATGCGGTACAGGAAGTGTTGCTGGCGGTTCCCTATGCTTATGGCAAGCTGGAAGTTCATGGTAAGGCCGCCATTCTTTATGGAAAGGCGATGGATGCGTTTGGAAATGAAGTTGATCGCCTTGACCGTTCCATCAAAAGCATTCGCGAAGGTAAATTTATTTCCGCCATACTGCGTGAAGAGGGACTGCAGGATAAAAACTGGCTGATTAAGTTGCGTGAGCTACCGGATACACCGGAAACTCTCTATTTACAGCAGTTAATGGCTTCCCATGATTTTCAGGAATCCTTGAAAAATTATCGTGATCTGTTTGAGTTGCAGGTTCATGTCAAACGCTGGCAGCAGGATCTGTATGCCTTTGAAGAAATCATTGAATATCGCCGTCAATATTACGAGCCGCTGTTGCCGATAGTTGAAAAGCAGTTCAAGCGCCAGGATTCGCGAATGAGACTGAGGCTGGAACAGCGAGGTCGACTGGATAAACGCCTCAAAGCCATGCTGATTTCACCCCGTCCGGAATATCTGGCCACGGTGGATGAGCGACTGGCGCTGGAATCACTGGGCCGTATTGAACGTTATATTTCCAGTCATCCACAGCGCAGAACCCGTGCTGTCATGGACCGGGTCAAACGCCTGAAAGGGGTATTGAGCTGGCAGGTGGCAGCGGAATATGATGAACGGCTGACCGAAGCCTACAATCACCTGCACCAGCTGGATGAGGGCATTAATCGGCTGAAACAGGTGTATAGCTCCTTTGTTCGTACTCGCCAGGCTGCCACCCAGAGCTATGAAGGTTATCGTATCCCTATCCAGATGTTGCGTACCAAACTGCAGGCAGCGGAAATGAAACTCACTGGAATGGTAGCGCGACAGGGCAGAATGCTGGAAACCCTGGCTATTAATGAGCTGGATCGGCGTCGCACACGGCTGGAGGAATACCAGGTTAAGGCTCGTTTCGCGTTGGCAGAAAGTTATGATCGGGCCACCAAAAAAGCTGAAGAGGAACGTAAACAGAAGCAGGAGGCTGATCAGGCAGAGAATGATAAAGCACGGACACCGCTAACACCGGAATCTGAACAACCGTCAGTTATGGAGGAATCACCACAGGAAACTCCTGAAAAAGTAGATGATAAATCACCGGTGAAGGCAGCGGATAAAACATCCGGGCCTGAGGCTAAGGCGCAGTGATGAAATACGCAGGCATCGCTATTTTAAGTGTTTGCACTATGCTTAGCGGCTGTATCAGCAGCGGTGACCGGGAAACCCTGGCCAGTTTGCGTAATGTCAGTATCGAAATCAAAGATGAAAAAATAGACGCTAGCCTGGAAAAGGCCATGCAAAGTTATCAGAAATTCCTGGAGGAAACCCCGGAGTCGGCAATGACGCCGGAAGCCATACGACGACTCGCCGACCTCAAAATCGAAAAGGAGTACAGCGCATATACCGACAATGACAAGGCACCAGGTAAGCCAAAACCGGACATCAGCAAGCCTGATAGCAGGCAGACAGTTTCGAAAGAGCCGGTCAAAACAAACTCAAAAGCCGATGCCATTGCCAAAGTCGATGAGTCGATGAAAGACTTTGAAAAACGGGCCACTCAAAAAACTGAATTCAAGTCTGCGGATAAGCCGGCAGAATTACCCGCAGGTTCAGCGGATGATCTGCAAACTGCGGGCGCCATGGAAGCGATACAATTATATAAAAACCTGCTCATTAAATACCCCATGTATGAACGTAATGACCAGGTACTGTATCAACTGTCCCGGGCCTATGAGGAAACAGGGCAGGTAGAAGAGGCCATTAAAGTGCTCAACCGTCTGGTGAAGGAGTATCCAGATTCACGGCACATCGATGAGGCTCAGTTTCGTCGAGCGGAATACTTTTTTACACGTAAGCGTTATCTGGATTCTGAAGAGGCCTATCAGGCGGTATTGAACCTGGGCAGAGGCTCGGCTTTCTATGAGCTGGCTCTATACAAACAGGGCTGGGCCTTTTTCAAGCAGGATATGTATGAAGAAGCACTGGATGATTTCATAGGACTGCTGGATTATAAACTCTCGATCGGTTATGAATTTGAACAGTCTGAAGACAAGATCGAGCAAAAACGGATTGAAGATACCTATCGCGTCATCAGCCTGGGCTTTTCATATCTTGGTGGCGCCAAATCGGTAGTTGAATATTTTGATAAAAAAGGCCAGCGAGTTTATGAAGCGAGTATATACAGCCATCTTGCAGAATATTATCTGGAGAAACGTCGCTATGCTGATTCGGCCGATACCTACAATACCTATGTAGAACGTAATCCAATGAATAAAGTATCACCCTATTTCCATATACGGGTGATTGAGATTTACCTCACGGGTGGCTTTCCGAAACTGGTTATTGAATCGAAAAGAACCTTTTCGATTAACTATGGTTTAAGGGCCGGGTACTGGACATTTTTTGATATCAATGCTTTCCCCGACGTACTGAGCTACCTTAAGTCTAACCTTGTGGATCTGGCAAATCATTACCATGCCATGTACCAGGACAGGCGCTTACGCAAGTTTAAAGCGGATAATTTTAAGGAAGCCACCCACTGGTATCGAGAGTACCTGGCATCCTTCCCGGAAGAGCCGAGGGCGTCGGGTATGAACTTCCAGTTGGCGGAATTGTTACTGCAAAACAAGGACTTCCGCGGTGCCGCGCTGGAGTATGAGCGCACGGCTTATGATTACCCCAGTCATGAAAAATCATCGGCAGCCGGTTATGCCGCCGTGTTTGCTTATCGGGAATTTCTAAAAATAGCCAGTCAGAGTGAACGGATGCTGGTTAAGCGGGAAGTGGTTCGTAGTTCACTAAGATTTGCCGATGCATATCCAAAACATGAAAATGCAGTACTGGTACTGGTGGCGGTTACGGATGATTTGTATGAAATGAAGGATTATGAGCTGGCCATTAAAACCGGTCGTAAAGTCATCAAAACTTACCCTAAAACAAAACCGGAATATTTACGATCTGCCTGGCTGGTGGTTGCCCATGCATCGTTTGATATTACCAGTTATAAGGATGCAGAAGATGCTTATGTGAAGGTGCTGACTATGACGCCTAAACAGCAGGCTGCTTATGCGGATCTGTCGGAAAATCTGGCAGCATCCATATACAAACAGGGTGAACAGGCAAGATTGCTGGAAGATTTCAAGACAGCCGCGGAGCATTTTTTGCGGCTGGCGAAAGTAACACCTAACTCAAAAATACGAGCTACAGCAGAATATGATGGTGCTGCGGCATTGATTGCTTTGAAAGACTGGACGCGTGCATCACAGGTGCTGGCGGATTTCAGAAAACGTTATCCCAGACATGAGTATCAACATGACGTAACCAAAAAACTGGCGATAGTGTACAAGGAAGATGGTAAGTTGTTATTGGCGGCTACCGAATTTGAACGTATTGAACGTGAATCAAAAGATAATGATGTTCGCCGCGAAGCCTTATTGCAGGCTGCAGAACTGTATGAACAAACTAAAAATGAAGACCGCGCGCTGGCGGTATACAACCGTTTTGTTAAGTACTTCCCGACACCCATAGAATTTGTGCTGGATACTCGTCAGAAAATTGCCGATATTTATTTAAAGAGAAAGCAGCGTAAATTGTATATTGCTGAGCTGAAAACAATTATTCGTGCCGATGCCAGGGCCGGCAAGGAACGTACAGACCGTACTCGTTATCTGGCGGGTAAAGCTTCATTGGTCATGGTGGAACCGTTGATGGATGATTTCAGCAGAGTGAAACTGGTCAGGCCTTTCAAACGTAATTTGAATAAAAAGAAAAAGCGTATGAAAAAAGCTATTGATGCGTTTACCAGGCTGGTCGATTACCAGGTGGGTGAAGTTACTGCTGCGGCCACCTATTATATTGCGGAAATTTACATTCAGTTCAGTAAAGCCCTGATGACATCGGAACGTCCTAAAAATCTTAACGAACTGGAGCTGGAACAGTACGAACTGGTGCTTGAGGAACAGTCTTTCCCATTTGAGGAAAAATCCATTAACGTGCATCAGAAGAACATCGAGCTGTTGAGTCTGGGGATTTACAATGAATGGATTGATAAGAGTATCGAGAAACTGGCGGTGATCTTGCCCGCCCGTTTCGGCAAACCTGAAGTGAAAAGTGAGTTTGTACGCAGCATGGTGCCCGACCAGAACCGCAGAAGGCCACAGCCGGAAAAGCCAAAGACAGAGCAGAAAAAAACCGATGACACTAATTCTACGGTTATGACTGGGGCCGGTTCATGATGAACTGTAAATTATTTATACGGATGATACTGCTGCTATTCATATTGTCACTACTGGCCTGTGCCGGCGGTCCATCGACAAGATCCGGTGCTGAGCGGGTTATTGTTCATAATATTGATGAGGATGTAAACGATGATTTTGAGCGTGCGGTCGATTTACTCCAGAGCAAAAAATACGACAAGGCCATCAAATTACTGGAATCAGTTATTCAGCGAGAAAAACGTGCGCCTGCCCCCTATGTCAATCTGGGTATGGCCTATGCGCTAGAAGGTGATAATAAACAGGCGGAAGATTATTTTCACCAGGCCCTGAAGCTCGAGCTGGGGCATCCTGAGGCAAATAATGAACTGGGTCAGCTGTATAGAAGAACCGGACGCTTCAGGGAGGCACGCAAAGCTTATCGAAATGCACTGGCTGACAACCCTGATTATTTGCCTGCAATTCGAAACCTGGGCATTTTATGTGAGATTTATATGCAAGATCTTAAATGTGCATTGGAGCAGTTTGAAGAGTATCTCATATACTCGCCCAATGATGAAAAGGTAAAGATCTGGGTCACAGATCTTAAACAAAGGCTGGGACGTTAAGGGGTATTATTATGGTGATGAAAAGTATCTCTGCTATTATTCTTGTGTTTATGTCATTTTCTGTTGTGGCTGAAGACAGGAAAAAGGATA
Source organism: uncultured Gammaproteobacteria bacterium (assembly GCA_965368175.1). Classification (GTDB taxonomy): domain Bacteria; phylum Pseudomonadota; class Gammaproteobacteria; order SZUA-229; family SZUA-229; genus CBDULX01. The sequence goes on along the minus strand of CBDULX010000021.1, from coordinate 5,387 downwards.
CAACGGCAAAAGAATTGTCGGGTATTTCGATTATTGGTAATAAGGAAGCACCCAAGTCGTTATACATAGTTCCCTGGAAAAATTCGGAAGTGGGTGTCGAATCCAGTTTGAACTCAGGGCTGCTGGATGAAACCATGAAGCCGGTGGATAAAGAAATATTCATGCGCGAACTCGATTATTACGAGTTTAGCCAAAGCCAGTAATAACGGAAATGTGACATCTGATTATTAAAATGAGGAGTTTTTGATGGATATAATCCATTCTATTGTCCTGTTCTTTCAAACAGGCGGTCTTTTTATGTATCCAATCCTGGTTGTGTTTTCGGTCGGAATGGCGATTTCCCTGGAGCGCTTCTTTAAGTTATCCAGTGTGCGTCGTGTTAATCGAAGAATGTGGAATCAGGTTCACCCGGTTCTGGAAGAGGGTGATTTTGATCAGGCACGGGATATGATTGTCGATGATAATTCCACCATTGCCAAGCTGCTTACCATGGGCCTGGCTCGCCAGGGTTCGGTCCGGCGTCGGGATGACATCGAAATTGCGATGGAAGAGAGCATGATGGAGATTATTCCACAGCTCGAAAAACGAACACCTTATATTGCACTTTTCTCGAACATATCTACACTTCTTGGGCTTTTGGGTACCATTATGGGGTTGATCGAAGCATTTACCGCAGTGGCAAATGCCAATCCTGCTGAAAATGCAGATTTACTGTCGGCCAGTATCTCGGTGGCCATGTACACCACCGCCTTTGGTTTGATGGCCGGTATACCGCTGCTGATTGTGCATGCTTATTTAACATCTAAAACCGGAGAGATTGTCGATAGTCTGGAAATGGCTTCGGTGAAAACGCTGAATATTATTTCAGAATTCTCCAAACGCCAGTCGGCCCTGGCGGCGAAGAATGGCTAGGCGATCCCATCATCGACGAAATAAGGAAGCGCCAGAGCTCGATATCACGGCGTTTCTTAACCTGATGGTGGTGCTGGTGCCGTTCCTGCTGGTATCTGCGGTATTCTCCCGGATTACCATCATGGAGCTGAATATTCCAACCGCAGCGGGTCCCTCAGATCCCGGCAAAATCAAGCTCAGTGTAGAGGTTATTATCCGTGAAAAAGGGCTGGAAATCGGCAATGGGCGCAAAACTATTGCTCGTTTCCCGAAAAAGGATGATCAATACGACCTGGCTAAATTGTCTGAATATCTGTTAAAAATCAAAGGTACCTATCCCGATAAAACCGATGCCATGGTGTTGATGGAGCCTGATATTGAATACGATTACCTGATACTGGTAATGGACGCGGTGCGGGTAGCAGAAGTTCGGCAGCCAGGGCAGGAAGAAGTGGAGAGATATGCTTTATTCCCGGATATTTCTATTGGGGATGCACCGTGAAAACGTCCCGTCGCATGAAGCGCATGGGGCGCAGCAAGAAGAGAACCCCGGGCATGAACCTGACATCGTTGATGGATGTTTTTACCATACTGGTTTTTTTCCTGCTCACCAATTCGTCTTCAACCGAAGTTATGGAGCCACCCAAGAGTATAACCCTGCCATCATCGGTGGTGGAAACCAAACCACGGGAAACCGTTGTGGTGCTGGTGACTGAAGAAAATATTCTGATCAATGGGCAGATTGTTGCCAATACTGCAGAAGTGGCCGAAACAAAAGCAATGATAATCGAAAACATCAAGAACGCACTGGTTCAGAGCAGGAAAAATGTGATTGGTGTCAGAACAAGAAGTCTAGCCGAAACACCGGAGGTTACCATACTTGCCCATAAAACAATTCCTTTCAAATTGCTGAAAAAAATTATGTCCAGTTGCACCAGTGCCGGATATGGAAAGATATCACTGGCTGTTATTCAGAAGGCCTCGCAGAGTTAGTCCGTGAATAGCGAAGTAATCGAAGAACAAAAGAAAATCAGTCAACAGATTGAAGCCGAACAACAGCGAATTGTTGAGCTGGAGGATGAGCTGCGGACAACAGAAATTGCACTGGATAGTTTGCAGGAACAGCGTGAAAAATTTCTGCTGCTGGATGAAATTAGTGACCGGTTGAGCAAACTGAATAAACTGGATGGAGCAGGTCTGATCTGGGGTGAGGAAGTATCTTCTGGGCTGGCTGAACAGAAAATTCAGCATATGAAAAACATGGCCATCAGTTTTGATGATGAGGTCCAGAAGAAGCAGCATGCCCGGGAAGAGATTAAAGATAAGATCCAGAGTGTTATTGCCAGGATCAGCCTGCTCAATGATGAAATCCTGGTTGTTCATGAGCGGGCAGAAGAGCGTGAAAATGAGTTTGTAGTCGAGCGCGAAGCGACCCCACTTCCCTACCATATGATGGTGATGCCCTGGACAGTACAGGGTGAAGATGAAAAGCGTTTTCGAAAAATCCTGCTTATTACCGTACTGATTAGTGTGTTACTTGGGTATTTGATTCCTCTGTGGAATATTCCCCTGCCCGATAGATCTGAACCGGTGGAAATTCCTGAGCGACTGGCCAGGCTGATCGTGAAAAAAGAGCCACCCAAGCCACCGCCCGAGGTAAAAGAGCTGCCGCAGGATGAAAGCAAGGAGAAGAAAAAGCCTGATGACAAACCCAAGCCGAAAAAAGAGGAGACACAGATCGCCCGAGCCAAGGCCGAACGTTCCGGCCTGATGGCATTCAAGGATAATTTTGCCGATTTAATGGATGATGCGGCTGAAGAGAAGCTCGGTGCCCAGGCCCGTATCAGTAACCGGGGGCAGAAAGCCAGATCTACCGCACGATCGCTGGTCACGGCTACCGCCACCGGTGGCAGTGGCGGTATCAAAACGGCTGGTCTGAGTCGTAATGTGGCTGGAGCCGGTGAAGGGCTGGAGGGTGTGAGTTTTTCCAGGGTTGAGAGCGCCATTGGCGGTGATTTCTTTGGCGATGAACGACCACTCAGTGATGGACCAGGCCCATCCCGCACCGATGAAGAAATCCAGATCGTGTTCGATCGTTACAAGGCTGCCCTGTACCGGATTTATAATCGTGAATTACGTAAAAACCCCACCCTGCAGGGTAAGGTGGTATTGCGCATGACCATTGAGCCGAATGGTAAAGTGTCCCACTGCAAGATCGAATCCAGTGATCTAAAATCACCCAATCTGGAGAAGAATATCGTCGCTCGTGTATTGAAATTTAACTTTGGTGCTAAAGCAGATGTACCGGCTTTGAGTATTCTCTATCCCATAGACTTTTTACCCGCATCCTGATCCAGAAGCCGTTTTTTTAGGGCTTCTGGCAGGAAAAAATCCTGCTACCACACAGCTGAAAAAATACCGCCTCCGTCAGATATCGGGAAAACCCCCTGATTGCGCTGCTAATATCCATAAAAAACAGTGGTTTATCAATGTTTTTTTGAAGTGAAATCGCGGTATTTGGGGGCTGCTTCACAGCAGAGTGAACAGGTTGGAACCTATAATTAAAGTGTTCCACAAATGACAAACGACTCGGATAACAAACTTGATTGAAAACGAACCGGATTAATGCGTATCAATGTAAGCACAGATACCTGGAAACTCCGGATTGCATCCCTGTTGTTTGCAGTCCTCTGCGTCCTGTTGCCTGTTGAAAATGCTTTTGCCGTCCCACTGACTTATAACACGAACTTTACCGCAGCTGATGGTATAAGAAATTATATGGATGTAGCTGGGGCATGGAATGGGTTTTCAGATGATCCTTCCATCGGCGATACTTTTTCCCTTGTAATAACCAATCCTGCATCCTCCGCTACAGTGGCCTATGACATTCAGGATATTATTGTCACCCTGCCTACTGGCTTTGACTTTGTTTCAAATTCTGATTCTGTAAATACCAATGGTTGTTCAAATATTAATCTACAATCGGCCAGTCAATCTGGTAATCAGCTTACACTCAACATTAATCCGAATAACAATAACTACATTAATCCAGGTTGTACGGTTACTTTTTACTTTGAACTGCGTACCAATACTTCTGTAGCATCTGGTTCAAATAATTTAAATTATCAGGTGAAGTATAACGAGATCGATGGTGATATTGGTTCAGTTGTTACAGACAATACTCCACAAAGTATCAATGTTAATCAGGGAGCATTGTCAGTTACAAAAGGTGGGCCAATAACGCCTGTGGTCGATGGGGCCACTGTGACTTTTAATGTTACTATCGATAATTCCTTAGGTGCAGGGGGATTATACAACGTTGAGTTTACCGATGTACTGGGCATACATTTCGATCCTGCCTCGATATTAATCACGACACCGACTGGGGATCTTGCTCTTGGGGATACACAGTACACATACAATTACCTGCCAGCGGGACAATCGATTAATTTAACTGTGAATGTCGATGTAAGCGTGGATGCCGGTGTCACCAGTTGCCCTGATTTAATCAATACGGCTGAAGTCACAGATCGAACTTTTAGTTTTGCCACAGATAATCACCAGGTGTTTATTGATACATCTGCAGCTTTATCTCTTATCCATGATGGCAATAGTTTTTGTGAGCTCTGTGGCGATGGTGAAATTATATTAAGGGTACAAAACACCAACAGTGTGACGCTAACCAATGTGGTGGTGAAAGAGAATCTGCAATCAACTGGTCTGGTATATATCGATGACTCAGCTAGCATTGTGGAGGATGGCGTCACAGTTGCTTCAGGCAATGCTGCCGATCCATCGATACTTGGCACTGAGTTAACCTGGAATTTAAGCGATTTGTATGGGGCGGCCACCGGTACCTCACCTAATATAATCGAAATCCACTTCTGGGTAAGGCGGCCACCCAATACTGAAGAAGGTTTAACCTTGGCGGTACGAGATATTATCGCTTCAGCCACTTATAACGATGTTTGTTCAAATGGTCCCTATGCGGCTAATCCTCCAGCATTTACATTGCCAATACAGGAACCCATTCCCACGATTATCAAAGAAGGCCGTAATGTAGAAGCCGGTCAGAATTCGGGTAATTACCAACCCATAGTTTAGGGCCATGAAAACGATGACATCATCTGGCGGGTGAATATCCAGAATAGCGGTCAGGCTGATTTACAGGATTTATTAATTGCCGACACCGTGGGTGGTAATTTTGAAATCAATTATATCTGCTTCGATGAAGGTCCTGCTCAAACTACGGCTATTAACAACAACGGAGGATCGCCTGGACCTGGTTGTATCCCCTTCGATCCCACCTATCCTCCCACGGCTTTTTTAGATGTAGCCGGGCCGGGTAACAACATTTTCTATTACGTGGGTCGCATACTTCCCGGCCAATGTACAAACGGCGAATTTAATGAAGCAGACATCGAATGGGGTTGTGTCGCTGATTCATCTACTGGCGATGGTGGTATTTCTGTAACTTCGGCTGGCACTGACCCTGC
>CBDULX010000020.1:0-24425 GCA_965368175.1 uncultured Gammaproteobacteria bacterium | reverse complement strand
GAATATCGATAGTATGGATGTATTCTGTTCAGTGACCAACGATGATGAGGCTAACATCCTGTCTGCAATGCTGGCCAAGCGACTGGGGGTGCGCAAGGCATTGTCACTGATTAATCGGGCAGCCTACGTCGATTTGATTGAAAATCAGGATGCCATTGATGTCGCCATTTCTCCGGAGCAGGTAACTATCGGTGCCCTGCTTACCCATGTGCGTCGTGGTGATATGGTGTCTGTGCATTCATTGCGTCGAGGTGCGGCTGAAGCTATTGAAGCTATTGCCCATGGCGATATCACTACATCCAAAGTGGTGGGTCGACGAATTGAGGAAATTCCATTACCTGAAGGAGCAACCATTGGCGCCATAGTACGAGGTGAGAAGGTGATTGTCGCCCACCACGATACCCTGATCGAACCGGAAGATCATGTGGTGATGTTTCTGGTCGACAAACGTAAAATCCATGAAGTTGAGCGCCTGTTCCAGGTGGCTGTAACCTTTATATAAAAATAGAATACCGTGCACTTTAAAGTTATTCAGCGAATAATCGGAATCCTGCTGGTGCTGTTCAGCATCACTTCGCTGCCGCCTATTGCCATTGATTTGTGGTATCAGGAAAATACCGCATCGGAATTTTTCTACAGTTTTCTGGTGCTGTTGGGGCTGGGAATTGTGTTATGGTTTCCTGTTCGAAAAGTGCGACAGGATTTACGATTGCGGGATGGATTTGTTATCGTTGTGGCATTCTGGTTTGTGCTGGGAGCTTCTGGTGCCGTCCCGTTTTTACTGCACGAATCGCTGAATATTTCCCTTACTGATGCCCTGTTTGAGTCAATTTCCGGTCTTACCACTACCGGCGCCACGGTATTGACCAATCTTGATTTGATGCCTCGCTCGATCCTGTTTTATAGGCAGGAACTGCAATGGCTCGGTGGTATGGGTATCATAGTGCTGGCCGTCGCCATACTGCCTATGCTGGGTATTGGGGGCATGCAGTTATATCGCGCGGAAACCCCTGGTCCGGTGAAAGATAATAAACTCACGCCCAGAATTACCGAAACTGCCAAGGCACTCTGGTATATCTATCTCGGACTAACTGTCAGTTGTGCTGTTGCTTACTGGTTTGCCGGAATGGATGCCTTCGATGCAATATCGCATAGCTTCTCAACGGTAGCCATCGGTGGTTTTTCTACCCACGATGCCAGTATAGGTTATTTTGAAAATCCGATGGTGGAACTGGTAGCGGTGATATTCATGGTGATGGGCGGTGTGAATTTCGCCTTGCACTTTGTGGCTTTTCGCCGTTGGGATTTGCGTATCTATACTCGGGATGCTGAATTTAAGGCCTATATTTACGTGTTATCGACCGTTGCCATTATTTGTGTGGCTTATCTGGTGCTCAGCGGAGCGGTGGAGGATATCCCCAGTGCTCTGCGGCAGGGTGTGTTCCATGCTGTGTCTATCGGCACCACCACCGGTTTTGCTACTTCCGAATTTTATCTGTGGCCGGGCTTTTTGCCGGTATTGCTGTTATTTACCAGCTTTATTGGTGGTTGCGCCGGTTCGACCGGTGGCGGTATGAAAGTCATCCGGGTATTGCTGCTGCTGAAACAGGGTATGCGAGAAATGATGCGGCTAATTCATCCCAGTGCCAGGGTGGTGGTGAAAGTGGGTAAGGTGCCGGTGTCCGATTCTGTTATTGATGCGGTATGGGGGTTTTTTGCCGCCTACGTTGGGGTGTTCGTGGTGATGATGCTGTTGCTCATGGCCAGTGGCCTGGATCAGGTTAGCTCTTTTTCTGCCGTGGCCGCCACTATTAATAATCTGGGGCCGGGCCTGGGGGATGTGGGCGCCAATTACTCAGAGCTCAGCGATTTTGTAAAATGGGTACTGTGTTTTTCCATGTTACTGGGTCGGCTGGAAGTATTTACTCTGCTGGTGCTACTGACTCCGGCTTTCTGGCGTAAATAATGCCGGACTGGGATCAGCATTACGGGTCTATTGACATCGGCGATACAAGGGTCGCTGATGTGTTGAGCCTGAATGAACATTTATTGAGTAATAATGGAAAAGCGCTGGATTATGCCTGTGGTACGGCGGCCAATGGGCGCTGGTTAGAAGCCAGAGGTTATGAGGTCAGTGCCTGGGATAATTCACCAGTGGTCATAGATAAACTGAGTGCTTTCAGTCAGCAAAATGAACTCCGGTTGATGCCAGCCCTGCATGACCTGGAACAGATGCATCCTGAACAACCCACTGATTTTGATCTGGTAGTTTGCAGCTTTTTCCTGCATCGTCCTACAATAGACAGGATTCCACTGCTGTTAAAGCCAGGTGGGCTTCTGTTTTATCAAACCTTCTGTGGTGAGCAGCGAGAGGGACGTGGGCCATCCAGTACAGCATTTCGTCTGAAACAGGCTGAGTTACTGGAAATATTCTCCGATATGCAAATTCTTTATTACCGTGAAGATGGGGCATGGGGTCAGGGCGTACAGAGTCTGGGAGACCAGGCATTACTGGTTGCGGCAAGAATCTGAGATGACATTAAAAACTAGTGCTGGCAGCAGTAAGTTGCTATATCAGGTTAAATTCAAATGGCAGTATTTGATGCCCAGGTTCTGGGCGACATGGTTCATTGTAATGATCCTGTTCTGGGTGAACCTGTTGCCTGCAGTCTTCGTGGACATGCTGGCTTATCTGCTAGGTGATATCGCCCGTAATATGACTAGCAAACGTCGTCGAATTGCCCGTAAAAATATACAGATGTGTTTTTCAAAATATACACTGGAAGGTCGCAAACGTATGTTGCGACAGGTATTTCGTAGCGAGATTCGCAGTGTTTTGCACTACGGGCTTATCTGGTGGGGTTCTCGTTCCAGGCTTAATAAACGCATAGTGATTCAGGGTCAGGAACACATTGATGCCAGTCTGTCGGCAGGTAAAGCAGTGATTCTCATGGCCAGCCACAGTGCCGGACTGGAAATGGCCGTATCTGCCATTACCCTTCGTTACCCGGTATCTGGCCCGTTCAAGGTGCTGAAAAATCCAGTCATAAACTATCTGGTGGCCAGGGGGCGGGCTCGATTCGGAACACTTTTATACACCCGTGAGGCCGGACTGCGTCCGATTATTAAAGATGTGCGTAGCGGTCGTTTAATGTTTTATCTACCCGATGAAGACCTGGGCAGGGATCGTTCAATATTCGTACCTTTCTTCGATGTAGAAAAAGCTACGGTGCCGGTACTGGGGCGGCTGGCCAAAACCTGCAATGCCGATGTACTGCCCTGTATCAGCTGTTATGACGAAACCCAGCATAAATACATTGTTCACGTGTTGCCTCCGCTGGAGGATTTTCCCCAGGGGGATGATGCGGTGGATGCCACTCGTATGAACCAGGCCATCGAACAATCCGTATGCCTGTGTCCGGAGCAATATTTCTGGACACTGCGGATTTTCCGCACCCGGCCCGAGGGTGAGCAACGGTTTTATTAATTCTCTCAGGGGTTTCCTAGATCCCAGTCGGGCTGTTTGCCAAAGGCTGCCACCAGAAAATCAATGAGTGTACGAACCCTGAGGGGTAGATGGCGCTGTGCCGGATATATGGCATAAATACCTAATTCTTCACGGCTGTAATCCTGCAGTATCGGAACTAATAGACCCTGTTCTATGGCCCGATAGGCGATAAAGCTTACTGCAGGTAGTATGCCCAGGCCATCAATGGCCGCCTGTAGTAATACATCTCCATTATCCGCACGCAGACGACTGGGTACTCTAATCGAGTCGTTTCGGCCATCCGGGTGTTTATAGGACCAGAGCTGGGCTTCGGGTATATTGCTGTAAACCAGACCCTGATGATGTATCAGATCCTCCATGGTCTGTGGTGTGCCATATTGTTGCAGGTAAGCAGGACTGGCACAGATCAGCTGCTGACAGCTGGATAGTTTCCGTGCCTGAAAGCTGGAATCTTTAAGCTGACCAATACGAATACCGAGATCTACCCCTTCTTCCATCAGGTTAATTACCCGGTCGGCCAGTTTCAGGTCCAGATTAAGTTCAGAATGCTGAATCAGAAACTGATCGAGCAAGGGGGAAAGATGCTGTATGCCAAAACTTAGAGGTGCAGCAATGCGGATAGTGCCACTGAGAAGACTTTGCTCGGTGCTTGCTTCCTGTTCGCTGTCTTCCAGGTCGGCCAGTATGTGTATGCAGCGTTGGTAGAATCGTTGACCGGCATTGGTCAGATTGATACGGCGAGTAGTGCGGTGTAACAGCTGAACGCCCAGGCGGGATTCCAGATCCGATAAGCGTCGGCTAACGGCGGATTTGGCGAGGTTAAGTCTATCCGCTGCTGCACTCAGGCTACCGCTATCCACTATCCGGATAAAAGTATTCAGTTCTTCAAATCGATCCATTGTTCTTTTTTAAAGAATAGTTATTTCTTTATTATGCTCTTTATTCTTTAATTAGCAACGATAAACTAGAGGCTGATAAATGTTACCAGGCGGTGTCTGAACAATCAGGCATCCAGGGAGTCTCTTAGCCATGACGCATAAACCACAGGTTTTATCCAAAGACATAGTCAGACGAAGTGTAGTGAAGATACTATCCGGTCATGAAACATCAGATGGTGCAGGGGTACGACTTACCCGGTACATCGCCTCCCCGGAACTGGATATGCTGGATCCGTTCTTGTTGCTGGATGCTTTTCATTCCGATGATCCGGATGATTACATTGCTGGATTCCCGCCTCACCCCCATCGCGGTTTTGAGACGGTCACTTATTTAATCAATGGTCGTTTTCGACATAAGGACAGTGCCGGTAACGAAGGGGTGATTAAAGCAGGTGGTGTGCAGTGGATGACAGCCGGACGTGGAATTGAGCATTCAGAAATGCCTGAGCAGGAGCAGGGCCTGGTATTTGGATTTCAACTCTGGGTTAACTTGCCTGCCAGTAAAAAAATGATGGCTCCCAGATACCAGGAAATCGACTCTGAAAATATTCCCGTGGAAACTCGTGACAATGGTGTTGTAGTGAAGGTGATTGCGGGTACTACCATAGAAGGTACACAAGGCGCTGTGAAAGACATTGAAGCTGCGCCTATGTATCTGGATGTAACTATCCCTGAGGGCCAAAGTTATATTGAACGTATTCCACAAGGTCATTCTGCTTTTGTACTAGTAATACAGGGTGAATTAGAGGTAGAGGCTGATGAGCCTATACAGGTATTGAAGAAGGACAGTCTTGCTGTGTTAAACGATGGTGAAGAGTTGCTGATACGCAGTGGTGGTGGCAGTCGCCTTTTATTGATTGCGGGTAAACCTTTTAAAGAACCAGTTGCTCGTTATGGGCCTTTTGTCATGAATAAACCAGAGGAAATTCATCAGGCGTTTGAGGATTATCGTGATGGCAAGTTTGGGTTTGTTGACGGGGTAAATAAATGAACTGGAAAAATAGTGCACAGGGCTGGGGCTGGACCAGTATAGTGATTCACTGGATTTCAGCCCTGGTACTGATCGCCTTATTCGTGCTGGGATTATGGATGGTTGAGCTAACTTACTACGATGACTGGTATCGTACAGCGCCATATATTCATAAAAGTATGGGTGTGTTGTTGTTGGGTTTGACCCTGGTCCGACTGGCCTGGTATTACAGCAATCAAAGACCAGAACTGCTGGAAAGTTACAGTGATATTGAAAAGACAGGAGCAAAATGGGCGCACGGTTTGATGTATTTATTTATGTTTCTGGTCATGATTAGTGGTTATTTTATTTCTACCGCTGATGGACGTGGCATAGAAGTCTTTGGCTGGTTTGAAATACCGGCCGTGGTACTGATGATTGAAAATCAGGAAGACCTGGCCGGTGATATCCATTTTGTGATGTCTGTAATTTTAATTTCAATAGTTGTGGTGCATGCTACCGCTGCTATGAAACATCATTGGGTCGATAAAGACCCAACATTGAAACGGATGTTAGGTATCCGAAGCCAGGAAACCTCTGATTAAGCCTGGACACTTTTAGCCAGTATAAAACAATCACGGCCTGATCAGAGGCTTCCTAATTATAAATTATCAGGAGAAATGAAGTGAAAAAAATTAGCGCAATGTTTTTGTTGTTAACTCTGTTTGCATCCCCCCTGCATGCCGAAACTTACAAGCTGGATACCAAAGGCGCCCATGCTTTTATACAGTTCAAGATTCAGCATCTAGGTTATAGTTGGTTACTGGGACGCTTTAATCGATTTGATGGTGAGTTTAGCTATGATGAAAAAAACCCATCTGCTTCACGTGTCGAAGTTACTATCGATACTGCCAGTATTGATAGCAATCATGCCGAGCGAGACAAGCATCTGAAGGGTGATGACTTTCTGGATGTGAAGAAATTTCCTGAAGCCAAATTTGTTAGTACATCATTCAAGGATCTGGGTAAAGGTAAGGCGAAACTCAGTGGAAAATTTACCCTCCATGGCGTAACCCGTGATATCGACATCGATGTTGAACACATCGGTCATGGTGAAGATCCCTGGGGCGGTTATCGTCGTGGTTTTGCCGGGACGACAGTTCTAACTCTGGCGGACTACAATATTAATTACAACCTGGGCCCTGCATCGAAACAGGTTGAGCTGTTTCTTTCCATCGAAGGCATTCGCCAGTAATTAGTTTTTAGCAACATCGGTTTATTGCCGATGTTGCTTTTTTATTCAGACTTGAAACCCGCCCCAATATGACTTCCGTCACAGAAGGGTTTGTTTTTTGAAGCACCACAGCGGCATAAAGCCACTTTCGTACCCTGCCAGGCTCGGCGACCACTGCCAGCAATTAGAGTCACATTCCCCTTGAGCATTAAGGGGCCGTCTTTGATAGCGGTGATTACCAGAGAACCACCCTCATTCTCTAGAGTTGCCCCCGACTCACCGATAGCTGCATAGTCCTTGAAATTAACAGATTCATGACTGTTATCGCAGAAGGGTTTGTTTTTGGAATGACCGCAGCGACACAGAGCTGCCCTGTACTGAGTTCCAGGCATGTTCTCACCATGAGTTCCTTCGATAGTAAGATCGCCTCGGATGAAATAGGGGCCGTTGTAACTGACCTGAACGGTGTTTTGTGCATCGGCAGCTTCTTCCACTGTGCCATCCTTGACCCGGTACACCAGTGCCCCCGAGGGGCAACGACCGATTACATCGGCGATTTCATCCAGGCTGGTCAGGTCTGGTTCACACCAGGGGTCGCGTCCGGCAACAAATAAATCGCCTTTTGCATAGCCACATTCACCAACATGGATACAGAGTCGCTCATCCCATTCAACATCGATGAGTTTCCCAGGGTACAGGGTAATAGGGTGTTTGGACATGGCTCGGCTCCTTGATCATCTCGGGAATAAGTTTTTTGCCGCAGAGACACCGAGCTCTCAGAGAAATTTTTGTATTTAGAAACTCTGTGCCCTTTGTGTCTCTGTGGCAAAGCTTTTTATCAAATAGCCCTGGTATTGATGGTAACTTATAAAATAAATATCTGTTACAGGGCAAGGACTATTTCTGTTCAGTTTCCGGCATGCCCTGAGACATCAGCGGTTTTAATGTGGTGAGCAGAGATTTGAACAGGGTCTTGTTCTGTAATTCTTCTGCCGCCAGCAGTTGTTTCATGTGTTCACGCTGGGTGGGCATGGCGAAGCAGGCGGGGCAGGAGTCCGGGATAATGGCAAGTTGGGCATTATCGATAAAATCTCGTGTCTGTCGTTCCCGTGCATACACCAGCGGCCGAATGACACGCAGGTCGCCATCGTCATTGACATAATGAGCTTTCATGGTTTTAAGCTGGCCGCCATGGAAAGCAGACATTAAAAAACTTTCCGCAAGATCATCCAGGTGCTGGGCCAGGGCCAGTACATTGAAATCGTTTTTGCGTGCCGTACTGTACATCACTCCGCGTTTGATGCGTGAACAGAAGGCGCAATAGGATTTCTTGCCCATGTGCGCTTTCGCCATATCCATGATGGGTTCTTTACAATAATGATATTCAAGACCCAGTGATTTCAGATATGGGATCATCGGAGAAGGATCAAAATCTTCGGCCATGGGATCAACCGTGATAGCGGCGAGATCAAAATGGACAGGGGCATGTTTCTGGAAATGGTGCAGGATGTGCAGCAGTGATAATGAGTCCTTGCCGCCGGACAGGCCCAGCAGTATACGGTCTCCGTCACGGATCATATTAAAGTCAGAAATGGCTCGGCCGACCTGGCGCAGCAGGCTTTTCGGAGGCTTGATAAATTCACTCATAGTGGCTGAACAATACCTTGCAATGGGATATATGCAAGTATCTATTTAAATGATGTGTTTACAGGCTGAAGCAGCGATAAAAGGCAGGGATAAGTACCCCGGCATCCCTGCCGAGGTATAGGCCATCCAAAGCATGTGAAATTATCCATAATTTCGCCAGTTCTTCCTGATCTGGCATGTGAACATTGTGTAATAGTAAATTTAAATCGGCTATCAGCTAAAGTATTGAATGCTTGTCAGCAGGGTGATGATTATATTGTAGGATTATTCTGATGAGCTGGCGATCACTTGAAATGGCCAGTTGTGGATTTTTTAAGGCCAAAAAAAACCCCAGCATCCGATGCCGGGGTCTTGAGCATTCCTTAGCCCTTGGTGATTGAGTTTGGCGAGTAGCTTATCCTTATGGTCCTGTACGTCCTTGTACTGTTATTTTTCCTTCAGATCCATTTCCATGTAATATCCTTTTCAGCTACATCCGAACAGTCCATGAGTCCCTGTAAAGCCAAGTCCTTATGTCCATGTGTGTAGTATGCATAAGCATAAGAACTGGAAACATCAGCATTTCGAGTAACTTGCTGTAAGGAAAACGAGCAAATGTTTGTAGGAAAATCCCTACAAAATGAAACTTGAGAATAAGAAAAAGCTATGAGCCAGCTGTATCCCGAAATTGAGCCCTATGCCAGGCATGACCTGGCGGTGTCAGATATGCATACCCTGTATGTAGAAGAATCGGGTAATCCTGAAGGAATACCCGTGCTTTTTCTACATGGCGGCCCTGGTGCGGGTTGCGAAACGGTGCATCGGCGGTTTTATGACCCGGTTATCTATCGTATTGTCCTGTTTGATCAGCGGGGCTGCGGACGTTCCACTCCCCATGCTGAATTAGAAGGCAATACGACCTGGGATCTGGTGCAAGATATGGAGAAAATCCGTGAGTACCTGGCCATAGAGCAATGGGTTCTGTTTGGCGGTTCATGGGGGTCAACATTGGCGCTAGCCTATGCACAGAGCTATTCCGGTCGAGTGCTGGGGTTGATTTTGAGAGGTATATTTCTGGCGCGGCCCACTGATATACAGTGGTTCTACCAGCAGGGCAGCAGTCGATTGTTCCCCGATTACTGGCAGGACTTTATCGCGCCAGTGGCCGAGGCGGAACGCCATGATATGGTCAGCGCCTATTATTCCCTGCTCAGGTCTGATGATGAACGTATTCGTATAGAGGCCGCCCATGCCTGGTCTGTGTGGGAAGGACGCACGGCGAATCTCACCCAGAATCCACATGTGGTCGCTCATTTCAGTGATCCCAGGTCGGCCTTGAGTATTGCCCGTATAGAATGTCATTACTTTATGAATGACAGTTTTATGGAACCGAATCAGTTGTTGAATAATATGCCACGCATCCGCCATATCCCCGGCTACATCGTGCATGGCCGCTATGACATCATCTGTCCACTGGAACAGGCATGGGCTCTACATCAGGCCTGGCCAGAATCGACGCTGGATATATGCCCGGTGTCAGGGCATTCGGTGCTGGAGCCCGAAATCACACAATCATTACTGTCAGCGGTGGCTGATCTGGCACGAAGGCTGGGCACATGATTGCATTATTGCAAAGGGTGAGCCGGGCCAATGTGGTGGTTGATGATGTTGAAATCGGCAGTATTCAGAGAGGATTGCTGGTGCTGCTAGGCGTAGAGAAAGGAGATGGTCAGATCCAGGCTCAGAGGCTGGTCGAGCGCATATTGGGTTACCGGGTGTTCGAGGATGAACAGGGAAAGATGAACCTGAGCCTGAAAGATATAGAGGGGGAGTTGTTACTGGTGCCGCAGTTTACCCTCGCCGCGAATACCGATAAGGGCATGCGTCCCAGTTTTTCTTCAGCCGCAAGCCCGGATGAGGGACGCATCTGGTTTGAGCAGGTGGTTGAGCTGGCCCGCCATTCACTACCTGTGGTGCAAACCGGTCAGTTTGGTGCAGATATGAAAGTGGCTCTGGTCAATGATGGGCCAGTCACCTTCTGGTTACAGACTCATTAATGTCTGAAATCCTTAATTTCATCACGGTTATAGTGCTTGACAGAAAATCATCATGCCGTTTATAAAGAACCACTCAGACGGGTCTGGCATCATTATTATAAAATCACTGGCCTTTCTGTCCCCCCGGAGTAGTAAACCATGGATGGTAACCGACCTTCCTAAGTGTATGGTTGGCCGGCTTACATCTGATCCATGAACAGGAGATAGTCTATGAGTGATAATCCGAAGAGTGATAATCCAAAGAGTGAAAAACCAAATTTTAAATGTATGGTCTCTTTTTTCTGGACCAATGCCCTGGTGGTTGGGGTGCTGGAGCTGTTGCTGTTTTCTTTTATTGATCCAGCAGACATCGCCATTCTGATGATGCTGGATGTTGATCCCGGCGTATTCAGGATCAAGGCCTATATCTTTACCTATGTATTTTTCTGGTTAATGTTCAATGCATCGACCTTTCTTAACTGTTACTTTGCTCAGCTCAGACACAGCAAATACTTACAGGATAACAAGTGATCAAGTAGTGATGGTTTTATGCTGGCTAAAAGTGTCCAGATTTTCCCTGAGGTTCGTTGCAATAGAATAATACCGACTCACTTCGTGAAAAATCTAAACGCTTTTATCACCTGCTAAACTCAGCCAGGCTTAATCAGAGGTGTCCTGGAAACTGAGAGCAACGTGATCAGGTATTTTGGGCAACAAAGCTATAATCTGGAATTTACATCTGTTTGCTTAATGAAGTTAATGTTTCAATGGTGTTTGCGGGTTATATCACTGGGCGTTCCAGTGTATCCTATGGGTTTTTCTGAATTCAATTTAGTGGAGCATCCTTGAATGGCCGACAGAACCGCTGAGGTCAGGCGTGATACCCTGGAAACCCAGATACAGGTTAGTGTAAATCTGGATGGCACCGGCAAATCCAGTTTTAAAACGGGTGTGCCTTTTCTTGAGCACATGCTCGATCAGGTTGCACGTCACGGATTAATCGACCTGGACATTCAGGCCAGCGGTGACTTACACATCGATGCTCACCACACAGTGGAAGATATCGGTATTACTATGGGTCAGGCATTTGCCAGCGCGGCGGCGGATAAAAAAGGCATTCGTCGCTATGGACACAGCTATGTTCCCCTGGATGAAGCGCTGTCTCGGGTGGTGATTGACTTTTCCGGACGACCTGGGCTGGAGTTCCGAGTCGATTTTCCGAGGGCGTCTATAGGTGGCTTTGATGTCGATTTGTTTTTTGAGTTTTTCCAGGGCTTTGTTAATCACGCTCAGGTGAGCTTGCACATAGATGCTATCCAGGGTCGTAATTCACACCATATTGCTGAAACCATTTTCAAGGCGTTTGGCCGGGCACTTCGCATGGCACTGGAAGCCGACCCACGCATGCAGGGCATTTTGCCGTCGACCAAGGGATCTCTGTAGTGTCGACAGTTGTAGTGGTGGATTATGGTATGGGTAATTTGCGTTCAGTGGCTAAAGCCCTGGAGCATGTTGCCCAAAATCAGACAGTGATTATTAGCTCGGACGTCCAGACTATAGAGAATGCAGATCGAGTGGTATTTCCCGGTCAGGGTGCTGCCCGAGACTGCATGAAAGAACTCTATGATCGAAAGCTTGGTCAGGCGGTCTTACAGGCTGCAACAGAAAAACCTTTTCTGGGCATTTGTATGGGTATGCAGGTATTACTGGCCCATAGCGAAGAAAATAGCGGTGTTGATTGCCTGGGGCTTTATGCTGGCGAGGTGCGTTTTTTTGGTAATGATTTGCACGACGACAGTAATGAAAAACTAAAGATCCCTCACATGGGCTGGAACCAGGTTAAACAGCAGGCTGAGCATCCTTTATGGCAGGGCATAGAGGATAACAGTCGGTTTTATTTTGTTCACAGCTATTATATGGATCCGGCAGATCACTCTCTGGTGACAGCCACTACGAAATACGGGATTGAATTTGTTTCCGGTATCGGTCGTGATAATGTATTTGCAGTCCAGTTTCACCCTGAAAAGAGTGCTGCGGATGGTTTACAATTGTTGAAAAATTTTGCCCGATGGGACGGCAAGGAATAAGGTCAGGTAAAAAAATGTTATTAATCCCCGCCATAGATTTAAAAGACGGTCAGTGTGTCAGATTACGCCAGGGCAAAATGGAGGATGATACGGTATTTTCCGATGATCCGGTGGCCGTGGCCGGACGTTGGGTAAAAGCCGGATGTCGACGATTGCATCTGGTTGATCTGAACGGTGCATTCGAAGGCAGACCGATGAATGCTGAAGTGATTCACCGGATTGCCGAAGCCTACCCTGATTTGCCGATTCAGGTGGGTGGTGGCATCCGTGATGAGGAAACCATCGAGACCTATCTGGATGCCGGTGTCAGCTATGTCATTATTGGCACCAAGGCAGTGACCGATCCTCATTTTATCAGTGATGTCTGTGCCGGATTTCCGAGTCATATCATCGTTGGTCTGGATGCCAAAGACGGCAAAGTGGCAGTGGATGGCTGGTCGAAAGTATCCAGACACGATGTTATTGATATGGCTCAGCGCTTTGAGGATGACGGAGTAGCCGCCATTGTCTATACCGATATCAGTCGTGACGGAATGATGCAGGGCGTCAATATAGAGGCCACTGTAAAGTTGGCCCAGGCCATCAATATACCCGTGATTGCCTCGGGTGGAATCACCAATATGGATGACATCAAGGCCCTGGCAGCAGTAGCAGATGAAGGCATTATGGGTGCTATCACTGGCCGTGCTATTTATGAAGGTACCCTGGATTTTGCAGAAGCCCAATCCTGGGTGGATAAGCGTTAATCTAGAGAGAAAGCCGTGTCACTCGCAAAACGTATAATTCCCTGTCTCGATGTCGATAACGGTCGGGTGGTAAAAGGTGTCCAGTTTGTCGATATTCGGGACGCGGGCGACCCGGTCGAGGTCGCACGTCGTTACGATATGGAAGGTGCTGATGAAATTACCTTCCTCGATATTACCGCCAGCTCCGATGATCGAGAAACCATTGTGCATGTGGTGGAGCAGGTGGCTGAACAGGTGTTTATTCCACTCACCGTGGGTGGTGGTATTCGCACCCTCGACGATGTGCGTCGCATGTTGAATGCCGGTGCCGACAAGGTGGCGATAAACACCGCAGCCGTATTCAATCCCGAGTTTGTCAAAGAAGTCACAGAACGTGTCGGTTCACAATGCATAGTGGTGGCCATAGATGCCAAGAAAGTATCCGCAGAGGGTGAGCCCAGTCGCTGGGAAATATTCACCCATGGAGGCCGCAAACCCACCGGACTGGATGCTATCGAATGGGCGAAAAAAATGACCGATTACGGCGCAGGAGAAATCCTGCTCACCAGTATGGATCGTGACGGCACCAAAATCGGATTCGATCTGGAGCTGACTCGTGCCATCAGTGAAGCCGTGAATGTGCCTGTCATTGCATCCGGCGGTGTCGGCAATCTGGATCATCTGGTCGAAGGTGTCAGTGAAGGCAAAGCCGATGCCGTTCTGGCAGCCAGTATTTTTCATTTTGGCGAATACACCATCGGTGAAGCCAAGCAACGCATGGCTGAACGCGGCATCGAAGTCAGACTCTAATGCAAAAGGTGATTCATGTCTGACTGGCTCGATGAAATTAAATGGAACGAAGATGGTCTTATACCGGCCATAGCTCAGGATGCCAATTCCGGGCGGGTGTTAATGTTTGCCTGGATGAATCGTGAATCGTTGATGCTGACGGCGAAAAAAGCTGAAGCAGTGTATTTTTCACGTTCTCGGCAGAAACTCTGGCACAAGGGTGAAGAATCCGGTCATATTCAAATTGTGAAATCCATCCGACTGGATTGCGATAATGATGTGATATTACTCGGTATTGAACAAAAGGGTGGTATTGCCTGCCATACTGGTCGTGAAAGCTGTTTCTTTAAAGTTTTTAAGAATAATCAATGGGTGGAAACCGATCCGGTGCTGAAAGACCCCAGGGATATTTATGAGTGACGTTTTATCACGATTGACCAAGGTACTGGAACAGCGTAAACAGGCAGAGCCAGATTCGTCCTATGTGGCCAAGTTATACCACAAGGGACTGGATGCTATTTTAAAAAAAATCGGAGAAGAAGCCACCGAAACAGTGATGGCTGCCAAGGATGGAGATAAGGATAAAATTGTATATGAAATCGCCGATCTGTGGTTTCACAGTATGGTGTTGCTCACTCAGCAGGGGTTGACAGCAGAAGATGTGCTGAAAGAACTGGATAGACGTTTTGGTCTGTCTGGTATCGAGGAAAAGGCTTCTCGTAAAGAATAAATGCTCCGGCCACAGGCTTGAGCAATGATGAATGAAGGTAAACCTGAGGAAAAATCTATGGGTATAAGTATTTGGCAGTTATTGATTGTTCTGGGTATTGTTATTCTGTTATTCGGAACCAAAAAATTGCGTAACATTGGCGGTGATCTGGGTAATGCTATCAACAGCTTTAAAAAAGCAGTGAAAAGTGGAGAACAGGATGCCGACAAGAGCCTGGATAAGAAAGAAGACGGTAAAGTAATCGATGCCGAAGTCACTTCCAAGGAAAATGACAAAGCCTGATTTATAGGCTGCTAAATTATGTTTGATGTCGGTTTCTGGGAAATCCTGCTTATTCTGGTACTGGCCCTGGTTGTGCTGGGTCCGGAACGTCTGCCTCAGGCTGCACGTACCGTGGGCTATTGGGTGGGTAAGGCGCGTCGTTATATCGAAGGCGTAAAAAACGAGGTCGAGAAAGAATTCGACAGCGGTGAGCTGAAACGGATGCTGCATAATCAGGAAGTACAGATTAAGGAGCTGCAAAGTAAGCTGACCGACACAGAAAATTCTGTAAACCAGTCTTATCATAATATGTTTGAGGACAAGGATGATTCCGACGCAGATAAGACAGATATTGACGATAAATTGTCACCTGGCCCACGCTATGAAATTCTGGAAGAAGATGATGAGCCTGAGCCCCAGTCTGGTCAGAATCATGTGCCGGACGAAAAATCCATTTCAAGTGACCAGTCGGATTCCACTTCAGAGACCAGCTCGGATAAAACTAAATGAGCGAATCGGACGTCGATAGCAAAGAGCAGGGCTTTGTCAGTCATCTGCTGGAGTTACGGGATCGTCTACTGCGCATGGTGGTGGCAATATTAGTGTTATTCGTTTTACTATTCCCGTTTTCCGAACAAATTTTTTCCTATTTCGCCCAGCCTTTACTGGAATTGATGCCGGAAGGTACTTCGATGATCGCTACCGGCGTCACCTCACCTTTCCTGGTGCCATTCAAACTGGTGCTGATGCTGTCGGTGTTGTTGAGCCTGCCCTACACGCTTTACCAGGTCTGGTCTTTTGTTGCACCCGGTATGTATAAACATGAAAAAAAACTGGTGGCACCACTGGTGTTTTCCAGTGTCATGTTATTTTACTGCGGTATTGCCTTTGCCTACTTTGCGGTTTTCCCATTGCTGTTTGGATTCTTTATTGCAATAGCCCCGGAAGGGGTGTCCGTGATGACCGATATTGGTCAGTACCTTGATTTTATTCTCGCCATATTTTTTGCATTCGGTATAGCCTTTGAAATGCCTGTGGCAACATTTCTGCTGGTTCAGGCTGGTGTCACTACGGTAGAAAGTCTGGCTGCCAAGCGCCCCTATATTATTGTAGGTGTGTTTGTTATCGGTATGTTGCTAACGCCTCCGGACATAATTTCTCAATCCTTGCTGGCCATACCTATGTGGCTATTATTTGAAATTGGACTGCTGGCATCCAGAATAGTACAGAAGAAAAAGGAAGAAGCGTCCGATGAAGATTTTCAAGAAATGAGCGAAGAAGAAATGGATGCGGAAATGGATCGTATGGATACGGAAGATGAAGAAAAGCGCGATTAAAGTTACAGGCGTTAGTCCGCGAATGAACGCTAATTAAAGAAATGTATATCTCAGATCTTGTATAGAATAAGCGTATACAAGTTGTGTATTTGTGTTTTCATTTATACATGCTCTTAGCCGGAGACCCGTCTGTGAAATTACTACGACTATACGTGCTGTTTCTGGTTCTGATTAGCTCTTTCTCTAGCTGGGCAAAAGAGATCCCCCTCAGTGAACACCCTTCGCCCTATATCCGATTACACGCCAACGATGCCGTGCACTGGCAAGTCTGGCAGCCTTCTATTCTGGAACAGGCGCGAAAGCAAAATAAACTGTTATTTATTTCGGTGGGGTATTTTTCCTGTCACTGGTGCCATGTAATGCGTAATGAAAGTTTTAATGATGCAGAGGTGGCAAAACTTTTAAATAAATATTTTATTCCGATAAAAGTCGATCGTGAATTAAACCCGGCACTGGATCAGCAGTTAATGACTTTTTTACAGCAAAGCCGGGGTTATGGTGGCTGGCCGTTAAATGCATTTGTTACCGCAGAGGGATATCCCCTGTTCGGTCTGGTGTATTTACCAAAAGATTCCTTTATTCAGTTGCTTGAAAAAGTGAGTGGTGAGTGGAAAACGGATCAGGCGAAACTGGAAAAAATGGCATTGGAAGCATTCCAGTTTATGCAACGTATATCGGAAAAAACCGAGCCTTTGCCAAAAGCTGAAGATATGCTCAGTCAATTGTTGAATAGAGTTCGTATGACTGCTGACGATATGCAGGGCGGTATTGGTAATGCAAAAAAATTTCCTCGAGAAGCTTTACTGCTGGCCCTGCTCGAGATACTGCACGACAGGCCAGATGAAGAACTGAAAGAATGGCTGCAATTGACGCTGGATCAGATGGCAGACCGAGGACTACACGATGTTATCGGTGGCGGATTTTTTCGTTATACCGTAGACCCTGACTGGCATACGCCGCATTTTGAGAAAATGCTTTATACCAATGCCTCCATGATTGAGCTCTATATGAAGGCCTATCAATTTTTTCAGGCGCCACGCTATCTGGCGCTGGCGAAAGAAACGGCGGATTTTATTTTCCGGGAAATGTCCATGCCCGGTGGGGGTTATGCAAGTGCCCTCAGCGCACAGGATCAGCAGGGCCGCGAGGGGGGTAGTTATCTTTGGGTACGGCAATCCATGGCCGAAGGCTTAAGCGATACACAGTGGAAGATGATTAATCAGCACTGGTTATTGACTGAGGTAGATGGGGCTGTGTTTCCCATGGGCCAGGCGCTGGGTAAGGACTGGTTTGCTATCCGGCAAGTGTTATTGAAAAAGCGGCAACAGAATCCATCACCAATGGATGATAAAGTGCTCGCCAGCTGGAATGGATATTTGCTCACTGCCCTGGCTGGATTAGTTGATCTTACCGGTGAAAAAACTTATCAGATAAAAGGACAGGCACTATACAGTTACCTGAAAAATAAAATGGATGAGGGTCTTGTTCGACAGAGCCAGTGGGGCAATGATCGTTACCTGGAGGATTTTGCTTTTGTGGCGCAAGGCATGCTGGACTGGGAAACCAGGGTGCTAAGACAAAAGCCATCGAAGGTGATCACTGATCGGGTGATCCAGGCCGTTGATTTATTTATCGGGCGCTCTGGCTGGCAATTGTCTGATAGTCAATTGTTGCCGGCGATAACTGAACCATTGAATATTGCCGATGCTCAGTTAGCTTCTCCCGAGATAGTTCTGAAACGGTTAATCAGGCGATTATCACTACAGAACCATGATTTGATTAAGCCCGGATTATCTATTGTCAGCAACAGGATTGATGGCGAATTCAGGTCGAATATACTGAATTACGCCAGCCACGTAGTCTATTTGGTGAATGATAAAAAAGTGGGGGCAGGTAATAAAAGCAAATAAATCTTCAAAAATTTATTAATGGAATATCAGTAAATTGTAATAGGCTCAACATTTCTGTCATGAAATAGTGTAAAATTCGCCACCCATGAATAACCAGAAACTCGAATATTTAGGCAGAAACAATGGCTGAACAGCGTAGCGTTCCGCGTCGCCCGACAATTCTTATCATCCTTGATGGCGTAGGCGTCAATCCAAGTCGTATTAACAATGCGGTGGTACTGGCCAACACACCCAGACTGGACGAATACTTTTCCACCAATACTCATACCACACTGGATGCATCTGGGCTGGCCGTCGGTTTACCGGTCGGACAGATGGGTAACTCCGAGGTGGGGCATCTCACTCTGGGTTGTGGTTCCATCATGCGCCAGGATCTGGTGCGTATCGATGACGCCATCGAGAGTGGTGAGTTTTTTGAAAACGCAGCGCTTACTGCAGCCATGAACGACGCGGCTGAAAAAGACCGTCCCATGCATCTGGTGGGCCTGGTTTCCGATGGTGGTGTGCATAGCCATATTAACCACCTGTTGGCACTGATCGGTATGTGTGCAGAGCGAAAAATCAAGCCTCTGGTACACATGATCACGGATGGCCGGGATACTGCACCCATGGCAGCCATAGGTTACCTGTCGAAACTCGAAGCCGCACTTGAAGAGGCGGATGGCGCCATCGCCACCATCTGCGGTCGTTATTATGCCATGGATAGAGATAATCGCTGGGACCGCACCGAGGTCGCCTGGCAGGCCATAGTCAATAACAGGGGTGAGCATCACGACAATGCCCGTTACGCTATAGAATCAGCCTATGCGGCAGATCAGACCGATGAATTCATTTTGCCCTGTATCCTGCCCGATGCAGTACCTCTGGAAGGTGATGACAATGTCATTTTCTTTAATTTCAGGAATGACCGTCCCAGACAGTTGTCCGAGGCCCTGAGCCAGGGTGACTTCGATGGCTTTGAAACCGGTGATTTTGATCCGGTCACCGTCACCTGCCTGACCGAATATGATCCAAAATTTCTGTTGCCCATCGCTTTTGCGCCGGAACGTCCCCATTCCACCCTGGCATCGGTGGTGAGTCGTGCCGGATATAAGCAATTTCATTGTTCGGAAACTGAAAAATACGCCCATGTCACCTTCTTCTTTAACGGTGGCCGGGAAGAGACCTGGGCGGGTGAAGACCGGGTCATGATCCCTTCACCCAAGGTTTCCACCTATGACAAAAAACCGGAGATGAGCGCCCTGGAAGTGGCCGACGCCACTATTGAGGCCCTGGAATCTCACCAGTACGGTTTCCTGGTGGTTAATTTCGCCAATGGCGACATGGTCGGTCATACCGCCGTTCGTGAATCTGTGATTGCTGCGGTGGAGGCCATGGATGTTCAGGTCGGACGTGTGCTGGATATAGCCGTAGCAGAAGGTTACTCAGTGATGTTGACGGCCGACCATGGCAACTGTGATGAAATGATCGACCCTGTTACCGGTGAGCCTCATACGCAGCACACGGTTTATCCTGTGCCCTGCATGATCATCGATGAGGAATACTGGCGATTGAGTACTGGCGGTGGGCTGAGTAATGTGGCGCCTACCATCCTGCAGTTGATGGGCTTACAACAGCCGCCGGATATAACGGGCAAGAGCATATTGCTGGAACCGCTCAAAGTTTCCTGAATAAAAGGATGTTTATTAATAAACCACCGTTTACGGTGGTTTTTTTATGGAGGTTGAAAAATAAGTTAATCAGGAAATTAAAGGGTTAAAATAAAATGGAACCTTTTAACCAATATCATCGTTCATAATATTATGTCTATTATCGATTTCTGGAGCGCCAGAAAAGATCCCCATCAGCAGTTCGAGCTTTTGCTCAGGCCTCACCTGAAGCAAATGTATCGCCTTGGCTATCGTTTAACCGGTAACCGGGAGGATGCTGAAGACCTGGTGCAGGATGTGTTACTGAAACTGTTCCCAAAACTCGAAGAAATGAAAGTCATCGAGCGGCTGTCACCCTGGCTATCGCGGGTGTTATACCGCCAGTTCGTAGATAAATATCGGCAGCAGCAGCGGCAGGCTCTGGATCTGGTTGATGATGATATTGAAGAAGAGCAGCTGGCAGAAAGGGTAACGAATACTGGCCCGGAAGTTATGGCCAGCAGTGAGCTGACTCTAGGCATACTCAGCCAGGCAATTGACAGGCTGAATGAGGATCAGCGCCAGTTGATATTGCTGCACGATGTGGAAGGCTACAGTCTGCCAGAACTGCAGGACTTGCTGGATGTTCCGCTGGGTACTCTTAAATCGAGGTTGAGCCGGGCAAGAGGCCAGTTAAGGGAGTCGATTAAAAAATGGAACCTTTATGAGCAATCGACCGTGTTAAATGGGTAACAGGGTGATGAATATGAAATGCAATGATATTAAAACTGTAATTGATGAGTATCTGGATGACCAGTTATCCAGTAAACAGCGTGAGCTTTTTGATGAACACATCGGTTCATGTCATTCATGCAAACAGTTTTATGCCGACGCCAGAGCTGTAAAGCAAATGTTAAACGATCTGCCCCTGGAAGAGCCGGATCAGGGGTTTGAGCAACGTATGTTTGCCACTGTGAGGCGACAGTATACACAGCCATCACGACATCATTTCAAGGCCGGTTTTGCCACTGCTGTGGCAGCCAGTCTGGCGATCTGGTTCGCGGCCAGTGTGTTTGTGCCAGAGACCATAGAGCCATCTCTGGATGTTGTGTCCATAGGATTACAGGAAAGCCGGGATCTGAAACTGGTGATTACCTCAGTTGATGACATACAGCTGGCCAGTATGCAGATAGAACTGCCGGACAACATTGAACTGCTGGGATACCCCGGTCAAAAAATGCTGGCCTGGGAAACCCGACTGGATAAGGGACAGAATGTTCTGACATTACCGGTACAGGCCCTGGGTAAAGTGAAGGGTGAGCTGGTGGCAAGGGTAGGTTACGGGGATAAACAGAAAATCTATCGACTGAGGCTGGAAACTGCCAATGGTGGTGCGCTTAATTACCTGAAATTAGACAGAGATGCAGTGTAAATAATTTAATTTTATTTGAAGTGGAGATAAACGTATGAACAAACAATTAACAGCCATAATGATTGCAGGTAGTCTGCTGATGCCTATCGGCGCAATGGGCGAAGAAGCTGAAGATCTAACCATTCGGGTTATGGAAATGAATGAAAATTCAGTAGAGGCGGTTACTCGTAATATTGAGCTGCCAGATGCGGCCAGTGAAAATGCGGTTGAAAATGCAGCCCAGGGTTTACAAACTGCCAATCAGAATCGTATACGTAACCGTGAAATGATCGAGGACGGTGGTGATCAGCTGATGTTGCAGGAGCAGGAGCGTTTACGTGAACGCCTTGAAGAGCAGGAGCAAGATCGTCAGCACATGCGTGAAAATGGCCGAGAGCAGCTTGAGCAACACGAGCAGATGCAGGACCGTATAATGGATCATATGCAAACTCCTGATGGTGGAATGTCTATACCAACAACTCCTTAATCTAAGTTTTTTAGTGCGGTATTGCCTCTCTCCGGTTTTGGAGAGGGGCTTTTGTATGTATAGTAAAAAAATAATTTCAGGAATTCACTCATGAATGGGCTATTAAAAATATCTGTATCAGTACTGATGGTGGCAAGCATGCTGTTCAGCGTGGAAGCAGGAGCCTCTGCCAGTCTGGATTTTGATCAGGGTAAATCATATTTCAACTCAGGAGATTACCAGAAAGCGGTCGATTATTTTGAACGGGCAAGACGACAGGGTCTTAAATCTATTTCTCTTTATTACAATCTGGCGAGCAGTTATTACAAGCTGGGGGATTATGACAATGCCCGGCGTAATTTTCAGGTAGTGGCAGAAGCCCCTAAAATGAAAGCACTGGCAAACTTTAATCTGGGTCTGGTGGCGAAAAAAACCGGCGACTATGCTACGGCTAGAAGCTATTTTGAGATGGTGGTTAACAGCAGTCGTGATCAGAAGCTGGTTTCACTGGCCGATAGTGAGCTTAACAAATTAAACATAGTTGGCGAATCTAAAGGTCCAGTCAAACCCTGGAACGGTTATGTCAGTATCAGTGCCGGAACCGATAGCAATATTAATATTGCACCGGAAAACGGTGCCCCCGCTGAAGTCAGTGACAGTTTTATGGATGGCTATCTGGTACTGGACTACATGCTGGACGGTAGTAGAGAATCCGGCTGGCAGGCTGATGCTATTGTGTTTGGTCGTAACTACATGGACAGTAATCTTTATGACGAGAGCCAGGTTGGCATGG
This sequence comes from uncultured Gammaproteobacteria bacterium, assembly GCA_965368175.1. GTDB lineage: Bacteria > Pseudomonadota > Gammaproteobacteria > SZUA-229 > SZUA-229 > CBDULX01. Next base: position 1,997 of record CBDULX010000020.1, on the reverse strand, counting down.
GCCTGAAAAAACTCCAGCAATTTAATAACTGGTCAAGCTACTATCAGTTGCATATGGATAAGTTCACTTATGGTAATGAAGATTACCAGTCTATTGTTAAATTTGAAGTTAACGGTCAAAATAAACTTTCTAAATATGAAAGTTATGTACTGAGATATAGTTTTGAGATTGTGAGTAGCGACAATGCTATTTATGATTATCTGGAGGGTAACCGTCAAAAATTCCGTGCCGAATATCGTCTATATGGTAAGCGTGACAGCCAGCGTTATTACTACGAATATGAAATGAATAATCGTGAAGATACTGCTACTACCAGTTATTCACCTACGCGTAATGGTTTACGGGCGATGTATACACGATACCTCGACCGCGACTGGTCTTTGGCAGGTGATCTTGGTTATCGTCTCAGTAGCTATTCAGACCCCATCAGTGCATCAGACCGAGATGAAACCCGAACTAAGGTCGCAATTAATCTCGATTATCGAATTGATAAAACCCTGAAGCTAAGAACTCAGGCCAGCGTTACCAGTAATGTCTCCGATGACGATAACTACGACTATGATCGGACCATGGTCAGCGTAAAACTCAGTAAAATATTCTAGGGAGCCTCTGATTAAGTCTGGTTGTAATAGGCTGCGATTAAAGTGTTTAGGTTTTTCATGAAGTGAGGCGAAATAGTTATACTATTGCAACGAACTTCGGGGGAATCTGGGCGCTTTTTGCCAGCATAAAACAGTCACGGCTTGATTCGAGGATACCTCGATTCCGGCTCAAAACACACAGGTGTGACGCCATATATTAATTTCTATTTTCAGAATGTAAATCCGTATCTTACAAATTGTTGTCAATTGAAAATTAAATATGGATTGAAACTAACTTTTATCATCATTCATAAGAATTACTTTTCATTTCCTGTAGTTACTGGTTCTTGTTGAGCTGGTCCAGTTTGATGAATTTTGCAGAGCCTGAACCACAGGCAATAACAGTGCGCATGGCAGCTTCGACGGATACATTTAATCGTTCGATGTTTCTTTTGGGAATGTGGTAGATAAAGCCGGTTGTTGGATTAGGGCCGCAGGGAATAAAAGCTGTGACGTACTGGTCATCATATTCATCCACAATAAATCCCGTTGCTGAATAATCATTGCCTCCCAGCTTAACCAGAGCTACATATTTAAACAGCCCGGTCTTGTCACCGGTGACCTGGGCTATTAGCTCTTTGATGGTTTTGTAGCCAGGAATGCGCGCCAGGGTTGCGCCTTCAAACAGATTATAAAAAATGCTGCCCAGACGTGTGCGAACCAGCATGCCAATGATGGAAAACAGGATAAAAACCGTGATCAGGGTTAATATGCTGGCATATGTTTCGCTCACCGGGAGTTGATGGGTAATGATATTGGTGAGAGGGCTTGCGGTACTGTTTATATATTCGAGCAACCAGGTGACAATTGAATATAAAACCAGTGCGGGCAGTATGATTATGACACCACCCAGAAAGGTGTTGAGAACGAAATTACGTAATTGTTTTACTGATGCTTTCAGGAGGCTGAACTGTTTCATGGGGTAATACCGGTTCGATATCAAAAGATTCTGTTATAGAGGCCGTACTTTATTCGTATAGGGGTTGTTAATCAAGTGAACTATGTTGCAGAGTCTGTATTCTGGATGACTGGAACAGGTTAGCGCTTGACGATGTTCAGGAGTTTAGGCACTTCGGGTGCATGCCAGGACAGGGATCGCTTAAAGAAGCAGTAGTTCGAGGTCTCGCAAGTATAGTATGCCGGAAATATACAGCCGCGAAGCGGAACTGGCTTAAGATTTGTGTTGGATGCTAGAAATGGTGGGTGACATTTGCGTGTATGGATGACACGCGAGTAATAACTGCAGTTAGGCATACAACCGCGCAGCGGAATTAATCCGTAAAGGTTTTGTAGTATATAGAAAATGGTGGTCCGTTCTTGCGAGTGGAGAGGACTCGCAAATCAAACATGCTGTAG